>JACKNC010000002.1:300000-600000 GCA_024235095.1 Gammaproteobacteria bacterium
TGTCGCTGACGTACTCAGCAACGAATTCCTTGATGCCGGGAATGACGCCGACATGCGCTTTCTTGACATAGATAAATAATGGCCGCGAGACTGGATATTTGCCACTGGCAATGTTGTCGAATTCCGGCTCGACGCCGTTGATCGGTTCGCCCTGAATTTTGTCCAGATTTTCTTCCAGAAAGCTGTAGCCGAAGATACCCAGCGCATTGGGGTTAGCCACCAGTTTATTGACGATCAGGTTGTCATTCTCACCGGCTTCGATGTACGCGCCGTCTTCACGGATCGTCTGGCAAACCGCTTTTGCATCCTTCTTGTCCAGCGCTTTGACTGCGGCGAACTCTTCGCAACCGACATCCATGACTAATTCAACAAAGGCGTCACGGGTGCCAGAGGTCGGCGGGGGACCCAGCACTTCGATTTTCTTCGCCGGTAATTCCGGGTTGACTTCCTTCCAGGTCTTGAACGGATTGGCAACCAGCTTGCCCGTACCCGGCTCCGGAACCTGCTTGGCTAGCGCCAACCACAGGTCTTTGGTAGTCAACGGCATGGGGGCATTCTTTTTGGAGGAAGCGACGACGATGCCATCGAAACCGATCTTGATCTCGACAATTTCCTTGACGCCGTTCTTGGCGCAGGTTTCGATTTCGGATTTCTTGATGGCGCGCGAGGCATTAGAAAGATCAGGGAATTCAACGCCAACGCCGCCACAGAACAACTTGAAGCCGCCGCCGGTGCCAGTGGATTCGACTTTGGGCGTCTTGAAGTTGGCGTTCGCTTTACCGAACTGCTCGGCCACGGCGGTCGTAAAAGGATAAACGGTAGACGAACCCACAATGCTGATGTAATCGCGAGCTGATTGGGCATGGGCGGCGCCGGCCAGTGTGAAAGTGGCCGCCACGGCGAATGCAAGCTTGTGCCTGATCACGGAAAACCTCCGATAAGCGATTGTTATACAGATGATTAAACAGAAAAAACCCTCATCCTCAAGGGCTGTGGTAAAAATATAACCTGTGATTACTACGAGATGACGGTCTTTATATTGCATTTATATTGCAGTTTTATGGCAATGAACCCTGAAAGAGGATGCCGGAGAAGAGAGTGCAACATAATCAACAGACAAATAGCGAGAGGGTCATCCTGATTACCGGTTGTTCTTCGGGCATTGGGTATTGTGTCGCCCATGGTCTGAAAGCGCACGGTTGGCGGGTATTCGCCACAACCCGGCAGGCCGTGGATGTCGAACGCCTGCAAGCCGAAGGGTTGGAAAGTTTATGTCTGGATGTGCGAGACCCCCTATCCATTCAGTCCACCGTGACGGAAATCCTGGCGCGGACTGATGGCCGGCTGGATGCGCTGTTCAATAACGCTGGCTATGGTCAACCCGGCGCGGTGGAGGATGTGAGTCGTGATGCGTTGCGTGAGCAGTTTGAAACCAATCTGTTCGGCGCGCTGGAAGTGACTAATCAGGTGATCCCGGTGATGCGCCGGCAGGGCGCAGGACGGATTCTGTACAATAGTTCAGTGTTGGGTTTAGTCGCATTTCCCTACCGGGGCGCTTACGTGGCCAGCAAGTTTGCCCTGGAGGGACTGGCGGATACCTTGCGTTTGGAGCTTGTGGATACCGGCATTCACGTTTGCCTGATTGAGCCAGGGCCGATTCTCAGCCGGTTTCGGGATAACGCCCATGCAGCCTATCAGCGGCATATTCAGGGCGAAAGCAGTCTGCATCGAAAAAAGTACGCGGCGATGGAAACCCGGTTGCTCAAGGAAGGCCCAGCCGCGCCGTTCACGCTGCCACCGGAAGCGGTGTTGAAGCGGGTGATTCATGCGCTGGAAAGTCCCCGGCCTCGCGCCCGCTATCCGGTGACGACGCCAACATACCTGTTTGCCATCCTAAAGCGATGGTTGCCCACTGCAATGTTGGATGCGATTCTGCGGCGGGCGGGCGGCGAAGGACGGCGGTAGGGAACGGTAGCTGCCTGGACTAAGGTTGCGCCAGGGCCTGTAACACCGAACGCAACTCCAGCCACCACTGTTCCAGCGGCCGCCGGTTGGCGATATCGACCATATCCGGCATCTGCTTGATCGGGAAGGTCGTCAGCTTACCTTCAGCCAGACCGACGAAGGCGCCTGCCGCTCCGCCGCGCCCCAGTTCCCCGGTCAGGAAGTCGATGCAGTGCGCGGCCAGCCGGGTCGCCAGAATGCGATCGAACGGCGAAGGATTACCGCCCTGTTGAACGTGGCCTAACACCGCCTGGCGCACGTCAAACAGGTGACTGCCTTCCTCTTCAAACAGCCGGGCCAGAAAATCGGTGGTGTATTGATCGTTGGCGTACTCGTTGCGAATCGTCAGGTAAAAGCGCCGCCCCTTGCCGAAGCTGTCGACCATGCGCTCCACATCGGCCTGCAAGTCCTTAAGCGTGATGCCCTCTTCAGGCAAATAAATCCGTTCCGCCCCGCTGGCCATCCCGCTCATCAACGCCAGATAACCACAATGCCGCCCCATGACCTCGACCACGAAACAACGCCGCGCCGCCATCGCCGATTGCTTGATGCGGTCGAGCGCCTCGACAATCACATTGAGCGCCGTATCAGCGCCGACGCTTAAATCCGATCCCGGCAGGTTGTTGTCGATGGTCGCCGGCAGGCAAATCATCGGCATTTTGAAGGCCGGATAACGCTCCCGCTCGCTGTAGAGCCAGTGCAGGGCCTGATAGGCTTTCCAACCGCCGATAATCAACAGACCATCGACGTCGTGCGTCTCCAGGGCGCGTGCAACGGTGTAGAGTTGTTCTGTGGTCGGGGTTTGCCGACTGGCGCCCAACTCCGCGCCGCCCAGCGCCGTCCAACCTTCGACATCACCCCAGGTAAGTTCTTCAATCCGGCCACCGATCAAACCGCCGAAGCTACCGCGCACTCCCAGCATGGTATGGCCGCGATCCCGGCCCAGGCGCACGGCGGCGCGGGCGGCGGTGTTCATGCCCGGCGCCAGTCCGCCGCCATGCAATACCGCGATGCGGCGCGGGCGGTCCACGGGCGTCACGCTGGGCAACGCCTCGGCCATCGCCCGGAAGGTTTTGGTCATTTCGTTGAAACTACCGCCGCGTAGCTCCACAGCCTTGGCGTAATCCTTTTCGGCAATGGTCCGCGCCACTGCGCGGGTTTGCTCGACGCATTGCATCAAGGGTAACCGCCGAACCCGGTTATAACGGACGCCAATGAGTTGCGGTTCACTGTCCGCCGTGGCCGCCAACACTTCCTGAACTGCGGCGTGGCCAACCAGGGTGCTCATCCAGCGGTCATAAGCGCTGGGCGTACCGCCGCGCTGGACATGCCCGAGGATCGTCACGCGGGTATCCTCGCCCAGCCGCTCTTCCAGAACCTGGCGGATATAGTCGGCGCTGATCCGGTTCCCGGCCCGGTCAGTAGCGCCTTCGGCCACCACCACAATACTGTCGCGCCGACCCGCCGCCCGGCCATGGCGCAACATCTCACACATGCGGTCTTCCCAGCCTTCCGCCGGCGGATATTCAGGGATAAGAACGTAGTCAGCGCCGCCGGCAATAGCGCTGGTCAACGCCAGGTAGCCGCAGTGCCGGCCCATCACCTCGACCACGAAACTGCGTTGGTGGCTGGCGGCGGTGCTGGTCAGCGCGTCAATCGCTTCGATGATCCGGTGCAGGGCGGAATCAGCGCCGATAGTCATATCGGTGCCGACCATGTCGTTGTCGATGGAGCCGACCAACCCGGCAATCATCAGCGCGGGATGGGCGCGGGCCGTTGCTTCGTCGATTTCGCCGCCTTGCACTAGTTCCGCCAGCAGTTCCGGCCATTCCTGGCGGAACAGATTGGCACCGGTCAGGCTGCCATCGCCGCCGATGATCACCAGGCGGTCAATACCGCATTGGAGCAGATTACGCGCGGCGCGCCGGCGGCCTTCGCGTTCCCGGAAGGCGGGACAGCGGGCAGTGCCGATGATCGTGCCGCCCCGGTGCAGGATGCTGCCAACGTCATCCCAGGCGAGTTGACGGACGCGATCGCCACCGTCCACCATGCCTTGATAGCCTTCGTAGATAGCGTAAACGGCTGCGCCTTCGTGAATGGCGGCGCGAACCACCGCGCGAACGGCGGCGTTCATGCCTTGGGCGTCGCCGCCACTGGTCAGAACGCCAATGCTGATCTGAGAATGAGACATAGAACAGGGTTTCCCTTGGCTGCTGAATGGATGGAAGATGGATGGAGGTAAGCTTAGCAGCAGTTTTTAAACAGGGGATTAAGGCTCTTCAAGCTCGAATCCTTCTGCCCTTTAGCAAAGAGAGCAGATAAATGCCTTTGCTGCCATCCTCCTCTTTAAAATAAGGAGGGCCGGGGGGATTGAGGCTACAACGATCTGGCAAGACGGAAACCTAGGAAGCTGTTACGAAGCGACGGCCAGTTCCAGTTGCGGTACGCCGAACGCACCCAAGCGGGAGAGTAGAACCAGGAGCCGCCCCGAATCACTTGGACGTCAGTTGTATAATTTATATTGCATATCTGCTCTTGTCCCGCATAAGGATTTTGCCAGAGTGAGCAAGTCCATTCCCAGACATTACCCAGCATGTCATACAAATCCCACCGGTTGGCCGTAAACAAACCGACCGGAGCCGTATAGGTATAACCATCATTACATTCATGGATCGTCCAGTCTGGATAGGTCTGCTGGAACGTCCAATCCGCCACATTGGCGTAGCTACAGGCTAAATCCGGATTCTCTCCCCAATAGCGTGCGGTCGTTGTTCCCGCTCGCGCCGCGTATTCCCATTCCGCTTCGGTCGGCAACCGATATGCCAAGCCCGTCTGCTGATTCAGCCACTGTGCGTAGGCCGTCGCATCGAACCAGTCCACATTGATCACCGGTCGCCGCCCCCGGCCCCAACCTTCGTCATCGGGCTTGATCCGGCCCGTCGCCTCGGCAAACTGGTCATATTCGTCAAAGGTCACTTCGTATTTGCCGATGGCGAAACTCGCGATTGTCACTGTGTGTTGCTGTTCATTGTCCCACCGGCCCACTTCGCTGGTCGGACTGCCCATCAGGAAGACGCCCCCCGGCAGGATGGCCATATCGGGTTCGATGAAGAAATCCGGGGAGGAGGAATGCGCCGTAATCCAATCCGCCAGATACGGCAAAATCTCGTGGCTGCTGTCCTCGACGTTCACTTCGGCTTTTAGGGCGCGGACGCCATTAAAGGTTTCATCATCCAGAAACTTGGGGGTGTGACTGAATCCCGGAAACACCGACTCATCGACTGCATTCCCTTCAAGATTCGCCTCGGTGGTGTCCAGCGCAATGACGTACTCACTCACCTTTGCACCCAAGCCGCCAAGCAGCTGCTGATCCCGGCGTAACGCCTGCTGCTTACGATCACTGGGTAGAAAACGCTGGCCCTCGAACGAGATCAGTCCATCGCCATCCGTTAGCGTAATCCTCTTATGGCGAGTGAAATTCTCCCAGTACGCCTTCACCGACGTCCGCAGGCCGATCAGCACTTGCACCGGCAAGTCCTTAACCAAAAACGGATGGCGGGTATCATCCTTTAGGGCGTCGATGATAGAGCCAGTCCTCAGTGACCACTGTGGCAGGTCTTCCACAAGATCATTCGCTCGTCCCGCTTGCACACAGGAAACCTGCTTACAGTATCTGATAAGGTCTCCCCCAATCCCGTCCACGCCCTCCGGGTAGTCAGCACTGTTACTGGCAAAGACGCCGCTATGCGGAGCGCCGACCGTGGTCAGGGAGGCGACCAGCGGGACATAGCTAACAGCTATATCCGCCAATCCTTGCAGATAAGTACGCGCGTAAATGCTCATTAACTGCAGGCGGGAACAATCAAGCCGCAGCAGCTTGGCGAATCAAATCCGTGAGCGGGGGGATCGTGTTTTGACCGGACACCCGATCGTACAGGTATTCCCAGAAGGAGAGACCGTGTTTAACGCAGGTCTTCTTGAGACTGAGGAAGGTGTCGCGACATCGTCGTCCGTCCTCGCTGCGGGTGCCGGCGCTGATCTTGCGTTTCTTCACCATATCCCGGATATCGTTCTCGCTGCGGTTGTTGTGCAGCGGTAATTCCGGGTAATCGAGCACCCGGAGCAACTCCTCCCGGTTGCGTTGGAAGCTCCGCAAAACATGGTTAAGCGGTTCACAGGCGGTGGCGGTCGCGCACAGTGTATCAAACTGGGCATTGATGGCGGCTTTCGCTGCCTGGGTGGGTGATAAGCGGTAGGTTGCCAAGTTCCGATAGATCGTCCAGATCTGTTCTTGCACGTCATCAATGGCGACCCGATCCGCTTCGTTCAGCGGGAGAATCTGTTGCAGAGGACGTTCCGCATGCACCCAGCACAAGGCGTGGGTGAACAGGGCAAATTGCCCGGCGTCATCGCTGAGCAAGCGCAGATCCAGCGGAAACCCCTGCGCGGCCAGCCCGCCGATGAGCGCGCCTTCCGTGACGAGGGTCATCGCCCGGGGGCTATCGACCCGGTTCCGCCGCAAATAGGCGGCCCACGCTTGGGGGTCGGTCGCGACGATCGGGCGTTGCGCCAGCCGTTCCCGGTGGCCGGCCGCCACGCCATGGTCGGCCATGTACGCTAGGGCCTCGGCATTGATTTCATAGCGGCGCTCGGTCTGCAAGACCTCCAGGAAGTTGATGCGACTCTTGGCATCGGTGCTGGCAAAGCAGGCAAACCACTCATTACCCAAGTACGTGCAGTAGCCGTTTTGCCCCTGATGGCGGGCGCCGGTATCGTCCGTTTGGACGTAGGACGAAACAGTCAAGCCGACTGCCTTGATTGCGTCCTTTTCCTGGTGAAAGTCGTCATAACCTTCCGTCAGCAGACGATTCAGTTGCCCCGACGAAATCTCAACCCCCCATTCCCGGACTTGGGCTAGCAAGACCGGTTGGGTCACATGGGCTTGATAATATTGATGCAAAACATAAGTCACGAACTGGGGGCCATAGTGCCCACCCCGCACCACGACCGGCACGGACGCCGTGACGTATTCGCCGGTAGGGAACCGCCATTGCTCCAACTCATAGCAGGTATTATGGAGTTCAATAACGACATCCTGGACGACATACCGCCGGTAGCCTTGGAACCGCGCCCCGAGCGGGAGGTCCTCCAGGATCACCCGACGGGTTTCATGAATGACGAGTTCGGCGGTCTTGGCCCGCTGGGGACCTCGACGAGGCGGTTCCTCCGTCCCGGGATTGAGCGCCGCCTTGACGGCGGCTTGCAGCGTGTTCGGCTTTAACTGCGGACGGGGGGGACCGCCCTGCAACCGCCGCAGTTCATCCTCTAAGCGTTGAATATGCGCTTGCTGCTCGCCAATCACCTGCAACAGACTCCGCACGACCGGGGTCTGGTCGCTTTCAGCGATCTCGGGTAGCGTTAGGGTGAAGGAGCGGTTTTGCATAGTGATTAGTGTAGCTTATTCAACAGCTATGTCATAGAACTACCTGCAACTAATGAGTATTTACGTACGCGCCAGCAGACCTCCAAAGGAATGTGCGACCAGATGCACATTCTTGCTGGTCTTAGTTTTAATCAACGCGACCGCATGAAACAGGTCCACAGCCACATCTTCAAAGCGGGCATTGGTGCGCCAGCGGAATTCAAACGGCAGAATTTTCGGTTGGCTGACGCTACCGCCCATCCGCGTTTGTAATTCTGTGAACATCCGATTCCAGGTGGTATCGTCTGATCCAGAGCCACCCCCCAGACTATCCCCCAAGTTAAAGCCGTGTATGAACAGCACCGGCTGAGCATCGTGCGCTAGCTCCGCACTCCCTAGGGCGTAGGCCGCACACAACACCGAGGCCGCTTGATAAATCAGGGTGATGGACTCTTCTCCAGCGGGAATTTCCAGCGTTTCTTCCGCTAGCAAATGACGCGATACGCGCGCGCCGTCGTAACCAAATCCCTTGATAAAAAAGCCCTTGGTCGATTGCCAACGGCGTGGCGCATCCTCTGAACAATTTTGATCCGCACTGGCCAGCACCGCATAAGGTTCCGCTTCGGCCACAGACGCCGCCGTGGAGAATGCGATCAACGCGCTGGTATTCAGACGCACCGTGCGGCCTTCCGCCAAGGGCGCAGACAGCGTCAACGTGATCATCAGATCGCCGTCCGCCGTCGTCCCGGTGCGCAAGACCGCATCGGCCCCCATCGGTAACGCATCCCCGTCAATCTCCACCAGATCGCCCAGCGTAATCAGGCTCACCCCATTGGAGGTTGCCGTCTCTACCTGTTGCGCCGCGACCAATTCCAGGCTACCCGTCACATCGAATGTCGCAGCCCCGGACGTGACGCGCATCTGGAAGGGCTTCGATCCGGTCAGAACCCCACCCGGCGGCTGGTAACGGAGCGCGCCGGTGTCGCTGTTGACTGTCAATCCTGTTGGGCCGGACAGTAGCGTAAATCTCAGGGTCATCTGCGACCCTTCGGAAAACACCACCTGCGCCGGACCAGTGGTCAGCGCCTGACCCACGAACAGATCGTAGCGGTTCTCGCCATCCGCACCGTCCAACTGCACCGTGCGAATCTCCGCAAGACTCACCCCGCCATCCACCACCGCCCCATCCAGCCCCGGATTCGCCGCCAGCCATGCTACCGCCTTGGTCGGTGTGATCGCGCCATTCGCATCCGCTGCAATGAAAGCGATAAACGCCTGGAGCGCGGCTTTACGAATCGGGTTACTGTCCTGGTTTTCCGGCGTATTGGCAAAGTTCGCCAGCACCGTCCCCCGTGAATCGCCTACATCCAGGCGACTCACCCAGTAATCCAAGCCTCCCAGATCTGGCGACCGGCCCAGCATGTTTTCATACAAGGCCGTCACGAATTGTTCATCCGTCAATGACACCGGGTATTTCGCCTCAAACTCGTCCGACGCTACGAAGAAATCAGCGATGGCATTGACATTGCTTTGGAACTGCTCGAAACCCGCGCCCCCGTCCAGATAAACATCAGTCCAGAAGGTGAGTCCGGTAATGTCACCGTAGTTGGGCAAGATCGAATTAGGCAACGGCGAGCGGCCAAACGCGGCGGCGTAGAACCAGGCAATTGTCGAAGCCGCCGGGGCACTAAAGGCCGCTAAGACCGGGCGTGACGCTATCTCCGCCAGCAACCCCAGCAGCGTCAACAGAATGAATAAGAAACGAATTGAGCGCGTCATGAGGCGTATTCCTCTATATCTAGGATGGATAAAATATAGGGGAAGGGTTGACGGCTACAACATTCAAATCCCCCCCGGCCCCCCTGTTTTTTCAAAGGGGGGAGAAATCTTCTATCTTTATTCAAGAGGGGAGTTTATTGCTCTGGCGGTTCAATCGTGATGCGGAATGTGCGGATGGTATCGCCTTCTACCACTGTGCATTGCGTGGTGACCGGTGCGGTGAAAGGCGGAGCGATATGGACTAAAGGAGATTCTGACGCCGGTTCCGGTTCCGGTTCCGGTTCAGGAGCCGGGTCAGGCGCAATGATCGGGAGCGTTGCGACTTCCGCAACCTCCGGTTCTTTCCCTGCAACCGGGGGTGTTCCGGTTTCCCCGGTCAACCAGCGCATACCGGCATTCGCTTCCATGCGCATACCGGGCGTGATCGCCGCAGCCACCAGAAAGAGATGTTCCTCAGTGACCGGCAATTCACGTTCGCGCAATGCTTCTTCCGCGATAGCCAGGCTGTCAGGCGCCTGTTCCAGTGGACTGCCAACGCAAGGCTCCAGCTGCAATTGTTCAGCGGCGATTTTGACTACAGCGGAATCGGGTTGGTGCGGCGCGTGGCCGAAATAACCCAGGATGGAGCGCCCATAACCCGGATCGATCCGCACCCAGCGCCCGTGCAATACATTACTCAGGGCCTGCGCCCAATAATGTTGACCGCCAGGCATTGCGCTGGTCCAGGCGCCGCCGGTTTGCGCCACAATCGGAAATTCGGCCAGTACGTCAGCATAACGATCCAGAAGACCGGCGCTGGCCACACCCTCAAGCATAGCGGCGACTGCATCCCCCGGCAGAGGGAATTGAACCACCCGAGCGTCAGGCGCGGCGGCGACCGGATTCAAGGCATAGTCCCGAAGTCCGTCGATCAAGCCCTGTTCCAGGTCGTCGACCTTGCTAGGATCGATCTCCAGCAAATAGCCGGTGTCTTTGAGCGCCTGCGTCATCGAACGCACATCCGGTTGCGCAGCGCCGGAAGCGAGTGGCCGCACGGACAGGTCAATGCCATCCACGCCGCCGGCAATGCCCGCCATGTAACAAGCGACCGCCAGCGACGCCGTGTCGCAGGTGTGCATGGACAACGGAATCTCGGGGGGCAGGATTTTCTTCAAGCCCTTCGCTGTTTCATAGCAGGTGTGTGGAGTCGTTGTGCCGGTCGCGTCATGCATGCAAATAGAGTCAAAATGCAGACCGGATTCCAGCAGCTTCTGCACCAGACGCACATAGAATTCCGGGGTGTGCGCCTCATTGGAAGGGTAGGGTGTTCCCATCATCGCCAAGCACACTTGATGATGCAGTCCGGCATCGACGATCAGCTTGCCAGTCTTGACCAGATTGTCGACGTTATTCATGAAATCGACATTGCGGGCCATCGCAACGCCATGCTTTTTCAGCAACCGGGCCTGTATTTCCAACAGAGTAAGTCGCTGCGGAATCAGGGTCAGGCCACAGATCGAGCGGGTCAGAATTTGTATGCCAATATCTGGACCTGTCGCTTTGCGCACCTGCTGCATGTTGACGAACGGATCCTCGCCTGCCTGGACATAGGGCGCCTGGTAATGACCGCCGTCAAGCTCGATATGACGCACCCCCATTGCAACAGCGGCTTGCAAGGAGGGGAGCAGGTTTTTAACAGGAACCTGACCGCCGAACAGGCTTCGCAAGCCGTCGCTGAAAGCAGTCAATGTGACGTGAATATTTTTCGGAGTAGGGGCAAAGATCATGGTGACTCCCTCTGATTTAGAGTTCTTCTTCGATTTGGATAATCCGCGCACCGGGAGCGATAGCGTTGACAGCGGAGGCGATGGCAACCGCAACCGCCGCGTCAATGGTCGGTGGTTGTGCCGGCGCAGCGGCAGCTCTGTCCGCCAGGGGTGGCTCTTCCAGCAAAGGCGGTTTCATTAATTCGCGCCAAGCGCCGCTTCGCCTGACGAACGGAACAATAACTGCTGTCAGGATGCCGAAACAGATCAACAGAACAAGCAAATTTTCCATACAGGATTCCTTGTGACGCCGGATATCGCATTCAAAAGCGCATCTCGAAGGAAATTGTAGGAAAATTATAACTGAGTATCCAGGTTATTTAGCATCAATAACTTAGCAACGTAGCATCCTCATGCCCGCCATCCTGCTTGCAACCCTGAATGCCCGTTACTTTCACTCTTCGCTGGGTTTGCGTTATCTGTACGCTAACCTCGGGGAGTTGCAGGAAGCGGCGGCCATCCGTGAGTTCATCATCAGCCAGCGACCGCTGGACATCGTCGAGTCGTTGTTGACCGAACAGCCGCGCATCATCGGCTTGGGCGTGTATGTCTGGAATGTGATGGAGATCACGCAGGTCGTCGGATTACTTAAACAGGCGCGGCCCGAGGTGTGGATTGTGCTGGGCGGCCCGGAGGTCAGTCATGCGTGGGAACAACAGCCCGTGGCGGCGCTGGCCGATTATGTGATGGCCGGTCAGGCTGATCTGGCCTTTGCCCAACTGTGCCGGCGGTTGCTGGCCCACGATCCGCCGGCTGAAAAGGTCACGGTCGTTGAACCGCCGCCCCTGGAAGCGCTGGCGTCGCCTTACCCGTTTTATCGGGATGAGGACATTGCACATCGGTTGATTTACGTGGAAGCCTCGCGGGGTTGTCCTTTCAAGTGTGAGTTCTGTCTGTCGGCGTTGGATCGCAAGGTCTGGCCGTTTCCGCTCGAACCCTTCCTGGCGGAACTGGGGCAGCTTTATCAGCGCGGGGTGCGTCATTTTAAATTCGTTGATCGCACCTTTAATCTGGATGCCAAAACGGGAGCGCGCATTCTGGATTTTTTTCTGGAGCGACTGGATAAGGGATTGTTTCTGCATTTTGAACTGATCCCCGACCATCTGCCGGATGCGCTAAAGAGCCGGATCGTGCGCTTTCCAGTAGGTTCGTTGCAGTTCGAGATCGGTATTCAGACTTTTAATCCCGCCGTTCAAGCTTGCATTAGCCGCAAGCAGAATGATCGGAAGACCGAAGAAAATTTGACCTGGTTGCGTCAACAAACCGGTGTCTATCTGCATACCGATTTGATCGCGGGTCTGCCCGGCGAAGACTTGGCCAGCTTTGCCGCCAGCTTCGACCGGTTGGCGGCGCTGGACCCGCATGAAATTCAGGTCGGCATTCTCAAGCGCTTGCGCGGCGCGCCGATTGACCGGCATACCTTGGCCTTTGATTGCCGCTACAACCCGTATCCGCCCTATAACCTGTTGTCTTCAAACGTGCTGGATTTTGCGACCCTGCGGCGTCTGGAACGGTTTGCGCGTTATTGGGATTTAATCGGCAATTCCGGACGCTTCGCGCAAACCCGACCGTTGTTGCTAGGAAATGCGCCGTTTCAACGCTTCATGGTGTTAAGCGACTGGTTGTTCGCCACGACCGGCCAAACGCATGAGTTGGCCTTGGGGCGATTGTTCGATTTGCTATACCGGGGACTGACGGAGGCGCTAGAGATTGATGCAGCGAGGGCACGTCAGGCGTTGGCTGCGGATTACCAGGTCAGTGGCGCGAAAGGCTGTCCGGCGTTTCTGCGGGCGGACTCGTCCGCCCCAGTTAAACCCGTTACATCGCCCCGAACTACTGGCGGCGGCGCTGCGCCTGATCGCCAGGCCCGGCGATTGCCGCCCTCTTGAATCACTCGAATGGATTGGTTATTTCGGTGGTTCGATGCCCATTTTCCCGCAGTCGCGCCATGAGTTGTATGACTTGCTGTTCCGCCTGGTTGGCGCGTTGACGCTCCTGCTCGGTGCGTTGACGTTCCTGCTCGGCTTGGCTCTCAGCATTCAGGGCGCGTTGGCGTTCCTGCTCAGCATACTGCTCGGCGGTCAAGATGCGTTGACGCTCCTGCTCGGCTTGCTCGGTCCGGGTGGGAATCAGCCGTCCAGTTGTGTCAGTCCAGCGCAACCATAACGCTTCCATTTCCTCATATTCTCCCTGCCACAAGCGCAGCCCCAGACCAACTCCCTGCAGCAGGCCCCCCGCCTGTTCCAAATAGCCCTGACCAGTCAGTTGATAGATGCGCAACACCCGATTGGACAGTTGCCGCCAAGGATCGAAAATCACGTAATACTCCACCCGGGCAATGGCGTACTTGCGCAATTTTTCGCTGTCTTCGCCAGCTTCGCGGTTCGAGACCACTTCGATAGCTACGACCGGCGGCTTGCCACCCTGCTTCCAGACAAAGTAGGAGCGATTGGCTTTCAGGCTGAGGTCGGCGCCGGGACCGGGCACATCCAGGGCCAGCATCATGTCGGGAACCAGAGGCGGTTCACGCAGCGCGTAAAACAGGCCGACATTGGCCAGCGCCAGAAAACGGCGATGTCCCGGCGTACACAGGGCGGGTCCCGGCCAAGCGCCGTAGAGGGGTTCAGTCAGCAGACATTGCTGTTTTTCCGACAGGATATTGTCCACGGGCGTGTCGTCCTCGGTGACCAGGTTTTCCATTTCACGCTCGATATCCGCACCGATTTCCGCCAGTTCCTGTTCCCAGTTCGGCGCCTGCCCGGTTTCACGGGGGTTGATGATTGCGTTCATGGTCGGGAAGAGCCTCTATGACAGAGTAACCTGTTGAATAATTTAGGGTGACTCATAACAAATTTTCCCCCTCATAAATCCGCCAGCATGGCGCTCAAATCAACCAGGTTGATTGCTTGAACATGGGCGCTGACCCGGAAACGCTCAGCGCCAGAATACACGATAAAACACTGTTCAGGCTCCAAGTCGGCGCAAGCGCTGTGGAAACCGCGTTCCAATTTCGGGGCAAGACTGCGCTTGATCTCAATAGCCCACACTCGGCTGGCAGGTAGGGTCAGGACCAGATCAACTTCAGCGCCAGCCGCCGTTCGGTAAAAATTCGCCTCGGTTCCCCAGGGCGCTATCCGCAGTAGTGTTTCGACCACGAAACCTTCCCAACTGAAACCGATAACCGGATGTCCCAATACGGCCTCCTTATCCGGCAACCCCAGCAGGGCGTGCAGGATGCCACTGTCGCGCACATACACTTTGGGCGACTTGATCAGTCGCTTGCCCATATTGACATGCCAAGGCGGCAGGCGACGCACCAGCAGCAAATCGACCAGCAGATCGAGATAGCGGGCTACGGTTTTGCCATCCACGCCCAGACCGCGCGCCAGTTCAGCCGCGTTGAACAAGCCCCCCTGATGATGCGCCAGCATGGTCCAGAACCGGCGAAGGGTTTCGGCTGGAATACGGGGTCCCAGCTGTGGAATATCTCGCTCCAGATAGGTCCGGATGAAGTTCCGTCGCCATTGCAGGCTCAGGGTCGCGTCAGTGGCCAACAGACTGTCGGGGAAACCACCGCGAATCCATAGCGTATCCAAGTCGGCGCGATTGATTTCCAGAGCGTCGATAGGATCAAGCTCGATATAGGCAATCCGTCCTGCGAGGGTTTCGCCCGATTGTTTGAGGAGATCAATGGCGGCGGAACCCAGCAGCAGAAAGCGGCCGGTTCGGTGGCCACGCTGACGGCCACGATCAATCAGACCACGCAGATTCTGGAACAGACCAGGGAGGCGGTGAACTTCGTCCAGAATAACCAGTTTATCTTCATGGTCAGCCAGATACAGATCGGGATCAGTGAGCTTGGCGTGGTCTGCCGCCGATTCCAAGTCGAGATAAATGGATGGACGAGTGGCAGCGATGACCTGCGCTAGCGTGGTTTTGCCGACTTGTCTAGCTCCCAGCAAGGCTACAGCAGGATATTGATCGAGATGCTGATTTAGCACGGCTTGAAGACGACGAGGTATCATCCTTGCAATTATGGAATGTTATTCCTGAATTGCAAGGTTGTTCTCGCGTATTCTCAAGATCTGAACTTACCACCTATCAGTTCCTCATTGCGGAGCAAATCTGATAGCTCGTAACTCGCAGTAGCCCAGATGGAGCATAGCGAAATCCGGGCTACAACGGCTGCGCCCCACTGCGTTCTGACAGGGTGCTGTCTTGCCAGCGTTGAATGAACGGGGCCAGAGCGGCGTGCATGGTCATTGTGCAGCGTTCCAAGAAAAAACCCGCCGGAGCGGGTTGGTTTGGCGCTTCAATTGGTGGAGGCGGGGGGAATCGAACCCCCGTCCGCAGATCCTCTGCCTTTGGCCCTACATGCTTAGCCTGATCTTTAATTTAACCTTTCGCAACCCGACCGGCAGGGCGGCGAACGGCGGTTCCGGTGAGTTTTAGCCCCTCCCCCCCGGACAGGTTCGGTGGCGATCTTGTGTTAGTCGACCCCTGAAGCGCCCCGAAAGGCTCCGAACCTCACAAGCAAGTTTCGGTCAGGGGCTAGCGGGCTTTAGGCCGCCAGAGCGTAGCTGTCGTCGTTGGCAACTATATTTTACAGCCAGTTTAACGAGGCGAGCTGCATCCTCGACATGCGCCTTGGGTTTTGCAATCCACGTCGAAACCCGGAATCGCCCCCATTGGGTAAGAAAGTAGGATCACTGGCTAGTGGGAAAGTTCCAGCCATTCAGGGTCATTGCAAACGACTGCGCACCAGGAGAGTGGCGATACTCAGCGTCACCAGAGCGGTCAACGCCATCGGCCAGGCTTGGGCGGCAACCTCCGCTGCCGGCAATGTTTTCACGAACGTACCCTGAACGATGATCAGGAAGTGGGTCAACGGGATGACCTCTGCCACCCATTGTAAGACCATCGGCATATTTTCCACCGGGGTGGCGAATCCAGACATCAGAATCATCGGCACCCCGGTTGCAAAAGCGCCCAGAATAGCCTGTTGCTGGGTAGCGCAGATCGAAGAAATCATCAATCCTAACCCCACGATGGACAGAATGAACAGCAGCATGGTCAGGAACAGCAGCCCCAGGGAACCGGTGAAGGGAACGCCAAAGGCAAATACGCCCGCCCCCACCATCAGCATCCCCAGCGTCGTGCCGATGACCAGCGCCGGCGCGGCTTTAGCCACGATAATTTCCGCAGGCGTGGTAGGCGAAACCAGCAACTGGTCGAAGGTGCCGAGTTCGCGTTCGCGTGCAATGGATAGCGCTGTAACGATGAGGGAGGTGAACATCGCCAGAGTGCCGGCGAGGCTGGGCACAATGAACCATTGATAAATGAGATTCGGGTTAAACCAGTGCCGAACGGCTACCCGGTCGTTGTTCCCGGAACTTTCAGGCTGCATCGTCGCGCCCAGATTGCCAGCGATGCTTTCTACATAGCGGAGCGCGACCTGCCCAGAGTTGGCCCGGCGACCATCGACGATGACTTGCAGCGGCGCGGGACGACCTGCCGCCACATCGCGCGAAAAGGTTTCCGGTATGTCAATGGCCAGCAGCACTTGGCGCTGCTCGATCGCCGCTTGTAGTTGCTCCGGACTTTGCATCGTCGCCACGCTGCCAACGAAGGTAGCAGCGCTGACGCGGGCAACTAGCTCTTGCGACCCGCGTCCGCCATCACGATCGTAAATGGCGATGGCAACATTGCGCACTTCCAGCGTGGCGGCAAAGGAAAAGATCAGCAATTGTATCAATGGCGGCCCGATGAGCAGGGCGCGCGCGCGCCGGTCGCGCAGGATGCTGAGCAGTTCTTTGATAATCTGTGCGCGCAGTCGCGGCGAAAGCAGCGCCATATCAGGTATCCAGGCTTTTGCGGGTCTTGAACTTAGCCAAGGTAAAGAACAGCGCGCCAATCGCCAGCATCGCCGCCATGTTCGGCAGCATCACTGCCCATACATCGCCAGCCAGGAAGACGGTCTGCAAAGAGGCCACAAAGTGACGGGCGGGAACAATAGAGGTGATCAGACGGATGGGTGTTGGCATCGAGTCAATCTCGAACAGGAAGCCCGAGAGCAGGAAGGCGGGCAAAAAGCCGGAGAAGAGCGCGGCTTGTGCAGCAATGAACTGGTTTTTCGCCAGCGCCGAAATGACCAGACCCTGACCCAGCGCCGGCACGAGGAAAACGGCGGAAAGCAGTAACAAGGTAAACCACGAGCCGCGCAACGGGACATCGAAAACGAAAACGGCCAGCAGGGCAGAACCCAGCGTGGCCAGCAGTCCCAATACAAAGTACGGTAACAATTTGCCGATCAAAATTTCAACGACTCGCGCCGGTGTGGACAACAAGGCTTCCATCGTCCCGCGCTCCCACTCCCGGGCAACGACCAGCGCCGTGAGCAACGTGCCGATCATCGTCATGATAATAGCGATGGCCCCAGGTACCAGGAACCGGCGGCTTTCAATTTCCGGGTTGAACCAGAAGCGCGAACGCACATCGATCACAGGCGGCGTGCTTTGCCCAACCTGGCCAGCCAGCCACTGAGCAATCACGCCTTGCGCATACCCGGCGACAAAACCGGCAGTGTTCGGTTGCGAGCCATCGGTGATGACTTGTACCAGGGCACTTTCTGTGTTCGTCGCCAGCCGGCGTTCGAAATCCTGGGGGATGACGACGTAACCCTTGAGTCGGCTGGCGATGACTTCACCGGCGACCTCCCGCCGATCCCGCGCCGGTGTGACCTGAAAGTAGTGCGTTCCACTGAACGCCGCGGCGAGCGACTGAGCGGCTGCGCCATCGGACTCCAACACGACGCCAATCGCCACCTTACGGATATCCAGCGAAACAGCGTAGGCGAACAGGAACAACAGAATGACCGGCAGCACGAAGGCAATCAGAAAAGTCGAGGGATCACGAATGACCTGAAGACTTTCCTTGCGCACTAGCGCAATGAGTCGCCGCAGGTTCATGCAGATTCCCGCATCGATGAAGCCGCATCCTGAGCGTCCACCTCCTGGATAAGATGGATAAAGGCATCTTCCATGGTCGGTTCCTGGTCACCGCTGATGGTAACCCGAGCCTTGAGCACATCTGGCGTATCGAGCGCGATGAGCTTGGCCCGATACATCAACGCCACCCGGTCGCAGTACTCGGCTTCGTCCATGAAATGCGTGGTGACCATAATGGTGACGCTCTTATGCGCCAAGCCGTTAATGTGCGTCCAGAACTCGCGTCGGGTGATGGGATCGACGCCGGAAGTGGGTTCGTCGAGGAACAGTACCAGCGGACGGTGCATCAGCGCGCAGGCCAGCGCCAGGCGCTGTTTGAAGCCGAGCGGCAGTTCATCCGGCGCGCTCTTGAGATATTTCCCAAGCTGAAAAGTTTGGATCATTTCCTCGATGCGTTCGCGTTTCAACGCCCCCTCCAGGCCGTAAACCCCGGCGGAGAATTCCAGGTTTTGCTGAACCGATAACAAGCCATAGAGCGAGAACTTCTGCGCCATGTAACCCAGTTGCCGCTTGGCTTGGCTGCCGGCAACGCGCAGATCCAGACCGACCACCCGCGCTTCGCCAGCGGTTGGGCGCAGCAGCCCGCACAGCATCTTGAACGTGGTGGACTTGCCCGCGCCGTTGGGACCGAGCAGTCCGAAAATTTCGCCCTTGCGCACCTGGAAACTGACGTGATCGGTCGCCGTGAACGCGCCGAAGCGGCGGGTCAGGTTACGACACTCCACGACGTTGTCAT
This sequence comes from Gammaproteobacteria bacterium, assembly GCA_024235095.1. Lineage (NCBI taxonomy): Bacteria > Pseudomonadati > Pseudomonadota > Gammaproteobacteria > Gammaproteobacteria bacterium. The sequence continues at coordinate 318,754 of JACKNC010000002.1, forward strand.
CGTCCAGAATAACGGGTGCCATCTTCTGCGCAAGAGCGGATATTCCACCTGGGCCGCCGCCCAGGAGATCGACGAAAGCATCCTCGAAACGCGGCGTGACCGGTTGCAGCTCCGCCCCGACCTGTGCGGCAAAGGCGGCGACCGCCTCATGCTGACCATCCGGGCGCAAGACGATGCGAATCGAGTTGCCCTGGATAACGCCATCACTCACCGAGGTCAATTCCAGGATTTCTGACAGCAGTTCGCGTCGGTCGCGCCGGTGATTCAACAACCGAAAACTACGGTCTTTCAAACGGCTCGTGAGTTCGCTGGGCGCACCGGCAAATTTGAGCTGGCCTTCATTGAGCAGGAACACGGCGGCACAGCGCTCCGCTTCGTCGAGATAAGCGGTGGCCCACACGACCGCCATGCCGTCATCGGTCAGCGCCTGCACCATGCGCCACAAATCCTGCCGGCTGACCGGGTCGACGCCCACGCCCGGTTCATCCAGCAGCAGCACTTTAGGCGTGGCCATCAGCGCACAGGCCAGACCCAGTTTTTGCTTCATTCCACCGGAGAGCTTTCCCGCCAATCGCGTTGTGAAAGGACCAAGCCGGGTGAACTCCAGCAGTCGTTCGAAGGTATCACGGTGGGTTCGCCGCTCGAGTCCGCGTAATTCCGCGTAGAGCCGCAGGTTCTCCATCACCGACAGGTCTTCATAGAGACCGAAACGCTGCGGCATATAGCCGATGCGGTCCGACAGCGCCGTGCTGTCGCGCACCGAGTCCAGACCCGCCACCGTGATGCGGCCTGCAGTGGGCGCCATCAGACCGGCCATGAGCCGCATGAGCGTAGTCTTGCCCGCGCCATCCGGCCCGACCAGCCCGGTCAAGCAACCAGGCAAGATACGTCCATGGATACCGCGCAGGGCTTCGAGTGCGCCAAAGCGCTTGACCACGCCATCAAGTTCAACCGCGATTGACGGCGCGGCGTCCACAGAATTCATGACTCAATCCTGCCCGGCGGATGCAGTCGCAACCGTGACCGTCACGGGCATACCTTGATGCAACCATGAATCGGCGTCGGTGACGACAATGCGCAAGCGGTAGACCAGGTCGGTGCGTAGATCCGTCGTTTCAACTGACTTTGGCGTGAATTCCGCGCGCGGCGAGATGAAACCAATATGCCCTTGATAAACCTTCTTGGAAGAATCGGTGCGCACACTCACCGGGGTTCCCGACGCGATGCGGCCCAGTTCGGGTTCGCTGACATAAGCGCGTACGTATACCGGGTTTCGCAACGACAACGTGTAAACGGCGGCGTGACTGTCCACCATGCTTCCGGGTTCACGCACCCGACTCAGCACGACCGCATCCGCCGGGGCGATGAGTTGCGTATCATCCAGCGCCGTCTGCGCCTGGGCGCGAGCTGCTTCGGCACTGGCCAGCCGCGCTTGCGCCGCGGCAATATCTTCCTGTCGAAAACCTTCCTGTTGCAGGGATAAGGCTTGTTGCGCGGAAGCCAGGGCGGCGATCGCTTCATCCCGGGCGGCCCGCGCAGCGTCAAGAATTTGTTGACTGGCGGCCCCGGTGCTGGCGAGTTCACTTTGTCGGCGAAACTCACTGTCCACCTTGCGGAAGACCGCTTCCGCCTGGCGGACGGACTCCTCAGCGCGTTTGATTTCCTGGGGACGATTGCCGTGTTGGAGTTTATCGAGCTCCGCCTGAGCGCGCTGGACCTCGGCTTCCGCTGCGGCCAGCGCATCTCGATACGGCTGTGCGTCCAGTTCCGCGACGACATCGCCTGTCTTGACGGTTGCGCCTTCGTCGACCGCCATCCGCAACAGGCGGCCCGGTTGACGAAAAGCCAGCTCGACTTCGCGAATGTCGACATTACCGTAGAGCGTCAGCACGCCCTCCGTTGGATGATCCTGACCCTGCCGCCAGTAGGCCGTTCCCACACCAAGAATCAGCAACACGAGGACAACAACACGAAGTTTGTTTTTCATTCGTCAGTATCCATTTCGTGGATGACGCCTGCATTTGCGAGAAAACCTGGCTTACCGTTCTCGCATCAGCCGCTGTTTATCACGCTCCCAGTCACGATCCTTTTCAGTCGCCCGCTTGTCGTAATCCTTCTTGCCTTTCGCCAGACCGATGTCCAGCTTGGCCCGGTTGTTCTTCCAATACAATGCCAGCGGAATCAGCGTATAACCTTTGCGCTCGACCGAACCGATCAGCCGGCTGATTTCCTCTCGGTGCAGCAGCAATCTGCGGGTGCGGGTCGGGTCGGCGTCGACGTGGGTCGAAGCCGAGGTCAGCGGCGAAATATGGCAACCGAACAGAAACGCCTCGCCATCGCGCAACAGCACATAGCTTTCCTTGAGATGGGCGCGACCGGCCCGCAGGCTTTTGACCTCCCAACCCTGAAGAGATAACCCAGCCTCGAAATGTTCCTCGATGAAATAATCGTGATACGCCTTCTTATTGCCCGCAATCTGGTTGTTCGGGGCCGATTTTTTCTTGGTCATGGGGCAATCCTGGTTTCTTCGTGAATGTAGCGCGAATGGCCGTAGTCGGTTTCCTCACCTCCTGCTAATAGAAAGAGGTATTTAGAGCAAGGAATAATCGTTGTCTGACCGTCGCTGATCAACAGCGTTCCTCACCGCATTCTACAATTCCAACAAGGCAAGCATTCACCTCCCCCCTTTGAAAAAGGGGGGCCGGGGGGGATTTCGCACGGGCGATAGGGTCAAAATCCCCCCTCACCCCCTTTTGCCAAAGGTGGAGACTGAACGGTTACCCAAAAAGAAAAGTCACCGATTGACCGTTGCAAAATCGGGCAAGTTTGTCAAACTTGGTCTGACTCACCAAAGTACAGGTTATCCATGATGGACTGCATCGCTCTCTTCCGAGTCATATCATGAACCGATCTTCCTGCTTTAATCCATTGCACATGTTTTCCTTTCTATTGATCAGCCTGGTGGTTTTGCTATTACCGCCGGGCGTTTTCGCCGCCGGGCTGTTGGCGGGCGGGGGCACGCACTCGCTGGCGATCAGTCCCGGCAATGCCTTTGGTTATGCCTGGGGCGCAAACCGGGACGGACAGATGGGCAATGAGGGCACCGGGCGCAACTAACCGTACCCCTCCCACTGGCCACCCTTTGCGGCGGCGAGTTCCTCAGTGGGGTGCAGGCAGCGGATGACGCGCCGGTACAAGTAGCCAGCGGCAGCCGGCACAGCCTGGCCTTGCGCAGCGACGGCACGGTGTGGGCGTGGGGGCTGAATGGCTCCGGGCAACTGGGCGATGGCACGACGACCAGCCGGCCAGTCCCGATTCAAGTCCCAGGTTTGCGGGAGGTGGTGGCGATTGCCGCCGGGAAGACGCACAGCCTGGCGGTCACACAGGACGGCACGGTGTGGGCGTCACCCAACGTGTGATCGCCCACGGCGCCAGCCACCCCGGAAGAAAGCCTCCGCGAGACCCTTGCTGAATTTCCAACGCCAACGCAAAAAACATTGTTATTAAACAAAGCTTCTCTTAACTTAATGGCAGTGAGGCGCTGGCTGGCTAAAATAATGTGATTTCAGCGCGCTGCCGTCAGCGCCTGCTCCAGATCAGCAAGAATGTCGTCAATATGTTCGATGCCAATCGACAGCCGCACCAAATCTTCGCTGACGCCCGCCCGGGCCATTTCATCCGGCGATAACTGTCGATGCGTTGTAGTCGCTGGGTGACAAGCCAGCGATTTCGCATCGCCGATGTTGACCAACCGGGTCACCAATTTCAATGCATCGATGAACTTGGCGCCAGAGTCACGTCCGCCCTTGATGCCGAAACTGAGAATGCTCGAGCCGCGCCCGCCCATGTATTTGTCGACCAGCGGTTTCTCCGGGTTGTCAGTCAGCGCTGGGTATTTAACCCATTCGACCTGCGCGTGACCACGTAAGTATTCCGCCGCTTTGACTGCATTTTCGCAGTGGCGGTCCATGCGCACCGGCAAGGTCTCGATACCCTGCAAAATCAGGAAGCTGTTGAATGGCGAAATCGCCGCGCCGGTATTGCGCAACGGCACCACCCGCGCTCGCCCGATGAATGCCGCTGGCCCTAGCGCTTCAACATACACCACGCCGTGATAAGAAGGATCGGGTTCGTTTAGCCGCGGGAAGCGGGCCTTGTGCTGATCCCAGGGGAAAAGTCCGGAGTCAACAATAACGCCGCCCAGGCTGGTGCCGTGGCCGCCCATGTACTTGGTCAAGGAGTGGACGACAATGTCAGCGCCATGTTCAAACGGCCGACAGAGATAGGGCGTGGGCACGGTGTTATCGACGATCAGGGGTACGCCATGCGCATGCGCCACTGCCGCCAGCGCGCCAAAATCGACCACATTCGCTGCCGGATTGCCAATCGATTCGCAAAACACCGCCTTAGTCTTTTCATCGATCAGGCGAGCCATGCCTTCGATGTCGCGATAGTCGGCAAAGCGCGCCTCAATGCCAAAGCGCGGCAACGTATGGGCAAACAAATTATAGGTGCCGCCATATAGAGTGGAGGTGGTGACGATATTGTCGCCGACTTCCGCAATCGTCATTAGCGCGTAGGTAATCGCTGCGGAACCCGCGGATACGGCCAGCGCGCCGACTCCGCCTTCCATGGCCGCTACCCGCTGTTCCAATACCGCCGTTGTGGGGTTCATAATCCGGGTGTAGATGTTGCCCGGCACTTTCAGATCAAACAGGTCGGCCCCATGCTGAGTATCGTCGAAAGCGTAAGACGTCGTCTGGTAGATGGGAACAGCAACGGCTTTAGTGGTAGGTTCAGGCTGATAGCCGCCGTGAATGGCGATCGTTTCGATTTTCATTGGATCAGGTTCCATGGTGGTCGGAGAAAACAGCTAAAGTCTGGACGCTGAGATCGGCAAATGTCCAGTGAGAGGCGAGGCAAGTTTCATGATGAAGAGACGCTTTCCCGCGCGGGCGCCCGCTATAATGTTCTCAATTTTTGATTCATGGGCCGTATTCCCTTAATCTTATCCGGGGAGCTTAACGCGCCAGCCCGATCCGCAAGGGAACCTGGCGCATTTTTGGCCCTCCGTCGTCCCGGATTTCAGTGGCCGAACGAAAAAACCATTTAACAACCAACGATATAATCAGGAGAAACCCATGAGGTCTGTTCATTCCCATATTGGAGGGTTCGCATCATGGCAGCGATAGGATTGATTATCGCATTGCTCTGCGCGGTCGGCGCACTCATCTACGGCGTCCAGTCGGTCAAATGGGTGTTGGCCAAGGACGCTGGCAACGCCCGTATGCAGGAAATCGCCTCCGCCGTGCAGGAAGGCGCCAGAGCCTATCTGAACCGGCAATACACCAGCATCGCCATTGTTGGCGTAGCGATCGGCGTGGTGATCTTTTTCACCCTGGGCGCGCTGTCGGCGGTTGGCTTCGCCATCGGCGCTATCTGTTCCGGTGTGGCCGGCTACATTGGCATGTATGTATCCGTGCGCGCTAATGTTCGCACCGCCCAGGCGGCGCATGATGGCTTGAATGCAGCGCTGGAAGTCGCCTTTCGCGGCGGTGCGATCACTGGCTTGCTGGTGGTCGGTCTCGGTCTGCTGGGCGTGGCCGGTTATTATGTGTTGCTGTATCTGGCCGCAGGCCAGGTGCCTGATCTCGGTCCGCTGGTCGGCCTGGCCTTTGGCAGTTCGCTGATCTCCATCTTCGCTCGTCTCGGCGGCGGCATTTTCACCAAGGGCGCAGACGTTGGTGCTGACCTGGTCGGCAAGGTGGAAGCCGGTATTCCCGAAGACGACCCGCGCAATCCAGCGGTCATCGCCGATAACGTGGGCGACAATGTCGGCGACTGCGCTGGCATGGCCGCTGACCTGTTCGAGACTTATGCGGTGACGATCATCGCCACCATGCTGGTCGGCAGTCTGATGTTCACCGGCGACGCGATCCAGGGCGCGGTTGTCCTGCCGCTGCTGATGGGTGGCGTGTCAATCATCGCTTCGATTATCGGTTGCGGCTTTGTCAAGGCTAAGGAAGGCGAAAAGATTATGAACGCCCTGTATCGTGGGCTGGCGGTGGCCGGCGGTATCTCCGCAGTCGCTTTCCTGCCCGCCATTTTCGTACTGTTAGGCGATCAGAATCCCTGGGGGCTTTACGGTTCCGCACTGGTCGGACTGGGCCTGACCGCGGCCATGGTGGTCTTCACCGAATACTACACTGCGACTGAATTCAGCCCGGTGCAAAAACTCGCGGAAGCCTGCACCACCGGTCACGCCACTAATATCATTGCTGGTCTGGCGGTATCGATGAAAGCGACTGCTCTGCCGGTGTTGGCCGTCTGCCTCAGTATCGGCCTGTCCTACCATTGGGCGGAGCTGTACGGCGTCGCTATTGCCGCGACTTCGATGCTGTCCATGGCGGGCATCATCGTGGCTCTGGATGCTTATGGCCCCATCACCGACAACGCGGGCGGCATTGCCGAGATGGCGGAAATGGACGAAAAGATTCGCGGCATTACCGACCCGTTGGATGCGGTGGGCAACACCACCAAGGCGGTGACCAAGGGTTACGCGATTGGCTCGGCAGCGCTGGCGGCGCTGGTGCTGTTTGCTGATTTCGAGCATAAACTGACGCTGGCGCATATTAAAGTCGAATTTTCGTTGACGGACCCGGTGGTGATCATTGGCTTGTTCATCGGCGGCATGATTCCGTTCCTGTTCGGGGCGATGGCGATGGAAGCCGTAGGTCGCGCGGCGGGCGCCGTGGTGCGCGAAGTGCGTCGTCAGTTCCAGGAAATGCCGGGCATCATGGACGGCACTACCCGCCCCGATTATTCACGGGCGGTGGATATGCTGACGAAATCGGCGATCAAGGAAATGATTGTTCCTTCACTATTGCCGGTGCTCACGCCGATTGCCGTCGCCTTTGGCATGGCGTGGCTGATGGGCGCCGACGCCGGTCCTAAAGCCTTGGGCGGTTTGCTGATGGGCACTATCATCACCGGTCTGTTCGTGGCGATTTCCATGACCGCTGGCGGCGGCGCCTGGGACAACGCCAAGAAGTACATCGAGGATGGCAACTTCGGCGGCAAGGGTTCGGAAGCGCATAAGGCTTCGGTGACGGGCGACACTGTCGGCGATCCCTACAAGGATACGGCGGGTCCAGCGGTGAATCCGCTGATCAAGATCATTAACATTGTGGCCTTGCTGATCGTCCCCTTATTGGCAAGCATGTAGGATGATGCAATACGGGCTTCACAGCGAGTCCGTATTGCACAGCCCCTTATAACGGGCAGGATGCCCGTTCTACACTTCCTCTATGTCTCTGACTCACTTCAACGCCGCTGGCGAAGCCCTTATGGTCGATATCGGCGACAAAGCATCTACCCACCGGATTGCGGTCGCCGAAGGCTCCATTCTTATGCAAGCCGCCACGCTGGAACGGGTGATAGCGGGCGTTCAGGCCAAGGGCGATGTGCTGGGCGTAGCGCGCATTGCCGGAATTATGGGTGCCAAACGTACTGCCGACTTGATTCCGCTCTGTCATCCGCTGGCCCTGACCCGGGTGGCGGTGGACTTTGAACCGTTGCCCGAGCGTAACGCTATCCGTTGCCAAGCGACCGTGGAAACCCGGGGTTCTACCGGCGTGGAAATGGAGGCGCTAACAGCGGTGCAAGTTGCGCTGCTGACCATTTACGATATGTGCAAGGCCATGGATCGCGGCATGACCTTGACCGATATCCGCCTGTTGGAAAAAACCGGCGGTCAATCGGGGCGCTGGCAGCGTGATTCAACAAAATAAATGAGCGACCTGCTCTACATCGTTGACCAGCCCGCGCTTATTGAATTCTGCGCCGGATTAAACGGCGCATCCTGGCTCGCGCTCGACACCGAATTCATCCGCGAACAGACCTTTTATCCACAACTCTGCCTGATCCAGATCGCCAGCGCTGACTATCTGGCCTGCATTGATCCCATCGCGTTACCCTCTCTGGAACCGTTGCTAACGGTGTTGTGCAACCCGGCGATCACCAAGATTCTCCATGCGGCCTATCAGGATTTGGAGATTTTCCATCATTTGCATGGCGAGGTTCCAGCACCCGTTTTCGATACGCAACTGGCCGCGCTGGTGCTGGGGTATGGAAACCAGGTCGGGTATGCGAACCTGGTGGAGCAGATGCTGGGTGTGACGCTCGACAAAGAACACACGCGGGCTGACTGGCGGCGGCGGCCGCTGCCGCCAGAATGGTTGGCTTACGCGATTGACGATGTGCGCTATTTGCCGGAACTGTACCGACGACAGCAAGCGATGCTGGCGGAGCGGGGTTGGCAAATGGCGTTGAACGAGGATTTCATGGCGTTGACCGATCCTGCGCGCTATCGCTCCGATCCTCGGGAAGCCTGGCGGCGTGTGCGGGATCACCAACGACTGCGCGGTGTGCAACGGGCGGTTCTGCGAGCGCTGGCGGCCTGGCGGGAAGAACAGGCCAATCGCCATGATCGTCCGCGCCGCTGGATTTTGAGTGACGCCATCCTGTTGAACCTAGCGCAGAGGATGCCTGGCAATCTGGAGGATTTAGCGCGCATTCCTGGGTTGCCGTCGTCCACCTTGCGCCAGCATGGCGCGGCCTTTCTGGAATACATTGCAGCAGCGCGCGCTGAGCCGCCCGAACAGTGGCCAGCGCCTCAGCCACGCCGACTGCGCTTGACCGCTAAACAAGCGGCGCGGGTTGATGATCTTCTGCAATGGATCGCGGATCGCGCCAGTGAATGCAGCATACCTCCCCAGGCTTTGGCGAACCGGCGGGATGTGGAACAGTGGCTGACGGGCCTGGATTCTCCATTACGGCATGGCTGGCGAGCTGCAGTGCTCGGACCCCACTGGGGAAGCCCATAACACCTATTCAGGAGAGATTCACCTTGCCAATGAAATACTGCGTTCCATGCATTGGGGATGTTGGTGGGTTTTGAGGGCGGCGCTGTCGCTAGGGCGCTGTGCATAAGCGACTGCCGCCTGCTTTTTTCCAATCGCCCTGTCGAACAATTCTGGAGAAATCCTATGTCGATGCCACTGAAACTCATGGTTCTGACCGCTGCGCTGGGTCTGATGACAGCGTGTGCGACGCCGCCGCCACGAGGCGCTCCGCCCAACTACCATACGACGGGCGGCGCGCTGATGGGCGCAGCGGCGGGCGCCGCGATTGGACATGCCATCGATCCCACTGGCGGCGCGTTAACTGGTGCGCTGGGTGGGGCGCTGATCGGCGGCGCTGTTGGCAATCAGATGGATTATCAGGAACAAAGAATCCGTCGCTTGCAGCGTCAACGCAGTTATGATCCTGGACCGCCGCCTGGTTATTACCGTCGTTACAGACGCCCACCCGCCTATTACGACGATCCGCCTCCTTATTGATTGCAATGTAGGGCGAGTTCATCATCTGTCAGTTCCGACTTGGCAAGTCCCATAGCCCGTAGCCTGTATGAAGCGTGAGCGCCATCTAGACCACTAAAGAACACAAAGTGGAAGCCTGCTTGCAAGCGATTTTGCAGATTATCGCCTGCAAGCGGGTTTCCTGCCTGTCAAAGTTGGGTATTACGCATTGGCCAGCGCTTCATTCAGCGGAATGCCCAGCGCTTCCGCCACGCCCTGCCCGTAAGCCGGATCGGCGGCATGACAATGACAGATGTGGCGCAATTGAATCGGGCGCTCGGTGCCGCCGATGGAGCGCGCGGTGTTCTCGAACAATCGTCGCTGCTCACCAGGCCGCATAATGCGAAACAGATCACCGGCCTGTGAGAAGTAGTCGGCGTCGTCTTCCCGATAATTCCAGCGGTCGGCGTCGCCGTTTAGCTTCAAAGGCGGCTCGCGAAAATCCGGCTGTTCCTGCAAGGCTCCATAGCTGTTCGGCTCATAGCCCACTTCACTGCCCTTGTTGTCATCAACCCGCATGAATCCATCGCGATGAAAAGTGCGGAATGGGCACTTGGGCGCATTAACCGGAACTTGATAATGGTTCACACCCAATCGGTAGCGCTGGGCGTCGCCGTAGGAAAACAGCCGACCCTGCAACATCTTGTCCGGTGAAAAACCGATACCTGGCACGATATTGGTCGGATTGAACGCTGCCTGCTCCACGTCGCGGAAGTAATTCTCCGGATTGCGATTCAACTCCAGAATGCCCACATCAATTAATGGATAATCCTGATGCGGCCAGACTTTGGTCAGATCGAAAGGATGAATCCGGTAGGTATTGGCGTCCGCTTCCGGCATGATCTGCACATAGAAGCGCCACTTGGGAAAGTCGCTGCTTTTGATAGCCTCGAACAAGTCGCGCTGAAAACTCTCGCGATCCTTGCCGACCACCTCTTCGGCTTCCTGGTCGGTCAGGTACTGAATACCTTGCAGCGTCTTGAAATGGAACTTCACCCAGAATCGCTCATTAGCGGCGTTGATGAAGCTATAGGTATGGCTGCCATAGCCGTTCATGTGGCGATAACTGCACGGCAAACCCCGGTCGCTCATGGTGATAGTCACTTGGTGCAACGCCTCAGGCAGCAACGTCCAGAAATCCCAGTTGTTATTGGCACTGCGCAGGTTAGTGCAAGGGTCGCGCTTGACCGCGTGATTAAGGTCAGGAAATTTCAGCGGGTCACGCAGGAAAAATACGGGCGTATTGTTTCCGACCATATCCCAATTGCCTTCCTCGGTATAGAACTTGACCGCAAAGCCACGAATATCCCGTTCGGCGTCCGCCGCGCCGCGCTCGCCGGCCACAGTGGAGAAGCGCGCAAACACCTCCGTCTTTTTACCGACTTCAGACAAGAACCGGGCGCGGGTGTATTGTGAGATATCATGGGTTACGGTGAATGCGCCGAACGCGCCAGAGCCTTTGGCGTGCATCCGCCGTTCTGGAATCACTTCACGATCGAAATGCGCCAGCTTTTCCATCAGCCAGACATCTTGCATTAACAAGGGGCCGCGCCGCCCGGCGCTCAAGCTGTTCTGATTATCGGCAACCGGCGCGCCAGCAGCGGTGGTTAAATGAGTTTTCATCTCGGACATGCTCAAACTCCTGCCAGTCATGCAGGCGACATTGCCTGTACCATTACTATGGCAAAAACTCAGTTTTTAGAAAAATTGAATATAACAAAACAATGGATAGCTTATATCTATTAAGACATCGGCCATCGCCATGTCTTCCCGGTTAACGGCGCGCGCCTTTCGCCGGCGCGTACTCCGTCCAGCGGAAGGAGTATTTCTCTTCCATCCCCGCATGTTGCAGCGTCTGGTTCGTCGCCATCTGGGCGAAGGATCATCAAATCTGGCGATTCCGTTGCTTCGCCACTATCTGATGCCCCGGAAGATTTTCCGGATCGGTCTGGAGGATGAGAATCCCGATGTATTGTCGGTGATCGAGGGACTGAATCTGCCGAGCTGGGTGATTCTGTTGCCGGCGCCATCCTCCCAGGAATTAGCTGTCGGCGCACCCGAACATTGGCTACGCGATTACTGGGGACGCCGGTTCGAGGCCGAGGTGGCGCGCGCCTGGCAGGTGGCGCGTCATGATAATCAGGACCAAGAGGCGTTTGGCGCTCAGGGATTGGCGCAACGCATCGGCGAACGCGGGTTCCGCGAAGCGCGTACCCTGCTCGAACAGGATCGCCGGGTGGCGCTGGGTTTGGATGATGAAACCCTGTGTCGCCAATGGGTCGGCTTTATCACTTACCTGCGTTATTTTATCCCAGGCGCTCGGGCCTATTTTTTTCCAGTCATCCAAGACTGGGCGGCGCTGGATCGCTGGCTGAAAGACAGTGGCCTGGACCTGCCACAGCCTCGGCACGGCAGTCGTTGGCCACATTTGTTGACTCGGAGTCGCCCCTCTGGCTTTAATGACGCTCCCGATTACGAGCCGGAATTACCTCTTTATCTGCCATTTGGTCACAATGATCCCGACCTGGCTGAGGGCGCTAATACTGTCCTGCCGCTGCTGGCAAAACCGTTCTCCTCAGGCAAGCTATCGGCTGCCAGCGCCCATCCGCCCGACCACCGGATCACGCCACACCTTGCATCCTGTTGCCAAGAAGCCCTGCGGCAAGCGTCCACCCTGACGCGGAAACCCAGCGGGCTTGCCGTGTTTTGGCGTAATCTGGCCGGATATCTGACGCCTTTCGTTCTGCCTTTGGCCCTGCTGTTCGATCGCTGGCCTGTTGCATCTGATCGCCAGGCGGCGGCTAGATTGGCGACAGCCATTCGCTTGCAGGGATTCCGCCATGCTGTCCAAAGCGCTTTTCGGGCAGAGATGGCTGGGCGCTATGGGACGGCGCTTCACGATTTGTGCCGGGCCGTTGACCAGTACCGGCAAATGGCCGGTCATGCTCTCCCGACAAGTAAAGAAATGGAGTTTCCGCTGTGGGAGAGTGGGCTTGAGAGAGACGCCGTGATGCGAACTTTGCGCGAGCGTCAGGAGGAAATCATTGAAGCGCTTGCCCATAATCTTGCCGCAACTTGGAAGCTGGACGCGCAATGTACGCGAGTCCTGGAGCATTTGATCGAGCGCTTACTGGACGAGCCGGCCACGGCGTGCGCATCCAGTCCGTATTCCCTCTTGTTGCATGATTTGGAGCACATTTTCCTGGAGGGGCGGACCAATTATTACCGGTTGCAACCGTTGGTTAGGCTGTGGAGTCGCCGCCGGCAACCTCTCCAACTGGGTTTGCCTTTCCAGGGTTCACTGAAAGCCCTGCGCGCCCTGAATGCGGCGAGAACGCGCCTTGGTCAATCATCGTGGTCCGGGGCCGAAGTGGCTTATTTCAGCGCGCCCTTGCAGATTCTGGGTAGTCAGATCAGCCAACGGCTTCGCCAACAGTTACAGCCACGCTTGCGCGAATTGTTCGATGTCGCTGGCTTTCTCCCCAGCGATGCCCATCAGCGGATAGCGCGAAATATTCTTGAGGAAGAATTATTTAAGATCATCTTGCAGCGTTGGCATTTACGTTTCACTGACCTGCGGGACGCGGTGGCGCGCAATGAATTGCGCCTGCCGGATATGGGTTGGCGTGAACTGTTGCTCGGGGACCGATTGGCGCGTTTCGATCGCCGGGCCAGAGTGGCGTTGCCCGGAGTTTATCAACCCGGCGAGTTTTATCTGCAAGGATTGCAGCAATTGAGCGCTCCATTGTTTGGCGCGGCGATAGGCCGCTGGATTACCCGCTTTCTGTTGCTGCCGTTCAGCAGCGCTTTCATCGGCCTGGAAGCTCTGGGTTACGTGTTGAGCATGATGCCGGCGCTGGAAGGTCCAATACGGCTGGTGAATTTCGGGTCGGTGCTGGGGGTGGGTCTGGGGTTGATCTTCATACTTTACACTCGCCAAGGACGGAGTATAGTCGCCACCGTTGCTCGTAGTTGGCGCTGGTTGTTCGTGGAATTCTTGTACCAGCGATTGACGCAGTGGTTGTACTGGGGACGGGCAGCCCGCTGGTTGCGTTATCCCCTGGTTCGGAAGGGTTCGCGCTACTTGCTGGAACCGCTGCTGATCGGCCTGATCCTAGCGCTGCCGCTGGTCGCCATTACTCACGATCTGGATTTGCCTATCGAGGGTTTGCCAGCTTTTCTGCTGACGCTTGGTTTCATTCTCGGCAGCATTCTGCGTAACAGTCCGTTTGGACGCCGGATTCTGGATGGCGTTATTACTTACCTCGCCGGTTTTTGGCGTCGGGTCCACCACACTTTGCTGGTTGATCTGTTTCATTGGGTGATGGATCTGTTTAATCGCTTGATGCATGGCGTGGAACAGCGCCTGCATCGGGTCGACGAGCTGGTCAGTCATCATCGTGACGAAAGACAGAGCGTCATGGTAATCAAGGCGGCGGTTGGGCCAGTCTGGCGAGTGTGCAGCTATTTGATTCACTTCTACGCAGCGGTGCTGGTGGAGCCACAGGTGAATCCGATCAAACATGTCCCGGTCGTCCTGGTGGCTGACAAGCTGATGATACCGTTTTTTCCCGTGATGACGGTGGCGTTGCTGGCGCTGCTGAATCCGGTTTTGCCCGTGTTCATCAGTCTGCCGCTGGCCACGGTGACGGTATTTTTGTCGCCTGGCCTGTTTGGATTTCTGGGCTGGGAACTGAAGGAAAACTGGAAGCTGTACCGTGCGAATCACCCGGATCGGGTGCAACCAGCGTGCTTCGGGCCACAGGGAGAAACGCTGTACAGTCTGCTGCGACCAGGGTTTCATTCCGGCACGCTGCCGCAGGCGTTTGCTGATCTCAGACAGGTTATTAGCCTGGAAAACGACCAGCAACATCCATATCCTCAACGCTTGCGTCAGGCCGAGGCGCGCTTGAGCGAGATTCTGGAAGCGCTTTCGGCATTTGTGAACCGTGAATGGGCGTTCGCCCTCATGGAGCGATGTCGGGAAGCTGGTTATGCGCGCGCCGAGGTTGTGGTGACGAAGTGGACGGCGGCTACCGCTGCGCTCATGATCCAGGTCGCGCTATATCCCGATGGTCGAGAGGGGACCGTTATTGAACCGATTATGCTCGATCTCGATGTTGACCTGCGGGGTGATCGCCTCCACGGCGCAATGCATTTAACAGGCTCCATCGAAGTGCTGGGCGATGCGGAAGAAACTTGGCTGAAAACGGAAGCAGCGCGCTTTCTACGGCGGGCGGCCTGTCCGAATTGAGGATGTTGAAACGAGGTCCATTTCAGGCTGTTTCATTTTGCAATGCGCGTCATTTATCTGTATTGTGGTTTTTTCAGGTGTCAATAATCAGGCCAGTGCGCGCATTAATCATGACATGCAAGAGCGTCTCATCCTCCCGCCAAGCAACGATTTGCCAGCACAAGGTTCCATCTTCGTCAGTGTAGAGCGAAGCTGAATCGGGTTCGATAAACGAGGCGTTGGCGCGCGCATTCAGGGTTTCCAGGGCAATTGGCATTATCGTATCGAGATCGCATAGCCAGGGACCCAGCCGCAAGGGCGAGCGTAGCAGAGAATCCGTCTGCATGGACTGCCATTCACTTTCGTCAGCGGCTTGTTCAGACTCCCGCTCCATAGCCGTGACTGTCATCAGTCTGGCATCCGAGTCAAGCATGACATCGAAGCCGCGCAGCCGGCGAATACGCCGCGTGTCATGGTAGAGAATACTGCGGAATGAGTAACTGAACTCACAGGGAACTATAACTCCAGCCGCATCGCGATCCAGTTCCACTGTTACGCTTTCCAGTACGGCGCCAGGATCGGTGTGCTGAGCCAGCGACCGGACAATGTTATAGCCAACCCCAACGGTAGTGACCGGGCCGATTTCCGACGGAATAGGCTGGCGATCAACCACAATCGAGATAGCGCCGCCGCTGAACTCATTGGCGTCAATGCCGTGTTCGGCCAGCAGCTGGCGGGAACGATGGTCAGCAGCGCGCAGATATAAGCTGGCGAGTGGCCAAGCCTGTCGCCAGACTCCAGCCAGCGCTCCCCAAAAACGCACACGGACCTGGTTCTGGCCAACAACCGGCTGCATCCATCCCTGTTGGATCAATGCTTGCGTTTCGCGAATATAATTATTGGCCAGTATGCTCGCTGGATCCTGGGCTGCCTGCTTGAGCCTGGCGTATTTGACCGCTTGCGGCAGAGAGGCCACCAACTGGCGATGCACCACATAGAGCGCGCGCGGATCTCGAATATCCTTGAGTTGCAAGCGGGCCAAGTAGGCAGGCGCTGGCAGACTATAGGGCAAATTGAGGTTATTGGTGGTCAACATCCGATCATCGTCGAAATCGGTTGAGAATTCGACGAATTGACGGCAAGGCGGCCTACCCTTCCTGAATTCGACGTAGGCGATCATTGCCCCGATGCCTTGTTCGGATTGGGTCAGCAGCCGCAGCCACAACGCCGCATTCAGGATTGTCTTATCACAGCGGAAATCGCCCTGGCGGATAAAGCCATCAACCGCCAGCGCGTCAGTCGCATCGGTCAGGGCAATCCAGGCGGCATCAGGCAGATCTGCTTCGCGCAGTGGGACTAAATCAGGGCGCATGGGCTGCCGGAGGCGCAGCGCCAAGGGAACGCCGATCAGTATTTGTATCAGTAAGGCAGGCGGCGCGATTAGCCACTTAATCAGGCGAATCAGTAGCACGAGCAGGTAGGAGGGCAGTAGCACGATTACGCGCAATAGCGATAGCAGGGATGGGCGCACGGGTGATCCTTGGGATTCAGGTTTCGTCATTCAATCGGCCAAGGCTGAAGAATTGCCCCTGACTCCAGACTCCATAAATACGATCGCCAGCAATGGACTGTTCTTCGCCTAATTCCGCCAATTCGACAAAAACCGCCCGACTTAACAGTGCGCGCAGCCGGCCGCGGATATGGAGATAAGGCGCGGGTTCGCCACCGGAAACGCGGTATTCGACGTTGAGTGGATGGTCCGGGCCAGCGGTCACGACATCGCCCACATTCGTGGTGAACGTCAGGCACTGATGAGCGCCAGTCCCGGTTGCGTCCAGCCGAATAGCGAGGAATGGCGCGTCATCGACCCGGATCCGCCATTTTTCAACGGGCGTTACCAGATAATATTGTCCATCCTCATCCCGGCGCAGGATCGAGGCAAACAGGCGAACCAGGTTTTCACGCTGAATTTGGATGCCTTCGTGACGCCAGACGCCATCGCGGGCGATGCGCAGGTCCATATCGCCAAGCAGGGGAGGGTTCCAGCGATCGACGGGCGGCAGAGAGCGAGAGTTTAGTTGAGCCGCTAGCGTGTCGGGATCAGGATCAAGGTGGGGCATGAAATTGGATCACAGTCAGTGGTTGGATTCATAATTATAGTGAATTCCAACTACCGCGACGGATCCGTAAATCAACAGGACTTTCGCGCTATGAGACGTCTGAACGGGCAAGATGCCCGTTCTCCCTCTACAGTTCTTCAGCCTTCGACCGTAATCCGCTTTAGATCACGGTAGATGCGGATGACTCGGTCTGGGAATGACGAGCGCGAACCCAAGCTTCCGTTATAGCGCAGCAACGCCCGGCGCAGATTGCCGGAATCGATGTTAAGGTAATTCACCAGAATCCGCGAACCGACGCGGATATTCTTGGCCGGATCGAATAACTGTTGAGAACCACCAATTTCCCTGACTTTGCGGGTGTGTGAGCCGGGCATGACCTGCATCAAACCACGAGCGCCAACCCGGCTGACCGCTCGCTCCTTGAACGTGGATTCGACCGCGATGACGGCCAGGATCAGTTCCGGGTCCAACTGGTGCTGTTCAGCGTTACGAATCGCTTCGCGCACGATATTTTTAGCCTTGTTTTCAGAAACCTGATACTCGCGTTGAATATGCCCGGAGAGACGGGTGATTTTCCGCTGCTCAGCGGGCGAGGCGGCAGTGGAGCTGGCGGCGGTGTCTTCCGCTTCCACGGCCGTAGCGACATCAATGGACTCATCGCTACGGACCATCTCCGGCGATTGAGCCAGCGTTGTGGCGGGCATGAGCATGACCGCGCACAGCAGACCTGACTTAAGGGTCAGAGCAAGTCTTTCCTTGACGCATTCGGTGAATTCCATAAAGACCTCCGTCGTTAATCAGCACGAACTGATAGTGCTCGATGGACTCGTGTTCCCTGTCAATGAGAACTCCTCCCTGGATCGAGCTGGATTACTCCAGTCGTCCCCCAAGTCCGACCTAAGCAACTCCGGTTTGGGGCGCCAGACCCAGCAACCGGTGTCGCCTGACGTTCCTGAGCCGGAGTCTCAATAGAGCCGGCTCATGGCAGGAACATACTGCAATACAGCATTGCGGCTTTATGAAAGCACAGACGAAAATTGTTTTGCAAGTATTTAATTGCCTAATGAATACTTCAAAATGATTTCAGAAATAATTTCCAATCATTAGTTATTTAATTTTTTATATTTAAAATCAGTTTATTAAATAAAAAAAGCGCTTTTCAGTATTAAATTAAAAATTAATTTATAAACAACAAGTTAAAAATTTTTATGTTTTTTTGGCAAATTGAGACATTTTGGCCTTGTTGGAAGTCCAGAGGTGTCACTGACATTTTTTCTGGACGATACGCGGTAAAATTTAAATTTTATATGATTATCAGTCATTTATTATATAAAAGAGAGATATATTAACTTATTGAATTTTATCTGTAATGTCTTGTAGAAAGCTGAATCTTCAAACGAAGAGACAAGCGAGAATTGGTTGCCGAATGGAAGAGTAAGTTGCTGCTAACCAGCAAGGTAGATGAATTTGAGAGAAAGAGACTTCGCAGTCGGATTGGGAGGAGTACAATATGGATGGTAGCAAGTGTGCCAAGATGCACAATAAACCGATTAAGTTACTGATTTTATTTATTCAGGAAGAGTAGCATGGGCAATCGACTTTCCAAAATCTATACCCGAACCGGTGATCAGGGCACAACCGGGCTGGGCGACGGCGGCCGGGTAGCCAAGGACTGCCCGCGCATCGAAGCGATTGGCGCGGTGGATGAGTTAAACTGCGCCATTGGACGGGTGTTGGCGCATGACTTGCGAGGACCGGTGCGCGATTGCTTGCAGGACGTTCAGCACCGGTTGTTTGACCTGGGTGGCGAGCTGAGCATTCCCGGCTATCAAGCCGTGAAGGATGAGGATGTGGCTGCACTGGAAATGATGTTAAACAGCTTCAACGAACAACTTCCTTCCTTAAAGGAATTTATTCTGCCCGGCGGCGGACGGGGAGCTGCAGATTGCCATATCGCAAGGGCCATCTGCCGGCGCGCTGAACGACGGGTCGTTTCACTGGCGCGTGAAGAAACGATCAATGAACCGGCCCGGGTTTACCTGAACCGGTTATCAGACCTGCTATTCGTGCTGTGCCGGGTCATTGTCCGCGACGAAGGCGGTCTCGAAGTGCTATGGCGCAATCCTGGCCGGAGCTAACATCTTAAAATTCAAAATCTTCAATCCAGCCCCAGTTTTTTGAGCCGATAACGCAACGCCCGGAAACTGATGCCCAATTTCTCCGCAGCAGCGGTCTTGTTATAACGAGTGGCTTCCAGCGCGCGCATGATGGCCGCTTTTTCCAAACTCTCCAGATAGCCCTCCAGATCGCTGACGACTGGCGCCGAGGGGTAAGGCACGGTCTTTGGTTCAAAGTCAACCGGCGCGGGCAAATCGCGCAATGGTTCGGCGGGAACAGGTTCTGGAGCAGGCGCGCTGGCCGGCGAAGAATGCGGGGAAGTCGGTTCCCTAGCCGGCAACAGCAGGTCGCTCGCCTGGATCACATCGCCTTCACACAACGTAAAGGCTCGCTCCAAAATATTTTCCAACTCGCGGATATTCCCTGGGAATGAATAGGTGCGCAGTGCCGCCAGCGCGGTCGGCGCCAGTTTCGGCGGCGCATCGCCGATATCCTGACTCAACCGGACGAGAATCGACGCGGCCAATTCCGGAATATCATCGGGATGCTCGCGTAAACTGGGCAGCCGCATCTGAATTACATTCAGGCGGTAAAACAGGTCTTGACGAAAAACGCCGTCCTGCACCAGCGCTGTCAGATTCTTATGTGTAGCGCTCAGAATGCGCACATCGGTTGAGACTTCAACCTGGGCGCCCACCGCGCGCACCGCGCGCTCCTGAATCGCTCGCAACAGCTTCACCTGCATGTGAGCCGGCAGTTCCGCAACCTCATCCAGGAACAGGGTGCCACCCTGTGCGGCTTGGAACAACCCGCCCTTGTCCTGGGTCGCGCCGGTGAAACTGCCCTTTTTATAACCGAAGAACTCGCTTTCCATCAGATGTTCAGGAATCGCCCCGCAATTCACCGGCACAAATGGTTTATCCGCGCGCGGCCCCGACAAGTGAATCAGTCGGGCGGCCAGTTCCTTGCCAGTGCCTGACTCGCCATTAATCATAATCGGCGCTTGACTACGCGCCAGCTTGGCAATCAATGCGCGGACTTCAGCCATGATCGACGATTGACCTAGCAGAACCGGGCGATTATCACCAGGACGGCCCTCACCACTGCGATTGAGTCGCAATGCAGTCGATACCATGCTGCGCAATACTGCGAGTTCAAAGGGTTTTGATACAAAATCGAAGGCGCCAAGTTTAAGCGCCTCTACCGCGCTTTCGACATTGCCATGTGCAGTGATGACCGCCACGGGCAGGCTGGCATAGTGCTTTTGAATATGCGCCACCAGTTCCAGTCCGCTGCCGTCTGGCAACCGCAAATCGGTAATGCAGAAGTTAAACGGCTGGCGTTTGAGGAGCGCGCGCGCCTCGTTCAGGTTTTCCGCCAACAGGCAAGTGACGCCGAGTGGCAGCAGAGTCATTTCGATCAATTCGCGGATGTCGGCTTCGTCATCCACAATCAAAGCATTGCAGGCATCCATCAGTCCTTCTCCGATGCGGAATGGGTGGGAGCGAAGTTGATGCGAAAACAACTGCCGCCCTCGGCGATAGGCAGGTATTGTAATTGGGCGCGATTGGCTTCGCACAACTCCCGGGCCAGATACAGGCCCAAACCGGTGCCCTTGGCCCGAGTGGTGAAAAAAGGTTCAAAGAGGTGGGAAATATTTTCTGGCGCGATCCCAGGCCCCGCATCGCGCACTTCTACAAACGGTCGTCCATGACTGTTTTCGCGGCCAGCCCGTAGCTCAATGCGTGGAATTTGATCCGACCGCACACCGTGTTGGCAAGCGTTAGTGCAAAGATTCCAGAGCACCTGCCGCAGTTGATGGGGGTCGAAGACCACAACCAGGTCAGCCGGATCGACCTGTTGGCGCCACTGGGGCGAGGGGCCGTCAACGCTGCGCAAAAGTTCTTCACTGAAAGTGTCCAGCCAGGGTTCTAGCGCTAGCCGTTCCGGTTTAATCCGATCGCGCCGAGCCAGGTCAAGGACATCATTAATAATGCGGTTAGCGCGTTTGACGTTATCATGGGCGATCTGCGCCAGCCGTTGATCGCTGGCGCTGGCGCTGGCGCTGGTTGATTCCTCCAACAACTGGACAGCGTGACTGATTGCCGCCAGTGGATTGCGGATTTCATGAGCGATGCCGGCTGTTAAACGCCCTAGCGCCGCCAGCTTGATCTGCTGCAACTGCGCAGCCGTCTGGTCCGAGTCCTCGAGCAGAATCAGGATGCTGGCAGCCTGATGACCGCTGAGGCGCGTAAAGCGGGGAATCAGTTCCGGGCGATATTCAGCAGGTCGAAACGGAGAGACGTCAGGATTGCCTTGACGCAGCCAAAGCTCTAAGCGCTGGGCTAATGGCAACGATAATTCGTGTAATGGCATACCTGGCGCGACGTCCGGTATGTCGAGCCATTCGCGAGCTGTGTCGTTTAATAGTTGGACTTGACCCACGGCATCGACCACCACCACTCCGTTTTGCAGGTGACGGATAATTCCCTGATTCAACTCGGCGATTTCCAACAGCTCCCAGGTCCGCTGTCGCGCCAACGCCTCGCCGCGCCGGGCGCGCTCGGCCAGTGCGTGAGTCAAGCCGGCAGCGATGAACAGCACGGAACCCAGAACCCCCAGGCGCACCCAGTCGTCGCTGGTATTGCTCAAGCCGTTCCAAAAATCGATCCAGGAATCAGGTTCGCGTCCCAGGCGAACCAAAGTCTTGGCAGCTTGCCAGCGATCCACCAGCCAGGAAGCGGTTAGCAGGAAGAAACCCATCGCGGCGGCCAACAGCGCCGAAATGAGCGGCAGCAGAATAGCGCTGGCCGCCACCGCTGCAATGAGCAGGCTATTCAAACTGCTGGATAAACCGCCCGAGGCGTTGATCATAATGGTCAGCGCTGTCAGGTCAATGAGCAGTTGCAGGTGGGCCTGTATCGAAAGACGGGGGCGCCGCCAGTAACTACCCGCGATCGCCACCATCGCCACTATCATATAAACTGCCGCCGTACTCAAAAACAACCGCGGCTCCTGCTTGCCAAACAAGCGGTTTTGTTCGTCCAGCGCAAACGCCGCCAGTAACAGCGCCGCCAGGATTAGCCGATAGATATTGGTAGCGCGAAACACCCGCCACAGATGGCGGCGATCCATGAAACGGTCGGTCTGGAAACTAGCGAGTGGGTTGGATAAGGTCATGACAAAATGGCGCGCAGCAGCGACTCTCCAGTAAAGTAACGATACAACAGTTATTCTAATCGCTACAGACCAGCGATGGATTGATTTTCGCTAGTCTCGCGCTGGCGGATCGATAATCTTGCAATCAAGATTATGGAGATTGGGGTTTTTCAGGATACAATGCTGGCTTCAACACAAGAGGGGGATGTACTCCATCATGAACCTGCACGAATACCAAGCAAAAGAACTTCTCCAGCAATTTGGCGTGGCGATTCCCAAAGGCATCAAGGTCACTTCCCAACAGGAAGCGATCGAAGCCGCCAAGGAAATCCAGCCCAACGGACCGTGGGTCGTCAAGGCCCAGGTTCACGCCGGCGGCCGCGGTAAGGCAGGCGGCGTCAAGTTTGTCACCACTCTTCAGGACGTTGAAGCGCAGGCGGGCCGGTTGCTCGGCTCGACGCTGCATACCCATCAGACCGGGCCGGAGGGCGTTAAGGTCCACCAGCTGCTGATCCAGGATGGCGTGGACATTGCTAAGGAATATTATTTGAGCTGCCTGGTGGATCGCAGCAAGAAGCGCGTTATCTTGATTGGCTCTTCCGAAGGCGGCATGGACATCGAAGAAGTCGCCGCCAAGACGCCGGAAAAAATTCTGACCCTGACCATTGATCCCACCGCTGGCATTCAGCCCTATCAGGCCCGCGACCTGGGTTTCAAGATGGGCATGGGCAAGAAGGAAGTGGACCAGCTGGTCAAGGTAGTGAGCGGCATTTACAACCTGTTCGTCCAGAAAGACTGCAGCATGGTCGAGATCAACCCGTTGATCGTGACCGCCGACGGCCAGGTGATGGCGCTAGACGCCAAAGTCAGCCTGGACGACAACGCGCTGTACCGGCACAAGGATACTGCAGAAATGCGCGATCCTACCCAGGAAGACGAGCGCGAACATATCGCCCACGAAATCGGCCTGAACTATGTCGCCCTGGACGGCAATATCGGCTGCATGGTCAATGGCGCTGGCTTGGCGATGGCGACCATGGACGTCATCAAGCTGCATGGCGGCGAACCGGCCAATTTCCTGGATGTAGGCGGCGGCGCGACCGCGGACCGTGTGGCCCGCGCGTTCAAGCTGATCCTGTCTTCTTCCAAGGTCAAAGCGATCCTGGTCAACATTTTTGGCGGCATCGTCCGCTGCGACACGATTGCTGAAGGCATTATCACTGCGGTCAAGGAAGTCGGTTTGACCCTGCCGGTGGTAGTGCGTCTACAAGGCACCAATGTGGAAGCGGGCCGCGAGATGTTGGCCAAGTCCGGCATGAATATCATGGCCGCCGACGATCTGACCGACGCCGCCAAGCAGGCAGTCGCCTCTGCGCAGTAATCCAGCGCGCCTCCGGTTTCCACGAACAGAGAGAATAAGACGACCATGAGTATCCTGATTAATAAAGACACCAAGGTGATCTGCCAGGGCTTCACCGGCTCGCAAGGCACTTTCCATGCTGAACAAGCGATCGCTTACGGCACCAACCTGGTGGGCGGCATCAGTCCCGGCAAGGGCGGCAGCGCCCATCTGGGCAAGCCGGTGTTCAACACCGTGTATGAAGCGGTCGCCGCCACTGGCGCCGAAGCCAGCATGATCTATGTCCCCGCGCCTTTTGCTGGCGATGCGATCCTGGAAGCGGCGGACGCTGGCATCAAGGTTATCGCCTGTATTACCGAAGGCATTCCCGTCACAGACATGCTAAAGGTCAAGGCAGTGCTGACCAGCAATTACCCGGATGTCTACCTGATCGGCCCGAACTGCCCCGGCGTCATCACTCCGGGCGGCTGCAAGATGGGTATCATGCCTGGCCATATCCATTTGCCCGGCAAGATCGGCATCGTCTCCCGCTCCGGTACGTTGACCTACGAAGCCGTTTGGCAGACGACTCAGGCGGGCTTGGGTCAGAGCACCTGTGTGGGCATCGGCGGCGATCCGATTCACGGGATGAGCTTTGTCGACGTGCTAAGGCTGTTCAAGGATGACCCACAGACCGAGGGTATTGTAATGGTTGGCGAAATCGGCGGTTCCGCGGAAGAGGAAGGCGCTGAATTCATCAAAGCCAATATTAAGAAGCCAGTGGTGGCTTATATCGCGGGCGTCACTGCGCCGCCTGGCAAGCGCATGGGTCATGCCGGCGCTATCATCATGGGTGGCAAAGGTACGGCGGCGGACAAGTTTGCGGCCCTGGAAGCCGCCGGCGCCAAAATTGTGCGCTCTCCGGCGGACATCGGCGCGGCGATGAAGGTTTTTTTTAGCTAACAGCCGTTGTTGAAAGTTCAGCGCGGGATACGATAATGAAAGCGTATTGTGTCCCGCGCTTTTTTATTGCAATGGATGTTAGCGGCAATTGTCTCTCTCCCGCATTGGGAGATAGAAATGGCCTATAACCGATTTACCATAGAGTCCATTAAAAAGAACTTTGGCGTAAGGATTATCGGCGATGTTTCCCTGTTTGAACCGATTGTTCCGGTAGAACCGAGCGATATTCTGGCTCGGTTTCTTGAACGCTATTTACCATTGGGCAGCGCGATTGGCACAGAAAAAGCGCGATCGGAATTTATTATTGCGCCAATTTTGGCCGAAATTACCGAACTCACTCATCACACCGTCAGCCTGTTTTCCGGGGTGGAATTCGATGTCGATGAGGAAAAGGGTTTGACGGGAAGATGTGGCTTTATCTTTAGCGCTTCACCGGTTCGATATACTGTGGAAGTCCCCGTCCTGGCCGTCGTTGAGGCTAAAAATGATAATATCAACAGCGGATTGGGCCAGTGCATGGCTGAAATGATCGCTGTGCGACTCTTCAACGAACAGGAAGGGCATGCATTTGATGTTTCTTATGGCGTCGTCACCACAGGCAGTGTGTGGCGATTTTTAAAATTGCAAAATAATGATATTTTTATCGACAGGCAGGAATATTTTATCGATAACCTGAGAAACTTGTTGGGCATTTTGATGGAGATTGTTTCAAAGCATACCTCCTGTTTATCCTCTGCTTCCGGTAAAAACCAATGACTGATCGGGATTCACCCTTCCGGGTCGTTATGGCCCAACTGGATTTTCTGGTCGGTGACCTTGCAGGCAATACCGACAAAATCATCATCGCCGCTGCTGAGGCTCGTGACCGGTTAAACGCCGACTTGATTGTATTTCCCGAACTGACACTGACCGGTTATCCCCCCGAAGATTTGTTGCTGCGCCCGAGTTTTATCCGCCAGGTAGAGCCGGCGTTGCAGCGACTGTCTAATGAAATTCATGGCATTGCCGCTGTGGTCGGTTGTCCATTCTCAACCCCGGAAGGGTTGCGCAATGCCGCTGTGGTTCTGGCGAATGGCGCGATTCAGGCCCGCTACTTCAAGCAATGGCTGCCCAACTACAGCGTATTTGATGAAAAGCGTTATTTTACGCCTGGCGAGGATCCTGTGGTGTTTGCAGTCGCTGGAATGCGTGTGGGCGTTACAATCTGCGAAGATGTCTGGTTGCCGGGACCCGTTGCCCAAGCTGCCGGAGCCGGAGCGCAACTGCTGATTAATCTCAATGCTTCGCCCTATCACGCCGGCAAGGGCGAGCAACGGCTGGCGGCTCTGCGGCAGCGGGTGCGCGAGGGCTGTATCCCCATTGTTTACGTCAATCTGGTCGGTGGTCAGGACGAACTGGTTTTTGATGGCGGTTCGCTGGTGGTGGGCGCAGATGGCGTCTTGACCCAACGCACGCCCTTCTTTGCCGAAGGACTGTATCCGGTAGACTTTGAGTTATCCGCCACCGGGGTGAAGCCTGTATCGGCTGAAGTGGCTGGCGAACCGGGAACGGAAGAAGGCGTCTATCAGGCGCTAGTCCTGGGGGTACGGGATTATGTCAACAAGAACGGCTTTCCCGGCGCGGTGCTGGGTTTGTCCGGCGGCATCGACTCGGCATTGACCCTGGCGATCGCCGTCGATGCGCTGGGCGCGGAGCGGGTTGAAGCGGTGCTAATGCCCTCGCGCTACACAGCGGAGATGAGCAATAGCGACGCGGAGCAGGAAGCTCGAACTCTTGGCGTGAAATATCACATCATGCCGATTGAACCGGCGTTTCAGTCTTTTCTACAAATTTTGCAGCCGGTGCTGGCCGGATTGCCGCCCGATACGACCGAGGAAAATATCCAGGCGCGTTGCCGGGGCGTACTGCTGATGGCGATTTCCAACAAGACCGGCAAGCTGGTGTTGACAACGGGCAATAAGAGCGAAACGGCGGTTGGCTATTCTACGCTGTATGGAGATATGGCGGGCGGTTTCGCACCGATCAAGGATGTGTTGAAAACCATGGTTTACCGACTGGCGGTCTGGCGGAACCAGCAGTCGCCCGTCATTCCACAACGAGTGATCGACCGGCCGCCCTCGGCGGAACTGCGCCCGGATCAGACGGATCAAGACAGCCTGCCGCCTTATGATCTGCTGGATACTATCCTGCATGGTTATGTGGAGCAGGATCATTCGATTGATGAACTGGTGGATGCGGGTTTTGACCAAGCTATCGTTGAACGGGTCGCGCGTTTGGTGATCCTGAACGAATATAAACGTCGTCAGGCCGCGCCAGGCGTGCGCATTACTCCGCGCGCTTTTGGGCGGGACCGACGCTATCCGATCACTTCGGGATTCCGGCGCTGAGTGGTAAGGCGTCTCTAGCCTTTCTTAGCCTCAAGATGGGGTTGCATCTCCTGCAACAGTCCCTTGAACACCTTGGGATTGCCGGCCACGATGTCGCCTGACTTCATAAACTCGTTGCCGCCGGTGAAATCACTGACCAATCCACCCGCTTCCTGCACCAGCAATACCCCCGCGCCGATATCCCAGGGTTTCAGATTCATTTCCCAGAAACCGTCCAGACGCCCCGATGCGACATAGGACAAATCCAATGACGCAGCGCCGGCGCGGCGAATCTCCACGCATTTGCCAAACAAACTGGTGAAGAAACTCAGATAGGCTGGCTGGCGCGCTGGATGCAAAAACGGAAAGCCCGTTCCAAGCAGTGCATGCTCCACGCTATTGACTCCGCTGACCCGGATGCGCCGGTCATTGAGCTGTGCGCCTTCGCCGCGTGATGCGCTGAACATCTCCTGCCGAATTGGATCGTAAACCAGCCCCGCTTCGAGCCGGTTTTTATGGCGAAAGGCGATGGAGATGGCGAAGTGTGGGATGCCGTGCAGGAAATTAGTGGTGCCATCCAGTGGATCGATGAGCCATTGATATTCATCCTGCCCGGTTTGCGCGCCGCTTTCTTCGGCCAAGATGCTGTGGTTGGGGTAGGTCTTGTGCAGGATCTGGATAATCTCCCGTTCAGATTGTACGTCCGCTTCACTAACGAAATCATTGCGTTTTTTTTCAGTGACGTTGAGCCGCTCAAGATGGTCAAAATGGCGGAGCAGAATACGGCTAGCGCTCAGTGCGGCGCGTTTGGCGATGGTCAGGACTGGATGCATAGCAGGCTAGGGGTGGTTGAATAACAAGAGCAGCCGGAATATCCGGTGTGGAACTTCATGATAGCAGAACAGGGTCGTCCTCGAACGCCAAAGGCATGGTCTTTCTCCCGAAACAGAAAATTTTGACACAAGAGTCGATTTGAACCAGTTCTTCAGACTGTTTATCGCTTTTGAAGCCATCTATTTCAGATGATATTCGATTATACAAATTTGATTCAGCCACTAATATGCTACGATAATAATGAATGATAGGAATCTCATAAAGTTGAGATTTTTGAAGTTTGATAATTTATGTGGCATGTAGATTGCTTACATACAACCTGACACAATGTCTTGATTCAATCCAGATTTAACCTAGGTTAGGGAGCGTATCGATGAAACTGAATAACATCATGATCACCGTATTGTGGATTTCTCTACTGGCTATTCCCCCTTCCACCCAAGCAGGCAATGATGAAATACTGCGGGGATTCATGGGCATCATGCAGGAGATGCAAAAACAGTCGGGAGCTGACGCGGATCCAAACAGTAAGGCGATTATGGACGCGTTCGGTAAGGCAATGGGGGGCAAAGGCGACCGTGACCGTCAGAGAAAAGGCAAAGGTGACCGTGACCGTCAGGGCAAAGGCAAAGGTGACCGTGACCGTCAAGGCAAGGGCAAAGATGACCGTGACCGTCAGGGCAAAGGCAAAGGTGACCGTGACCGTCAAGGCAAGGGCAAAAAACGTCAGGCAAAAGGCGACCGGCAACGTCGTCAGAATTAACTCCTACCACAAAATTCGCCATCCCGGCGAATTTTTTCAAAGTTTTAATTAAACACTGTTCATATAAAAATTTCCCCACTATACTCAAGACTGTTTCCTTCCCCTGTTACTTAAAGCGCCCGGAGGTGTTCCATGGCTAATTTATTCAAGCGTATTAGTGATGTACTCACCGCAAATCTGAATGATCTGGTTGATCGGGTCGAGGATCCGGAGCGGATGATCAAGCAACTCATTCGTGAAATGGAGGAGAACGTCAACAGCGCTCGCGAAGGCGTTATCGACGCCCTCGCCAGTGAGAAGCAGCTTGCCAAGGAGTTGGATCACCAGCGCCGGCAGGCGGATGACTGGTACAACCGGGCGCGACGAGCAATGGAGAATGGCAATGAGATCCTGGCGCGGGAAGCGCTGATGAGGAAAAAAGAACACGATGACATTGCCAGTAACCTCCAGGCCTCCTGGGAATCCGCCAAACGGACCAGTGAACGGCTAAAAGCCCAAATGCGGGCGCTGGAAACCAAGTTGGAAGAGGCGCGACTGAAAAAAGGCAGTCTGGTGGCGCGACAGCGGGCTGCCCAGGCTCGTGAGCAGATGGATCGAATTAATGACCGGTTTCAGACCGGTCTTGATCTCAATCTTTCTTTTGATCGAATGTCGGGGAAGGTGGATGAAATGGAGGCGCGGATGGAGGCGCGAGCGGATCTGTATGGGGAATACAGCCAGGTTGAAAAGGAATTCCTGAAAATGGAAGTAGATAACGAGGTTGAAACGGAACTGGCGATTCTTCGGCAGGAAGTGCGAAAGGCAAATTAGGAGTTTTCAGTTTTAAGGGTTTTCTCACCTGATGGGGGTGATCATGGACTGGACGATTCTCATTGTTTTGGTCGGGCTATGGCTGGTTTCGCCGATTGTGCTGTTGATCGCCCTTATCATCTCGCGCCATCAATTGGCCGAGGCGCGGCGGCAGTTGGCAGCCTGGAAGCAACAGGTGCGGGATGAATTGCTCGATAGGGAACGATCTTCCAGCCCGGCAAACGCGCTTCGATCCAGCGCCAGCGTCACAGAGCCTTCACAACCCATCCCGCCTATACCTCGTTCGCTGCCGATTCCACCCGCTCCCGTTATTCCATCGCAGCAAACTGAAGCTGCTCAGTCTCCTCTTTCAACCCCTCTCCCGTCTGCACCCAACGAACAACTAGATGCCGATTGGCGTCCGGCGGAACCGGGGCCTTTGGAAAAGGCGTTGCAGACGGTGTCCGGTTGGCCGGGATTGATCGCGCCATTTCTGGTCCAGAATATTGGCTGGTTTATCGGCGGATTCTGTTTCGTAGCCGGAGCGCTGTTTCTAGTGGCTAACACCAGCGGTTTTATCAATGCCTTGGTCGTGTTCGCCAGTCTGCTTACAGCGACTATTTTTCTCATTTGGGCGGGTTACCAGTTCCGTCGCGCCCGCCCGGAATTGGTTGTCGCCAGTAACGTATTGCTCACTCTGGGTTTAATGTTGGGGCCGCTGGATTTGGCGGTCACCGTGCGCTTGTTCAACGCCAGCAATGGACAAATTTTATGGCTGGCCCTCAGCGTGGGGTTAGCGTTGTTGGCGCTGGCCGCATTTGCCTGGATGGCGCGGTTAGCCAGCGCACTGATGGATCGGGCATTGCCGGGACGCTACACCGGTTTATTGACCGCGCTGGCGGGGATGCAGCTCGCTGCGCCCCTGGCGGCGATCCTGCCGGATTGGCGGGCGTTGGCGGTGTTGCATATTGCGTTGCTGGGTCTGCTGGGTGACGGGTTACGACGCTTCGTCAGCGAATGGCTGCGACAGATCTTTCTGGATCGTCAATGGACGGGCTATTTCGCTGCCGGGATGCTGGTGTATGCGGGGACGGTCTCTTTCGTCCATTTGACCTGGATTTGGCCGGATTCATTGCCGGTGGGCTATTCAGGGCCATTTCTGATGGTGTTATGCCTGCTGCTGTTCCCGGTGGACGCTGCACTCAAGGAATGGATGCGCCAATACGCCTTCCTGTCCCGATTCAGCTTTGCCCTGTACGGCTTGTCGGTGGTTGCCATCGTTATGGCCATTCCGGCGACCCCGACAGCGCTGTTAACCCTGGCGCTGGGGAGTGCGTTGTATGGCTGGATGACCTGGCGCTATTTGACCCTGTTGCCGCTCTATCTGCTGTTGGGCTGCGTCGTAGGACTGTACGGATATGGAATTTTGCAGTGGTTGCCTCCGGGCTGGCATTTACTGGCGAGCCTGCCGGGCCTGTTCGCCTTGCTGGCGCTGAGTCGCTGGGCGCACCTGAAAATATGCTCCTCGCAGAATTCCGGTTTCCTAACCATCGCCTGGCAATGCCTGCTGGTATTTGGGGCGCTGCTGATCGGCTTAACCATCTGGAGTCTGGTTTGGAGTGCGCCAAGCTGGCTTGGATTTGCCACTGCCGCGGCCGCCGCGCTACTGGGTTATGGCGCAACCCGCTGGGCGCTGGGATGGCCGGACGCTGATCCGCAATGGGCGTATGCCGATGCCGGCGTTGCGGCGCTGGCGGCAATTGCGATCGCTTACACGCCAGACGGATTGTTGTTCGGTTGGGTCCTGCAAACCGCGCTGGGTTGGCTGGCGCTGGCGGCGTTATGGACGGGGTTGGGTTTGCATGATCAACGACAGTCGCCGATCAGCCGGCGGGTTTGGATCAAGAGTGCCCTATTGGCTATCGTCGCGGCGTTGACGTTAGCAGGCGTCAATCTTTGGCCATTCTGGCTGGGCCGGTTGGAACCCATCTTCTTGCTGGCGTTGGCCAGTGGAATTTTATTATGGATGAGCCTGGGTTTGCGCCAGCAATCGTTGTTCTATGGTACGTTGGCGCTAATCGCTGCAATCGGGGTTTTGCTGAAACGCGGCTATTTTCCCGCTCCCGGCGCCGGACTCATCGAGTTCCTACTGGTTTTTGCGCTGTGGTCGATTTTGTGGTGGCTGGACTGGCGCGCGGAGATACGTGAAATTTTGCGCGCTGAGGTCGGAGTCGATGAAAACCAACTGGAAGTCAGTGTAACTTCGATTATTCGCGGACCGCTGGAACAAGCGATGGCCTTGTTATGGACCATCGGATTGATGCATCTGGGGTCACGCTTGCTGACGGGCTATCCGTCGCCAACATGGCCTTGGATCGCTGGACTGGCGGCGATCAGCGGCTTGTTGCTCATCGGGTGCCTGCGCTGGTTTTATGGAGTCGCGTTACCCATGCTGCTGGGTTTGGCGGGATGGCTGACGGGATTGGTGTATCTGGAGCTATCGTTGCCCGGAATAGCTGCGGCGGGGGTTCTGTACGTCCTGGTCGTCTGGCGCTTGAGCGTTGTCGCGCTGGATCAGCCATTGACCTGGCGATGGGCGCGGCTGCTGCGTTTCACCGTACCGGGCGGCGCAGGCGGTCGCCAGCGCGTCGAGGCGAGTTTGCACGCTTGCGCCATGCTGGTCGCCACCATACCCGTGGCGGTCAGTCTAGCGCTGGGGATACTGGGTCATGTTGCGCCGCAACTGTGGCCGGCCCTGGGTGTCAGTCTGACGTTATTCGTGCTGGCGGGTAATCGTTACCGGACTGCAACGCATGTTGGCGCGGCATTGATGACATTGACGCTCGGTGTCTGGTTGGTGAGCGCCTGGCTGAACCCGCCTGAGTTATTCATTCTGGGTCAACCGCTGGTCAATGTAAGTTTAAGTCTGCTCATGGCGCTGGCGGCGGTCAAGTTGCAATCGCAGCGCGCTGCGCCTTTCGCCCATTACCGTCACCCCTTGTGGATGATGGGCGGACTGCTGTATGGACTGGCGCTGGCCGGAGCTACACTAGGCATTTTGGTCAAAGCGCCCGGTCTGCCGCTGCTATTGGCGTTGCTCTGTGTCGCGTTGTTCCCGGTGACGCGTCCGCTCGCGAAGGGCGCTATGTGGCGTGGCCTGGGATTAGTGATCTTGATCAGCGCCCTGGCGTGGCGCGTTGCTGATCTGGTTGGATTTGCAGTCTGGGACGAAGCCTGGTTCAGTCTGAGTTGGGGCTATGCGCTCTGGAGCATCGGCAAATTTCTGTTGCCGTCCTGGAACGCGCGCTTTCCCGACTGGAAGGTCACAGTCAATCCCTGGCCCTGGCTGGGACTGATAGCTGTTTTATTCGGCGCATGGACGGGGTTCGTCGCTGGGGAACCTGCGCTGGCCATATTATTGGCAGGATTGGCGCTTTACACCTTCCTGATGGGCTGGCAACGGCAGGAACGATTCTGGTTTAAGGTTGGACTATGGTTTGCGCTGGCCAGCAGTTATGCGCTCTGGTTGTGGGATCAACCCTTGACTTGGCCAGCGGTGATCGCGGTGTTGCCCTGGCTGGCCTTGCAAAGCGGTTTGCTGTGGCTGTTACTCATACGGAGTCAGCGGACGTTGACCGTTTGGCTCGATGCCCACGATCTTCAAGCCGGCGCCAAACGGTTTCGGCGCTGGCCGGATATCGCGGAAGCGATTGGCGAAACGACGTCCTGGCTATGGCTGGCGACTTTGCTGAGCTTAGGGCTGCATATCGCCGCCGTGGCGGCCTGGCAACTGGGACTTGGAGTCTGGCCGTGGTATTTCGGCCTCTTCACCGATGCGCTGGCGGTGGGCGCGACGTTAACCCTGTTGCTAATTTTGACTGGGTTAAGGGCTTGGCGGAGTCGGGATGAACCGAACCGAATTTACACGACCGTGTTGTTGCTTTGGGTGTTGGCGGGTTACGGGCGACTGGTTGTATTTGGCCTGACGCCCTGGACGCCTTGGGATACTACTGGATTGCTGGCCGGGGCGGGCGCGGCTTTCCTGTTGTACCAGTGGACCGGGTTACGGCCCTTTTATCATCTGGCCCTGGGATTGCCGTTGCTGGCTTTGACGACCGCGCCCTGGCAACTCGCCTCGCCGTGGACGGGTGGGACGTTGTTGGCCGGAGGTCTGCTCTACTTGTCGCTGGCTGGGACAATGCGCAATCCATTGCCCTTTTATCTGGGCGTGTTAGCTTTGAATGGCGCGATTTACCTCTGGGCGCCGCTTTGGGCGCAACAGTATGGATTGTGGCAGTTCTATCTCATCCCGGCAGCGGTGTCGGTGCTGGCCTTGCTGCATCTGCATCGGCGGGAGTTGCGGCCCCGGGTGCTGAATGGGGCGCGACTGGCGGCGTTGAGTGTGTTGTATGCCGGGGCAGGACTGGATGTGTTCCTGCAACCGCAATTGTGGGTGTTCGCGCTGGCGTTGGCGTTGGCGCTAGCCGGCATG
The DNA here is from genome assembly GCA_024235095.1 of Gammaproteobacteria bacterium. Lineage (NCBI taxonomy): Bacteria > Pseudomonadati > Pseudomonadota > Gammaproteobacteria > Gammaproteobacteria bacterium. The sequence continues at coordinate 352,349 of JACKNC010000002.1, forward strand.
TTAATCGGTATCGCCTTGCGTATCCGCGCTTTTCTCTATGCGGGTGTGGCGTTTCTAGTGCTGAATATCAGTGGGCAACTGCTGCGCTTTTATCCGGAACAAGGCATGAGTCGGGCGCTGATTCTGCTGGGTCTGGGTGCATCGATTACCATGGGGATGGTGCTGTTCAATCTCAAACGCGAGGCGATTTTGCAGCGAATTCGGATTGCGCGGGCTGATTTGGCCGGGTGGGAGTAGCCGATCCATAGGCTTGCCAACGATTATCCCTACATTATCAACGAACTGAGCGTTAATCAAATTGTCTAATAACTATAGAAGACCTCTTTAGAGACTCTAAATTTATAGAGGAGGTGCGGCAATGAACGCGGAATGGATGTTTGATGCACGTAAAATACCGGATGAAGTGATGAATTACATCCGGCGTATTGCGGTTCGCGCGGTCGAAGAGAAGCATTATGGTCCGGAGCTTGTTGCTGATTTTTTGGGTATCGACCGAACGAGTATTTATGATTGGCTTCGCAACTATCGTTATGAAGGAGAAGAAGCCCTGGATACCCGGAAAGCGCTCGGCGCCACGTGTGTGATGACTCCGGATATTGATCGATGGTTAAAAGAAACGATACTCAATACGACGCCGGCGGATCATGGCTATGATACGGTTTTATGGACTTTAGAGATCATGGTTAATTTATTGAAAGAGTACTTTGGTTTATGGGTATCGGATGCCACGGTTCGTCTGCATTTACATCAATTAGGACTGAGTTGTCAAAAACCTTGTTATCATGCCTTAAACCAGGATCAGGAGGAAGTTAAAAAGTTTATTAATGAAGAATTTAAAGAGATTCAGAAGCGGGCTCAAGAACTTGGAGCGGATATTGCGTTTCAGGATGAGTCATGGGTTCAAGGCCATACGCGTTCTGGACGGACGTGGGGCTTAGTCGGTCATCCGCCTGAAATTAAAGTGAGTGATGACCGGGGTGGGTTTCACATTTTATCGATGGTTACGGCGACGGGCGAGTTAATATTTGAAGTGACCACTCAAAAATGAGTGAGTGGGGTTTTCATTGCCTTTTTAGAGAAGGCATTAGAGGGTCGAGAGCGCCCATTAATTGTCATCACGGACAATGCGTCTTATCATACCTCGAAAGAAGTCAAAGCCTTTCTTGAGACGCATCGAAAACAAATCCGCTTGTTCTTTCTTCCCCCCCACTCGCCAGAGTTAAATCCGGATGAACAGGTTTGGAATGAGATCAAAAATGATCATCTGGAAAAGGAGCCAATTAAAAACCGGGCTGATTTCAGAGCGCGCGTTTATTCTGCTTTGGAAAAGCTAAAAGAATTTCAGGAAAGGGTCAAATCATTTTTTAGGCTCCCTGATACTCAATACGCTAATCCTGAAAAAGCTCCAGCATGATTTTTGTGGGGATAACTATTAGCAAGACAACAGCAACAGATGGACTCACGGCCAGCGGTCACGATCGCACACCCGCCCGATTACATCATCGGCCCGGGTAGTGCTCTAGATTTGGATATGCTATATTTTAGTCTAAAATTGTATTAAGTATTTTAATATTTTTTTAAGGAATTTAAATATGGTTTTAAATCCTGTCCTTTGCCCTGTTTGTCGTCATGAAAAAATCGCAAAGCGTGGAAAAACGGAGAATGAAAAACAACGCTACCTTTGTCAGAATCCAGAATGCTCGGTCAAAACATTTATTTTAGACTACGATTACAATGGCTATTTGCCAGAAGTTAAAAACCAGATTATTAATATGGCGATCAATAGCAGTGGAATTTGGGATACTGCGTGAGTTTTAGAAATCAGTCCGACCACCGTCATTAACGAATTAAAAAAAAAAGAATCTTGCCTTGAATCAATCAATCGAACAGTGCTGAACGGCTTAAATCCATACGAAGTCATCGTTGAGATTCAAAAAGTTGAAGATCAAGAGGCGGAGTTAGACAAGATGTGGAGTTACGTCCAGAGCAAAGCACATCCGCGTTGGCTGTGGCATGCCATCGATCACACGACCAGAAAAATTCTCGCTTATACCCTCGGTGATCACAAAGATGAAGTGTTTTTAAAGCTTAAAGAGCTTCTAGAACCTTTCGGAATAACCCGATTTTACACGGATGACGGGGGAGCCTACGAACACCACTTGCCACCCGAACAGCATACGGTTGGTAAGGCGAATACTCAAAAAATTGAACGGAAACACCTCACCCTACGGACGCGCATTAAAAGATGAGTCAGAAAGACCATTTGCTTCTCCAAACTCGATAAGATGCATGACATCGTTATTGGTCTATTTATTAATCGGTATGAATTCGGGGTTTTAGAGACTAATGGAATGGTCCGCCCCGCTCCTCCAACGAGCCCAAAGCGGGCGAAATAGTGAATGCTGACTCACATCATATTAACCGAGATAACGGAGCGGACCCATGAAAGAGTATACCAATGAGCGCGTCATTAAGGTTGTCGGCATTGATCTGGCCAAGCGGAGTTTTCACGTTTACGGCGTGGACGAGAACGGTCAACGGGTGATCCGCAGGACCTTCAACCGGGTACGTCTGAGTGAATTCATGGCGAATCTGCCCGCCTGTACGGTGGCCATGGAAGCCTGTGGCAGTGCGCACTATTGGGCGCGGCAGTTCCGGGAGGACGGCCATGAGGTACGGTTGATCGCGCCCCAGTTCGTGAAGCCCTTTGTGAAATCCAATAAAAACGACGCCGTCGATGCCGAGGCGATTTGCGAAGCGGCCCAGCGGCCCAGGATGCGGTTGGTGGCGATCAAGAGCGTGGAACAGCAAGATATCCAGGCGATTCACCGGATGCGCAGTTTGGGGGTGGAACGCCGCACCGCCCAGGTCAATCAGATTCGCGGTTTTTTGTTGGAATACGGCATTGAAATCCCGCAGGGGCGTGTGGCGGTGAACCAGCGCCTGCCGGAGATTCTTGAGGATCCAGAGAACGGCCTCAGCGAGCGCTTCCGGGCTGAGCTACGCGAGTTGGCTGACGAACTCCGTCACTTGGATGAACGGGTTGCTCATTATGACGCCCAGATTGAGACCCTGGCGGAAAGCCATCCGCAGGCGCAAGCGTTGATGACGATCCCCGGTCTGGGCGCCAAGGGCGCGACCGCGTTGGTAGCGGCCGTCGGCGAGGATCCCCGACTCTTTAAGAACGGGCGGGGTTTGGCGGCTTGGCTGGGCCTGGTGCCGCGCCAGCACTCCACCGGTGGACGGGACCGCTTACTGGGTATCAGTAAACGGGGGGATGTCTACCTGCGGCAGTTGCTGATTCATGGCGCCCGCGCCGTGTTGCGCTGGGTCGAGCGCAAGGACGATCCGACGAGCCGCTGGGCCCGGGGACTGAAAGGCCGTCGCCATGCCAACGTGGCGGCCGTCGCGTTGGCCAACAAGATCGCCCGGATCGCCTATGCGGTGATGACGACCGGCCAGCCCTATGATGCGGCCAAAGGCGCTCTGGCTCCGGTTTGAGTCTTTCTACGCTTCATCCGCGACCCGGTCGCTACGACCACCCCAGTACCTCCCACCATAAGTTGCGAAGAGTGAATCTCACGGTGATGGCATGAAAGACCAGTTCTGCATTTCCGAAAACCTGATTCGTACAAAAGCCGGCTCTGCCGAGACTGCGAGACTGATAAGGACGGAGATGCGCGCGAATTCCATCAGGGCACGAGGGCAGGCGAGCGCCTCAACACGATGCCGGATATATGGCCGCAACTTTTCCTTCAGCCAAACGGCGATTTCCTCTTGCATCGCGGGGCGGACCATATATGTACGAAAACTTAATATCCTACGCAGCCTCTAAAATGGGTTCCTGCAATAATTCACGATTCTTAAATATTTTTCGCAACATTAATCGAATTGAAGCAAGGTAGACTTGACTTTGACTCGATGCAGGCTTCCTTTCGTAATCTCTACTTAATCGACGAGATCGCCCCAACCAAGCGAGGCTTCTTTCAACAACCCATCGCCGAGGTAAAACCTGAAATCCTTTCTCTTCTTTATTTTTGTTAACAACTTCAATCGTGCAGTTAAAGTTTTTCTCAAGCCATTGAGCCAGGGACTCACCTTGATAAGCACCATCGGCCCAAACTTTCCGGATCGTATTGGCGATGGATAGCCCACCTTGTAATACCTGTGGTGCGCCTTTTACATCCGGAATATTCGCGGCATGCACCCCGACATAAATTAGACAACCCATTGTATCCACTAGAATATGCCTTTTTCTTCCTTTAACTAACTTGCCTCCATCCAATCCTGTTTCATCCGCACATTCCTGGGTGCCTTTCACCGATTGGCTATCAATGATCGCGGCGCTTGGGGTCTCATTTCGCCCTACTTCTTGACGAAATTTTTGGTGAAGCGCCGTGTTAATTTTCTCGAAAACACCGTTATTGATCCATTGATGATAATAAGTGCTGACGGTGGTATACGCCGGAAAATCTTTGGGAAGATATCGCCACTGACAACCCGTTTTATTGATGTAAAAAATTGCATTTAAAATCTCGCGGAGATCCACTTCTCGGGGACGTCCTCGCGTATTTGGCTCGCGTTCTTCCAAAAGGGGTTGAACCCTCTCCCATTCCGCATCGGTGAGATCACTGGGATAGCGATTAAACGGTTTTTCCTTCGGCCAAGACATCGCGTACCTCGAACAAAAATTTCGAAACTAAAATAATTTGGGCTTTTTTGGGTAATTCTATCAAAAAAACAATAAATAAAATAAATATGTTATTTTTCGTACATATATGGTCCGCCCCGCGATGCAAGAGGAAATCGCCGTTTGGCTGAAGGAAAAGTTGCGGCCATATATCCGGCATCGTGTTGAGGCGCTCGCCTGCCCTCGTGCCCTGATGGAATTCGCGCGCATCTCCGTCCTTATCAGTCTCGCAGTCTCGGCAGAGCCGGCTTTTGTACGAATCAGGTTTTCGGAAATGCAGAACTGGTCTTTCATGCCATCACCGTGAGATTCACTCTTCGCAACTTATGGTGGGAGGTACTGGGGTGGTCGTAGCGACCGGGTCGCGGATGAAGCGTAGAAAGACTCAAACCGGAGCCAGAGCGCCTTTGGCCGCATCATAGGGCTGGCCGGTCGTCATCACCGCATAGGCGATCCGGGCGATCTTGTTGGCCAACGCGACGGCCGCCACGTTGGCATGGCGACGGCCTTTCAGTCCCCGGGCCCAGCGGCTCGTCGGATCGTCCTTGCGCTCGACCCAGCGCAACACGGCGCGGGCGCCATGAATCAGCAACTGCCGCAGGTAGACATCCCCCCGTTTACTGATACCCAGTAAGCGGTCCCGTCCACCGGTGGAGTGCTGGCGCGGCACCAGGCCCAGCCAAGCCGCCAAACCCCGCCCGTTCTTAAAGAGTCGGGGATCCTCGCCGACGGCCGCTACCAACGCGGTCGCGCCCTTGGCGCCCAGACCGGGGATCGTCATCAACGCTTGCGCCTGCGGATGGCTTTCCGCCAGGGTCTCAATCTGGGCGTCATAATGAGCAACCCGTTCATCCAAGTGACGGAGTTCGTCAGCCAACTCGCGTAGCTCAGCCCGGAAGCGCTCGCTGAGGCCGTTCTCTGGATCCTCAAGAATCTCCGGCAGGCGCTGGTTCACCGCCACACGCCCCTGCGGGATTTCAATGCCGTATTCCAACAAAAAACCGCGAATCTGATTGACCTGGGCGGTGCGGCGTTCCACCCCCAAACTGCGCATCCGGTGAATCGCCTGGATATCTTGCTGTTCCACGCTCTTGATCGCCACCAACCGCATCCTGGGCCGCTGGGCCGCTTCGCAAATCGCCTCGGCATCGACGGCGTCGTTTTTATTGGATTTCACAAAGGGCTTCACGAACTGGGGCGCGATCAACCGTACCTCATGGCCGTCCTCCCGGAACTGCCGCGCCCAATAGTGCGCACTGCCACAGGCTTCCATGGCCACCGTACAGGCGGGCAGATTCGCCATGAATTCACTCAGACGTACCCGGTTGAAGGTCCTGCGGATCACCCGTTGACCGTTCTCGTCCACGCCGTAAACGTGAAAACTCCGCTTGGCCAGATCAATGCCGACAACCTTAATGACGCGCTCATTGGTATACTCTTTCATGGGTCCGCTCCGTTATCTCGGTTAATATGATGTGAGTCAGCATTCACTATTTCGCCCGCTTTGGGCTCGTTGGAGGAGCGGGGCGGACCATTCCATTAGTCTCTTAGTATAAAAACCATGTCTGGAACACTACCCGGCTAACCTCCGGTAGTCCTCCGGCAGTTCTTGCAAGAAATCTTCAAATGTCGTATCCATGTTTCCAAAGGGCAGGCTCATGGCGGTCGGTCTTCCGGTCGCTCGGGTTAAAAGGAACCTTGAGCCTGCCATTATTTCATATGTTTTTCAATCATTTAACCATTAAGTTGGCGCGTATGGGGAAAAACACCGGGTCCTCTATAACCTTCACCAGAAAGCGGATGCTTCATTCCTCGTTGAAGAGATTGAAGGGATCCGTTCCAGTTCCTTCAGGCGCCACGACGGGCACTGGATGATACACCCGACCGACCGCTTTCTCACCCAGTTGACCCACAGAGTTGTCACCCCAAGTCCAGACCCTCCCGTCGCTGCGCAGGGCGGCGGTATAGCCATTACCCGCGGTGACCTGGATCACGTCGGTCAGTCCCTCCACTGGCGCTGGATCGTTACGCTCGGCGTTGCTTTTATCAACGCCGAGCTGACCGGCGTAATTACTACCCCAAGTCCAGACCAAGCCATCGTCCCGCAAGGCCGCCGCATGATTGTCGCCCGCCGCGATTTGGCGAACATGCGTCAAATCAGGAACAGGTGTCGGCATGGCGTATTGAGTATTTCCACGCTGACCCCATTGCCAAACAGCACCGTCCTGGCTTAATGCCAAGGTTTGATTCGGCCCGGCAGCGACGCTTTTAATCGCCTCCAGCGAGGGTGCCCGGTAAGGCGAAAGGCGGTTTATATTGCTGCCATCCCCGATTTGCCCAGCGTAATTACCGCCCCAGGTCCAAACGGTTCCCTGATCGTCGACAGCCGTCGTGTGAATGTCTCCCGCGGCGATCGCCACGCTGCCCGGCAACTCGGGGACCACGCCAGGGATCGCCCGGTTCATGGTCGACCCATCGCCCAACTGCCCCATGAAGTTGGCACCCCAGGTCCAAATCGTTCCATCTTGGCGCAAGGCTACGCTATGTCCCGCACCCGCGGTGATGGTAGTCACTTCCGTCAGCGCCGTGACGGCGACCGGATCGGCGCTCAGGGTCCCGCTGTTTCCATCGCCCAGTTGGCCGTCGAAATTAGCGCCCCATGCGCGGAGGGTGCCATCGCGGCGCAACGCCAGCGTATGATTCGCGCCGGCGGACACCGCAACCACGTCATCCAAACCTTCTACAGAGCCGGGAAGGAGACCCTCCCAAGTCTGTATGCCATGACCTAACTGAAAAGTGTCATTCGATCCCCAGGACCACACGGCGCCGTCACGCCGCAGGGCCACCACATGCCTTGCCCCACCGTCCAGGGCGATCACTTCCGTCAGACCCGCGACCGGTTGGGGGGTATGGCGGGCGAAAACTGACCCATCGCCTAGTTGGCCATTGTAATTAGCACCCCAGGCCCACACCTCGCCATTGGCGCGAACCGCCAGCGTACTGTCGCCACCGGCGGTCGTGAGCACGATATCCTCCAGCGCCGTAAAGGACGTCGGCAGCAAGAGACTGTTTGGCTGTTCGTTCCCCAACTGGCCACTATAATTGGCTCCCCAGACCCAAAGCGTTCCTTCGTGATCCCGTGCGACGGTATGAGAGGCGCCTGCAGCGATCGCGGCGATCGGCGGTAAGCCTAAGGCGCGGACCGGCCTCGGTTGTCTCCGAGCTGTTGTGCCGTTGCCTAACTGACCGTCCCAATTGGCGCCCCAGCCCCACACGGCGCCATTGCGACGCAAGGCCATGGAATACTCAACGCCGGCCGTAATCCGGGCCACCTGATGGATGCCCCGCACGCGCGCCGGGATCGCGCGGCTGGTGATCCCCCGTTCCCCCAACTGTCCAGAATTATTGGATCCCCAACTCCAAACTGTCCCATTGCGACGCAACGCCAGAGTATGCATAGAACCAGCGGCAATCGCTACGACATCGCGCAAGCCCGCGACTGGCATCGGGGAAGGATGCGCAGTCGTTGTGCCATCGCCGAGTTGACCCATGTCGTTAGCGCCCCATACCCACACGGCGCCGTCCCGGGTCAAGGCCACGCCATGGCGATCCCCCGCGGCAATGGCTGTAACATTGGTCAAACCAGCGATAGGTTGTGGCTGTAAGCGAAGATCTCCGTTCGCATCGCCCAATTGACCGCTGAAGTTGTCACCCCATGCCCATACCACGCCATCCCGGTGCAAAGCGAGGGAATACCCACTGCCTGCCGAGACAGCGACGATCCCCTGCAAGCTCTGTACAGGCGCGGGGATCGCACGACTGTTCGTCGTGCCATCGCCGAGTTGGCCCCTGTCATTACCACCCCAGGTCCAGACTGTACCGTCTGCACGCAAGGCAATCGTATGCGTCCATCCCGTAGCAATGGACGCCTCTATCCGGGTTGAAGCGATCGATTCACCCACCCCCGCCGTTTCCACCGTGACCGGAGCGGCAACGAGTACGACCGCGAACAGCGTCGTTAGCAGACGCGCCAAATAGGATGCGCAAAGACACTTCTCTTGAGGCTGCTGACCAGAAACTGTTTTCATGACCTATCCTCCATAAGCAGGCTCCCACCGTGGCTATATGAACGCTCGTCAGAACCACCGGGGATGAAATCAGCGCATTTCGACCTGGCCCTGCCGGTTGGTTTCGTCTTGCGTCCTTTAACCCGGCAGAGGGTTCCTTGCTCCGTCGCTCCCATCATTCGCCCGATAAAAAAGCCGAATCATCGAGAGCCACCCCTCACAGGCCGCTCACGGCAATCCGGCTGTCCTGGCATCGCGTCAGGATCCGCGACTTTCCGCCCCTACCTTACAGTAGGTTTAGCTTTTAACGTATCATTTATATAGCACAAAATCCCATAAAAAGCATCAGGATTTTTCGCATTTCGAATGGTTGCAAGACAGATCGCTGCTATGCCGATTTCAGCAGGGTAGGGTATCGTCCGGTCGCTAGCGATTGGAGCGGCGACGGCGTTGCCAGGATTGGGGTCTTCCGTAACGGTAACTGGTATCTGAATGCCAATGGCAACGGCCAGTGGGATAGCTGTTGGCAGGATGGTGGCCAAGATGCCTGCTTCAATTTCGGCCAAGCCGGAGACTGGCCAGTAGCGGGCAAGTGGTAACCAAAAAGGTAAAAAGGCCCGCCGACTCACATCGACGGACCTCTTGCTAACACGCCTGAGCTACAGCGCCTCGAAAATCCCTGCCGCGCCCATGCCGGTGCCGATGCACATGGTCACCATGCCGTACTTGCCCCCACGCCGGCGCATCCCATGCGCCAGCGTCGCCACGCGAATCGCCCCGGTCGCGCCCAGCGGGTGACCGAGCGCAATTGCGCCGCCCAGAGGATTGACCTTCGCCGGATCGAGATTTAGCTCACGGATCACCGCCAGACTCTGCGCGGCGAACGCTTCGTTTAACTCGATCCAGTCCAAATTCTCCTGACGCAATCCCTCTAGTTCCAGCGCCTTGGGAATCGCCGCGATCGGCCCAATGCCCATGATCTGTGGCGGCACTCCAGCCACCGCGTAACTGACAAAGCGAGCCAGCGGCTTCAGATTCAACTGCTTGACCATCCGTTCGCTCATCACCAGCACTGCCGCCGCTCCATCACTCATCTGCGAACTGTTGCCAGCGGTCACGCTGCCTTTCGCGGCGAACACCGGTTTCAATCGGGCCAGCGCTTCCAGCGCACTGTCGGGACGCGGGCCTTCATCATTCTCGATCACCCGCTCGCGCACCTTGACCTGAACCGCCTGTATATCCGGCGACCGGTCCAGCACGGTATAAGGCAGAATTTCCTGGCGGAACTCGCCATTGGCGATCGCGGCGACGGCCCGGCGGTGACTTTCCACGGCAAAGGCGTCCTGATCCTCGCGCGATACCTTCCACTCTTGCGCCACCTTCTCGGCGGTCAACCCCATGCCGTAGGCGATGCCGACATTTTCATCGGCGGCAAAGACCGCCGGATTGAGGGCGATCTTATTGCCGCCCATCGGAATCATGCTCATGGTTTCCGTGCCGGCCGCCAGCATCACATCCGCTTCACCCAAACGGATGCGATCGGCGGCCTGCGCCACCGCCTGCACCCCGGAAGCGCAGAAGCGATTAATGGTCATGCCCGGCACACTGTCCGGCAATCCGGCCAGCAGCAGACCGATGCGGGCGACATTCATGCCCTGTTCGCCTTCCGGCATGGCGCAACCGACGATGACATCACCAATCTGTTGCGGGTCCAAACCTGGGCACTGGGCCACGACCCCACGCAGGACATGGGCTAGCAGGTCGTCCGGGCGGGTGTTGCGAAAAACGCCGCGCGCCTTGCCCACCGGAGTGCGTACCGCGGCAACGATGTAAGCATCCTGAATCTGTTTGCTCATAGCGTATTTCTCCTGCAATCAGTTGCGCAACGGCTTGCCGGTGCGGAGCATGTGCTCGATCCGGGCATGAGTCGGCGGGGCCTTGGCCAGCGCCACGAAATTGCGCCGCTCCAGACCGAGCAGCCAGTTTTCATCGACCAGCGTGTTAGGGTCGAGGTCGCCGCCGCACAGCGCCTCGGCAATGTCCAAACCCAGGCGGTAATCGTGGGCGGAAATGAAACCACCGTCGCGCATGTTGACCAGCACCATCTGGCAGGCGGCGATGCCGGTGCGACCGGCCACGCGAATCTGACGCGGTTGCGGTGGGCGGTAACCCGCTTCCGCCAACGCCCGGACCTGAGCCTTGGCGACGTGCAACAGTTCGTGGGGATTGAAGATGATGATGTCGGACGGCTTGAGATAGCCGAGTTGCTTGGCCTCCTCGGCGCTGCGCGAGACCTTGGCCATGGCCATGGCTTCAAAGTACGGCCGCAGGAACGGCAGCAGGTCGCTGCCCTTGGCCTCAGTCATGGCGCGCAGGGCGAACTCCTTGCAGCCGCCGCCCGCCGGGATCAGGCCCACGCCGACCTCGACCAGACCGATATAGCTTTCCAGCGCCGCCACCACCCGGTCGCAGTGCATTAAAAACTCGCAGCCGCCGCCCAGCGCCAGGCCCTGCGCCGCCGCGACCACAGGAATCGCGGAATAACGCAAGGCCGCGGTGGTTTGCTGGAATTGCGCGACGATGCGCTCGAAGGCGTCGAAATCGCCAGCCAGCGCCACCGGCACCGCCTCGGCCAGATTCGCTCCCGCGCTGAACGGCGCGCTGGTCTGCCATAGCACCAGGCCGCTGAACCGCTGCTCGGCGATCCTCAAGGCTTCCTGTACCCCGGACAACACATCGTTGCCGATGACATGCATCTTGGTCTTGAAACTGACGATGCCAATATCATCGCCGGTGGTCCACAACCGCACGCCGGGATTCTCGAACACCGTTTCGCCGTAGTGATGCGGCGCTTCGCCTAACACCTGCTCAGGATAGAGTTGACGCTGGTAAACCGGTAGCGTGGAGCGCGGTTTGTAGGCATCTTCCGCTGCGGAGTAGGAGCCTTCCGGGCGATGCACGCCATCGACTTGGCGCACCCAGGCCGGCAGCGGCGTTTTGGTCATGGTCTTGCCAGCGGCGATGTCGTCCTCGATCCAGGCGGCCACCTGCTTCCAGCCAGCGACTTGCCAGATTTCAAACGGCCCCATGCTCCAGCCAAAGCCCCAGCGGATAGCGAAATCAACATCGCGCGCGTTGTCAGCGATTTCCGCCAGCAGCACGGCGGCGTAATGGAAGACATCGCGATGAATGGCCCACAGGAATTGCGCCTGGGGATGGTCGCTGGCGCGCAAGGCGGCGAATTTTTCCGCTGGGTTCTTGATCTTGAGAATGGCCTGCACGGCTTCATCCGGTTTGGCGCCGGCGTCCCGATAATCCCCGGTCGCTGGGTCCAGCACCTGTTTGCCCTTGTTGGCGTAAATGCCGGTTTTGGTCTTTTGCCCCAATGCGCCTTTTTCAATCAGCGCCTTCAGCCAGTCCGGCGCAGTGAAATATGACCGCCACGGATCGTGTTGCAGCGCCAGCGCCGAACCCTGGATGACATGGCCCATAGTGTCCAGGCCCACCAGATCAGCGGTGCGATAAGTCGCGCTCTTGGGTCGGCCAATCGCCGGACCGGTCAGCGCATCGACCAGATCGAGACTCAAGCCAAACGCCTGGGTATGATGCATCGCCGCCGCCATGGAAAAGACGCCGATGCGGTTGGCCACAAAATTCGGCGTGTCCTTGGCGCGCACGACGCCCTTGCCCAAGGTGCTGACCAGGAAAGTTTCTAACTGATCGAGAATCGCCGAATCGGTGGCAGCGCAAGGAATCAGCTCGGCTAGGGCCATGTAGCGCGGCGGGTTAAAGAAATGGATGCCGCAAAAGCGTGGACGCACGCTTTCCGGTACTGACTCAACGAGCAGGTTCAGGCGCAGACCAGAAGTGTTGGTGGCCAGAATCGCCCGGTTATTCAGATAGGGCGCGATGCGCTGGTAGAGATCGGCCTTCCAGTCCGGGCGCTCGGCGATCGCTTCAATCAGCAGGTCACAGCTTCGCAATTCCTCCAGATGCTGATCGTAGTTGGCCGGTTGAATCAGCGCCGCCCGTTCCGAAACAGCCAACGGCGCAGGGTTCATTTTCGTCAGGTTAGCGATGGCTTTGGTGGCGATCCCATTGGAATCGCCGTCCCTGGCCGGCAGGTCGAACAACATTACTGGCACATCGGCGTTGGCCAGATGGGCGGCGATTTGCGCGCCCATTACACCTGCGCCCAGAACCGCCACCCGGCGGATCGATGCGGCACTCGTCATGGGTTGAAATCCTCGTTAGGGCAGTCATGAGTTTAAAAAATAAAGCCGGGAATGCGTCCCGGCTTTCTCAATTTGGCTAATCCTCCCTTTACGACCTTACATTCCCCATACTTGAATAGAGTGGGAGCCATAGGATTCGCGGCGCTGAAATATTTTTTCTTCCCATGAGACGCCCGGTCTCCGATCGAAAATCAGGAGATGACCATCAGTCGTTCCCACCTGATCCAGGTAAGCAGCGGTCTGCTCCAAACCTTGTTGCAGGGTGGCGTCGAGCGATTTATTCAGCAGTTTCAGCTCAAGCACGACCCACTGCATCGGGCCGAGAAAACCCTGCTGCGCATCCAGCGGCCATTGCAGCAACAGGTCGGTGCGCCGCCGCCCTAGCCCGTATTCCCGGTCAATCCGCCCGCCACCGTTGACGATCCGTTGCAAAAAGGCTTGCAGCAACAGTTGTGGCCCGGCTTCTTTGTATTGGAAACGCTCGACCCAATGTTCGGCATGTTCCCGGAAAAATTGCTGGAATGCGGTCAGCAATTTATGCATATCCAGCCGATGATCGGGTTGTAAATACCAGACGCTCTCCTGGACGGTCATCTCTTCGGTGCTGGCGGTCAGTTGCCGGGGGATCACTTCCCGATAAATCGGGTTGGCGATGCGCAAGGGTTTGTCCAGGGCGACCAAGCCCAGGTCCCGGACATAGTCAATATCATCCAGCGGCAGGTCTAGCGCGCTGTCCTGGCCGGTCAGCAGCGGTTCGATCACGCGCTGCACCCGTTCCTCACGCAGTTTGTCGGCCAATTGATCCAGGTGAGTTTCACGACGCAAGATCAAGTTCTCCTTCGCTTGAACGATCTGCTCCACCGTGATCGGCTGTGTTCGATCTCGCCCGGCTTTCATCTTGAAACAGGCTTCGTAGCCCAGGGCATTGACCAACCACGGTTGCCCCTGCGTCAAGTCCCATACTTGCGCCAACACGCCCTCTGCAAATTTCTGGCTCGTGGCTTCAGTATGTTGCTGATAGAGCAGGGTGACCTCAGCGGCGCTAAAACTGCCTAAGCGCAAAGATTCCGCCTTGATGTTGAAGGCCGACCCTCCAGTGATAATCGCCTGGCCTCCCGTGTGGATGCGGTAATCGCGCACATCGCGTACCCCGCATAGGACAACAGTCTGTGGGAAAGCATGGGGTCGTTGAACGTAGCCAGCGCGAATTTGCCGCAGCAGGGAAATCAGGGTATCGCCTACCAGGGCATCGACTTCGTCCAGTAATAACACAATTGGCTTGTCGTTCTGCTGCGCCCAATTTGATAGCAGTACGTTTAACGCACTGCCGCCTTGTTCCGCCCATGCCGTTGGCGCCCAGGCTCGGAGTCGGTCATCCTGCAAGTAGAGAGCAGCAGCAGCGGTGATTTGCGTCACAATCGTATGCATTGCCGCGTCGACGTTGCCGCGATACGCTTGCGCCGCTTCGATATTGGCGTACAGACAGCAATAACGTCCCTCGCGATTCAGGCGTTCCATCAGCGCCAGCAGCACCGAGGTTTTACCAGTTTGGCGGGGCGCATGAAGGACAAAATATTTTTGCTGCTCAATCAGCATCAACACATCGTCAAGATCAATGCGGGAGAGCGGCGGCAAGGTGTAATGCCGAATGGCATCGACTGGACCAGCCGTATTGAAAAAGCGCATGGCGGATTTTCCGTACAATGAATGAAGAAAGCGCAGGTCCACGAGTCATGGTGGTTCAGTCTTCGGCCAAATCCAAACGGTGCTCGATATGTTCGGCAAGACGATCAATGTTATAATTTTAATCCTACTTGCGCATTATCCGCTCACTCCCTAGTTTTATAATCATCGGAAGCTGCTGATTTGAACACTTCGGAATCGGACAACGCTTCTTCTTAGCAATCTATCCCCACGGGCGAGACTAAGCAACCGTAAAAAAGTAAGGTTCTTCGAGGGTTCTTGTGGAATTAATGCAGCAAAGCTGCAGGTCAGGCCTTCGCGCTGTGGATAATCTATCCACAACAAGTAATATAGAGAATTATGATTAAAAATCAAGAATCAGTTTATTGCTCTGGTGCTGGGAGCGTGGTGATGGCGACGACTTGCCAGAATCTGGAGACCATGGGCCGGGAAAACCACCTGGAGGATACGATGACTGCCTTTACCGATTTGGAACAGATCTTTGCGCAAGCCTGTGAAACGTTGATCACTTTGCCCGAGACCCCAGAACTATCCTTACCATATGTGTGACATTTAATCTCACTCTCAGGCCGCCAAGGGACCCATCACATGAACGCCAATGCCTCTTCCCAACTCTCCAGGGTTCTGGTAGTTGACGACGACGACACGATTCGTTTTCTGGTGAGCTTGGCGCTCGAACAAGCTGGATTTCAAGTTGAGCAAGCCGTAAATGGTCGCCACGCCTTGATGGTCTTCGAAACTGTGGTTCCCGACCTGGTCATCATGGATGTGATGATGCCTGAACTGGATGGATTTGCCGCCTGCGCCGAACTGCGCCGGCGCCCAGACAACACGTTGCTGCCGATTTTGATGATGACCGGTCTGGATGACCATGAATCGATCGATCAGGCGTTCAATGTCGGGGCTACTGACTTCATCACTAAACCGATCAGCTATCCATTGCTTGGACATCGGGTGCGATACTTGCTGCGCGCCAGCGCCGCGATGATGCGTCTGCGTGAAAGCGAGCGGCAGCTTGCGACTGCTCAACGCATGGCGCAACTGGGATACTGGCAATGGAGTCATGGACAAGAATGTCTTCGCCTCTCGGCTGGCGTATGCGCAGTCCTGGGCTTTGACGCCGCGACGCCCGATATTCCATTATCCGTGCTGCTCAACTTCGTTCACGAGGAAGACCGACCTCGGGTCTGGCAGTGGTTTACCGACGTTTGCGAACATGGAAACTCTCAAGAGATCAATTATCGGATTCTGGATGCACGGGGCGTCATGCGTTATGTGCGGCAACAGGTCGAGACATTATTTGATGAAAAGCGCCGCACTCTCCAGTTGTACGGCACTTTGCAGGATATCACCAAACTGCGACAGGCTGAAGAGCGTATCCGTGAACTGGCTTTCACCGACAGCCTGACTCAATTGCCCAATCGCGCCTTATTCAAGGATCGCCTCGGTGAAGCGATCAAACTCGCTAAACGGCATGATCGCCTGCTCGCGCTGCTGTTTATGGATTTGGATAATTTTAAACGCATTAACGATACGCTTGGCCATCACATCGGCGATCTTCTGCTCCGGACCATTGCTGAACGCTTGAGAGAGAGCTTGCGCACCAGCGACTCGATTGGTCGTAAAAGCATGGACAGTCTGGATGACGGCGTGGCGTGGCGGCAATGTAATATCGCACGACTTGGCGGCGACGAGTTCACCGTGCTGCTTGCCGAGATTCGCCGCTACGAAGACGCTGCAGTCGTTGCCGAGCGTATCCAGAAACAACTGTCGCGACCGCTGATGCTCGACAGTCATGAAGTTTTCATCACGCCCAGCATTGGCATCGCTATTTTTCCTCCTGTAAATTTTCCTGTGATGCTCTATGCGTTTGAAACTAACCGCAAGTTTGACGGATCATTCGCGGCTTCTTGAGGAAACCAGACAGAATCCCATTCATTATTGAGTTCGATCACCTTTAAAATGCCTAAACTTCGACTTCCTGCAGGACGCCAACTCATCCCTTTTTTCTTCTGACGACGTCCGATAACTTGATCACAGCCTTTCTCGATAGAACCACTTCCGATGGGTTTGCCTGCAATCTGACGACTTCGATAATCGATAATTTCATGCTGATGTTTTTCAAGATAATTGATCAGTTCAAGATGCTTTTCTGCATTTTTGGGTTGCACCTGCTCGACTAAGTAATTCAAAACCGTGACAACATCACCACGCCAGAGGTGATAGAACATAAACTTTAGATGCTGATTCTTCTCATCCTTATTCAAGGCAATCATACTCATTAAATCACGAATTTTTTTACCAAGATGGTACCAATCCAGGATAATCAGCACGGTGATACCAAATACCGCCCAAAGATGCTCACGAATGATTTTTGCGCCATCTGTAATCGCGATAATCGGCAATGGCTTTTCTTCTTTCCCATAATCTTCAATCACCCGGCTTTTCAGAATATCAGCAACCGGAATGATCGCTTTCCCCTGTCGATCAATCGGTGCGGTCAGGTATTCAAGATCGCCGTCTTTATTTTCAAAGAGAATGACGTCACTCGATACGGCAGACGTCTTCTTCGGTGCGGATTTCTCTGGCACTTCTTCCTTTATAACTGATTGTTTTCTTATACGATTTTCTTTCTGACCACGGACTTGAATGGCATCTTCGAAAATCAGAATTTCCCGACTTTCTGGGTCGTAAATATCAACATCAGGGTCAATGTTGATGACAGAACCACTCGTCTTCGATAAGGTTTCTTCCACTTGCGCGACGCACGCTTGACTGAGCGCTTGCGCCTTTTCAACCACCACATGGTGGATTTTTTGGTCACTGAGTTGTCGGAACCCGGTGACCCTCTCTATTAAATCGGATACATCGATATAGCTTAAGCGATTGCTATAATAAGCGGAGAATTCTTTTAACCGATCACTCACATAATCTTCCTGAAATTGATCCGTCAAATCAAAGTAGGTTCGATGAGGCAAACTAGGGTATTCTCGATCAATAAATCGCTGAAGTCTAAATTCAAAAGGTCCATGAAGCGTCTTAATCTTGATGGGTGTTGTCCCATTGCAAATCAAGTCTTTTTTTTATCCTGAATAAAGATGTTTTGAGCCGCTTCTAACAAATCAGCCTGAAGATCCGGTAGTGCATTTTTCTTAAATTCTTCAACTGCACCTTCAATACAATGCAAGCTTTGATTTCTCCAATCCAAAGAATATGTTCGTGTGGATCGATGATCAATAATACGACCTTCATCATCACGAAGAATCAATTCAACGGTCGGCATGGCGCTTCTCCAGATCAAAGAGGAGGCGTGGTTTTTTACAGAATTTCTGGACGCATCCTCAGCCGCCGCCCGATCGGCAGCCTTCCATGGATTTCGCCCTTTTTCAAAATCAATCAATGCCCTAATAGGCCGGCTCCAAAAGAGTTCTTGAAAAAGCAAAAAGTTAGATATCAGTATACCCTATGGTTTGTCTATCACAGGAAAATTTACAGGACCCTATTTTTCCCCGCGATGGTGATGACGCGGAAGCCTTGCTCAAGAACGCCGACATGGCTATGTATTCGGCCAAGCATCAGGGCAGAAACCTCTATTGCTTTTATGATGTTTCCCTGAATGAAACCGCCTTGCAGCGTTTAAGCATAGAAAACCAGTTGCGCAAGGCCATTGATCGGCATGAATTGTCCTTGCACTACCAACCGCAACTGGACTTGCCCAGCGGTCGTATCTGCGGTGTCGAGGCGTTGGTGCGCTGGCAAAATCCGGTGCTAGGTTTTGTTTCCCCTATCGATTTCATTCCACTGGCGGAGGAAACCGGTCTCATTATTCCCATCGGCGAATGGGTGTTGCGCACCGCCTGCCAGCAGGCCCGCATCTGGCAGGATGCTGGCTGTGGTTTATCACGCATGGGCGTCAACATTTCGGTCCTGCAATTTATGCAACCCGATTTTCCCAGTCTGGTAGCGCGAATTCTGCAAGAGACCGGTCTCAAGGCTGAAGCTCTGGAACTTGAGATTACCGAAAGTCTGTTGATGAGGGACCCTGATGGCGCTAACCGCACTCTCCAGAAACTCAAGGCATTAGGCGTGCAACTGGCCATCGATGATTTTGGAACCGGCTATTCCAGCCTGAGTCGACTCAAGCAGCTTCCTCTGGACCGACTTAAGATTGACCGGGTTTTTGTGCAGGAAGTCAACACTCGTCCCGATGACGCCGCTATCACTACTGCGGTCATTGCCATGGCGGAAAGCATGGGATTACGCGTTATCGCAGAGGGTGTGGAAAACGAAGCGCAACTAGGCTTTTTGCGGGACAAACAATGTGATGAAATCCAGGGGTACTACTTGAGCCGGCCTCTGCCGGCTGATCAGCTCACCGCACTGTTGCATCAATATCAACGGATGTAGCAAATCAGTACAGACTCAACCCGCCCGCGTTCAGCGGGCGATCGTTGAGTCACCCTATTTCGTGATATCAGGATTTTTCGGGGGTTTGCGCGGGGAGGAAGCGGGAGGACGGGCAAGCCAGGGCGTGCGTGGCATGGGAGCATCCTGGCGTGAATGACCCTGTGATCGCTCAGGCCGACGTTCCGGTGTCAGCCCAACGGCCCTCAGTAATTCATCGATTCCCGCCTCATCTAATTCGTCCCAGCGTCCCGGATGCAGGCCGCGCCGCAAGGACACTGGCCCATAACGCACCCGGATCAGCCGGCTGACTGCAACGCCCTGGGATTCCCATAACCGGCGTACTTCACGGTTACGGCCTTCGCTCAGGATAACGTGATACCAGTGATTCGCGCCCTGACCGCCGGCCTCGACGATCTCGTCAAACTGCGCTACTCCATCATCCAGCGGGACGCCTTGCCGGAGTTGTTGCAGCATGGCCGGCGTGACCTCGCCCAGAATCCGCACCGCATACTCACGTTCGATTTGCGAAGAGGGATGCATCAACCGATTCGCCAGCTCACCGTCAGTGGTCAACAACAACAAGCCCTGGGTGTTGAGATCGAGCCTGCCAACTGCGATCCAGCGCCCGTCATGCAATTGAGGAAGCCGCTCAAACACGGTAGGCCGCTCGGCGTCATCACGGCGGCTGGCAACCTCGCCCACCGGCTTGTAATAGGCCAGCACCCGGCGCCGTTGACCAAAGGCGCGCACCTGCACCGGTTGGCCATCGACGGCGATACGCTCGGCGCCGTTCACTTGAACGCCGAGTTGCGCCGGAGCGCCATTTACGGTGATGCGGCCCTGGCGAATCCAGTCTTCGATCTGCCGTCGAGAGCCGAAGCCGACCCGGGCCAGAAATTTTTGCAGGCGTTCAGACATCGGGAAATTCCGTTTGCGGTCGAGCCTGAGCAGTGCGTTGTTCGAGCGTGGCGCCGATAGCGTCCAAATCGCGCGGCGCAGCTAATGGGGGCAGTTCGCTCAGGCTTTTAAGGTTGAAATAGTCCAGGAAAGCGCGGGTTGTGGCGTACAAGGCCGGGCGGCCTGGGACTTCGCGATGACCGATCACCTTGATCCAGTCGCGCTCCTGCAAGGTTTTCATGATACTACTACTGAGGCTGACGCCACGCACTTCTTCGATTTCGCCCCGCGTGATCGGTTGACGGTAGGCGATTAACGCCAGGGTTTCCAACAACGCCCGCGAATAGTGGGCGGCGCGTTCTTCCCACAGCCGCGAAACCCAGGGCGAATAGAGGCCAGGCACCTGCAAGCGAAAGCCGCTGGCGACTTCGATCAGCTCCATGCCCCGCTCGGTATAGTCGCGCATCAATTCCAGCAATGCCTTGCGCACAGCGTCGCGTTCGGGGCGCTCGCTTTCAGGAAAAACATCCAGCAATCGCTCCAGCGACAACGGTTCGCCAGCCGCCAGCAGCACGGCTTCCAGGATCATTTTGAGTTCCGGCATGGCGACGGTTCAGATGCGGCGGCGCAAATGAATAGATGCGAACGGCTCCACCTGGACCAACTCCAAAAGCGCTTCACGCAACAATTCCAGCACGGCCATGAAAGTGACGACCACGCCGCGCCGCCCTTCCTCCGGGTGAAACAGTGCGGTAAAGGGGGTAAATTGCAGGGCGTCGAGACGTTCCAGCACCTGGCTCATGCGCTCGCGCACCGACAGGGCTTCCTGCTGAATATGGTGGCGACCGAACAATTCGGCGCGGGTCATCACCTCGCGTAAGGCATTCAGTAAATCGGCCAGGCTGACCGGAGGCGGTTCGCGCTGGAGTTGTCGTTCCGGCGGCGCGGCGCTGGCGGTGAATAGATCGCGCTCCAGGCGCGGTAAAGCGTCCATTGCCAAGGCGGCCTGCTGGAAGCGCTCATATTCCTGGAGACGACGGACCAACTCAGCACGGGGGTCCAGTTCCTCGGCTTCGGCCTGCGCCGGACGCGGTAGCAACAAGCGTGATTTGATTTCGGCCAGCCAGGCGGCCATCAATAAATATTCCGCCGCCAGTTCCAGTCGCATGGTCTGCATCAGCGTTAGATACTCCATGTATTGCCGGGTGATCTCGGCAATGGGAATATCGAGAATATTGATGTTTTGACGGCGGATCAGATACAGCAGCAAATCCAAGGGGCCTTCAAACGCATCCAGGAATACTTCCAGGGCGTCGGGCGGAATGTAGAGGTCCTGCGGAATCTGGGTCCAAGACTGGCCGCCGACTTTGGCGACAGGCGAACTATCGGCGACGGCATTCATTACTCGTTTGTTGGTTTACCCCTGACCCAATGGCCAAATCCCCACGGCTCGCCGCAGCTCTTGCAAAAACGGCGCGCTGTATTCCCGCGCCCGAGCTGCGCCGCGTTTGAGAATCTGCTCGATATAATCCGGCGTTTGCAAAAGTTCCAGATAGCGCTGGCGCGGTTCGCTCAATCGCGCGTTCAAATACTCGAACAACAGTTGCTTCATTTCACCCCAGGCAATGCCTTGCGCATAGCGTTCACGCAAGGCAGCGGTTTCTTCCACGGTCGCAAACGCTTGGTAAATCTGGAACAGCGTACAAGTATCCGGGTCCTTGGGCGCTTCCGGCGGCAATGAATTGGTTTTAATCCGCATAATCAGCTTGCGCAATGCCTTCTCCGGTTCAAAGAGCGGAATAGTGTTGCCATAGCTCTTGCTCATCTTGCGCCCATCCAGCCCGACCAGCACCGCCGCCCGTTCATCCACGACCGCCTCGGGCAGCACAAAATGCTCACCATATAAGTAATTGAAGCGGGCAGCAATGTCACGAGCCATCTCCAGGTGCTGCACCTGATCCTTACCCACAGGGATCTTACTGGCCTTGAACATAAGAATGTCCGCCGCCATCAGGATCGGGTAACAGAACAGGCCCATCGTCACGCCCTTGTCCGGGTCCTTGTCGGGATCAGCCATATTTTCGGCGACCGCTGCTTTATAAGCATGGGCGCGGTTCATCAAGCCCTTAGCGGTTACGCAGGTGAGCATCCAGGTCAATTCCAGAATCTCCGGAATGTCGGTCTGGGCGTAGAAAATGACGTTCTCGACATCCAGGCCCAGCGCCAGCCAGGTCGCAGCAACCTCCAGGCGGGAACGATGCACCAGCGCCGGGTCCTGGCATTTGACCAGAGCGTGATAATCCGCCAGAAAATAGAACGATCGCACATCCGTGCGCCGGCTGGCCTCGATAGCCGGCAGGATCGCGCCGACATAGTTGCCCAGATGGGGGGTTCCAGTGGTGGTAATGCCAGTCAGGGTAATTTCCATGGGATGACGATGAGACTTAAATGCAATCAGAAAAAGAACAGGGTCAGAATGAAATGACGGATGCTGGTGATAATCGGCATCAGTGCGTTAAACAGGCCCAGCGCCATCAACCCCACCAAGATGATCAGTCCATAAGGCTCCATCCGCGCCATGGCTTCGCCAGCTCGATTTGGCAACATTCCCGCTAACACCCGTGAACCATCCAGCGGCGGAATCGGCACCAGATTGAGGACACCGAGCATGACATTGACGTCAATACCGGCGACGCCCATCATCAACAAGGGTTCACCCAGCCAGGGTAATCCAGCCTGCAAGTGATAGCCAAGCGTCATAACCAGCGCCCAGCCGATCGCCATGACCAGATTGGCGCCTGGCCCAGCCAACGCTACAAACGCCATGTCGCGCTTGGGCTGGCGCAGGCGATGGTAATTGACCGGCACCGGCTTAGCCCAGCCGAAAATGAAGCCGCCGAAAATCGCTAGCAGCGCAGGCACCAGCACCGTACCAATTGGATCGATATGCCGCAATGGATTGAGGCTGAGCCGGCCCTGAGACTTGGCCGTGTGGTCGCCGCAGCGCAGCGCAATCCAGCCGTGGGCTACTTCGTGCAGAGTGATCGCCAGCAGCAACGGCGGCGCCAGCACAATCAGGAGTTGAATCGTATTGAGTTCTTGCATCGTATGATTATACGCAGCCTATCCAGTCGTGGACTATAGCGTTTGTAGAAATTCAGACGCGTCGCTGGACAGCGGCGCATTTTTCAAGCGCCTTCTCGCGCCCAGGCGATCAATTCGAGGGGAGTGCCTTCAGCCCTTCCGAATCAGCTTGGAGACGGAAGCATCTCGTGATCATCCAGCTTGAAGAATGCCATGAGGCGTTGGAGGTTGCGGGCTTGCTCACCCATGGCCTGACTGGCCACAGCAGTCTCTTTCACCAAGGAGGCATTCCGTTGGGTAGCCCGATCTATTTGCAAAACGGCTTTGTTGACTTGCTCGATCCCCAGGGCTTGCTCCCGAGCCGCCACTGTCATCTCGGCCACGATATCACTGACTTTCTTGACGGACGTCACGATTTCCTGAAGCGTCTTGCCAGAACGCTCGACCAGTTGGCTCCCATCTTCCACCTTGGTCACGCTGTCGGTGATCAGCGCTTTGATTTCCTTAGCGGCATCGGCGCTGCGTTGGGCGAGTTTGCGCACTTCGCCGGCGACCACGGCAAAGCCACGCCCTTGCTCGCCGGCGCGGGCTGCTTCCACGGCGGCGTTCAGGGCCAGCAGGTTGGTCTGGAAGGCGATGTCATCAATCACGCCAATGATGTCGACAATCTTCTTGCTACTGTGGTGTATGGCGCTCATAGCGGTGACCGCCTGGTCGACGATCTGGCCGCCTTGTTCGGCTTGGGTGCGAGCGGCGCTAGCCAGTTGGTTGGCTTGTCCGGCATTGTCGGCGCTGTGCTTCACGGTCGAGGTCAGTTCTTCCATGCTAGAGGCGGTTTCCTCCAAGGCGGAGGCTTGCTCTCCGGTGCGTTGCGATAGATCGGTGCTGCCTTGGGCGATCTCCGCTACCGCCACATTCATTTGCACCGTCATTTGCTTGATTTGGCTGACCGTGTTCTTTAGCTGAGCGCTCATGGCCTGGATAGCCTGGGCCTGTTTACCGATTTCATCGCCTCGGGCTATGAGTTCGGTAGGTATTTCGCAGCGCATGTCTCCCTCGGCAAGCGTACCCAGGATCGCGTTGCACCGATGGAGCGGAACCGTCACACCACGGGTTATGAACCAGCCTAACAGTGCGGCAATGACAACACTCAAGGCTATGGCGGCTATTGATTGAATTTCCAATTCCTTTGCCATGGCGCGATCTTCATTGATCATTTTTGTCGTTATCATAGCGTTTTGTTTGATGATCGCGTCGAGAGATCCTCCCATCGCGTTGGATATAGGCACCATGCGGTTCACGGCTTCGCGGTATTGGGCATGCAGCGCATGTCGTTGATCGGCACCGGCGGCTTCGACGAGGCGGGCAATGAGGTTGTCCAGCTCTACATAGATGGCTCGCCAGGCGTGGTACTCTCCTTTGAGCTGCTCAACCATGGCCCGACCCCGTTCACTGCCCCGTGGGATCGCGATGAATGTATCCCACGCTTGATCAATGGCTTGCCAACTTGTTCGGCGTTCTTTCTGGATATCGCGAAATCGCTCGCGTGCGTCGTCTTGTGTTTCCTGTGCGAGGACCGCCAATGTCTGAGCGCGAATCGCGATGCGCTCGCGGCTGAGTTCAGCCAGCAACAACATTCCTGGAAAACGATTCGCGGTGATATTGTGCATACCAGCAGACAGCGTTTGCATCGCGAATATCGCCATAACGCCAAGCAGCAATACGATGATGGCCATAGCGCCAAACCCCATGGTCAGTCGTACGCCGATTTTTAGACGGTTGATGTTCATGTTTGCCTTATCTGTTTGCCTTATCTTATGGACTCAGCCTTTCTTTTTGGATTTCTCTGGAGCATTGACGCGAATTTTCATCAAAGCGCCTGCGGGAAGGAGTCATTTCAGCGCTTTACTCAGTTCTCCAGGTGGTTAGGGTTAATGCCCAGTGTGCGCAAGCGTTCAGCCAATCGTTGCGCACGTGAGTGTTCTTCCGTGGCTCGTTGGGCTTCCTGCTCGGCCCGCGCCTCTGCAGATTGCGCCCAGCGAGCCAGCTCCACAGAATTCAAAAAGGGGCGACCGTCCGGGTTATAAATTTCGAGGGTCTGCGGCGTCAAGGCCAAGCGGATGCCCAGGCGCGGACTTACCCAGCCTTTCAGGTGCGTCGCCCGTTTCAGGGATTCTCCTTGCCGCAGCCAGATTTCCAGATGATTCTTTTCTGGATCATACAGATAGTATTCTTCGACGCCAAATTGGTCGTAAAAGCGCAGCTTGTTGGCCATCTCCACTTGGCTATTCGATGGCGACAACACCTCGAAACGACTTGCGGCGCGATCCCTTCTTCTTGCCACTGCAAGTAGGAACCACGCCGTCCTTTGGGTCGGCCAAATGCAACCAGCACATCCGGCGCTATGGGTCCAGACAGTCGCCGATCCGGCACGGGATACCACAGCAGGTCTCCGGCGATGAATACATCGTCGTCATCGGCGAAGAGAATTTCCAAATTCTCCTTGATTTTGACAATCCAGTCATACTGTTCTGTGTTCTCTGCCATAGGCTGGCCATCGCTCTCAGGATAGGGGTCGCCAGGATCAATGTAGGATAAAGGATTCATCGGTTTACCTCCATCTCAACAGGGGACGGACGGTCGCCTTCATGATCTCATGTTGCTGCAATTGTGGACTGAGCGGCGCTGAAAGAACGTCAGGTTAAAGGAACGGACTAGCGTCGCCCAGCCCTTGGCGGATCAACTGCGGCGCATCGCCGGTCAAATCGAGAACCGTGGTGGGTTCATGCTGGCCAGCACCGCCGTCAATAATCAGATTGACCTCATTAGCCAGACGGTCGGCAATTTCTTCCGGGTCGGACAGTGGCCAGTCATCGCCAGGCAGCATCAGCGTACAACTCATGATCGGTTCGCCTAACTCCGCCAGCAGGGCGCGCACAATGACATGATCGGGAATACGGATGCCGATGGTCTTGCGCCGAGGGTGTTGCAAACGGCGCGGCACCTCGTGCGTCGCTTGCAAAATGAAGGTAAATGCCCCCGGCGTGGCGGCCTTGAGCAATCGGTAACGGCGATTGTCGACTTTGGCGTAAGTGGCGATTTCCGAAAGATCGCGGCAGACCAAAGTGAAATTGTGGTGACGATCGGTTTGGCGAATGGCGCGAATCCGCTCCGCCGCTGCCTTGTCGCCGAGTTGGCAACCGAGCGCGTAGCTGGAATCAGTCGGATAGACGATGACGTTGCCTTCCCGCAACCGGGCGACCGCCTGCGCAATCAATCGCGGTTGCGGATTAACAGGATGAATTTGTAAAAAATGGCTCATGGCCTTATATTCTCATAACAGTATGCAATGCAAAGCGACCCGGCAATCTGCCTGTCTGGCGCTGTCCAGTCAAGAGAATGGCCGCAAGGCCGCTTTTCTTTTGTCCCGTTTTCCTTCCGGTACGCAACAGAAATTAGCAACCCGTATGAAATTGCTCTTCGACTTCCTGCCCATCCTGTTGTTCTTCGTCGCCTACAAAATGGCCGATATTTATGTCGCTACTGGGGTGCTGATCGTCGTGACTCTCGCGCAAACTGGCTGGATCTGGTGGCGGCGGCATCGGGTTGAGAAGCTGCCGCTGATTACCGCCGGACTCGTGCTAGTGCTGGGCGGCGCGACCCTGCTACTCAAGGATCCGATGTTTGTCAAATGGAAGCCGACCGTAGTGAACTGGTTGTTCGCAGTGGCGTTTCTGGGTAGTTGCTTTATCAGCCAGAAAACGCTGTTGGAACGGATGCTGAGCGGACAGTTGGAACTTCCCGCATCTGTTTGGGTCAAGCTGACACTGGCCTGGGCGGTTTTCTTTATCGCCATGGGCGTGGCCAATCTTTATGTCGCCTTCACGTTTGACGAGAACACCTGGGTGAACTTTAAGCTGTTTGGCATGTTGGGCCTGACCGTGGTGTTCGTACTGGCGCAGGCGGCCTACATGAGCCGTCATCTTAAACTTGACGATACCCCCCCGGAGGAGTCCTGAACATGCTCTACGCCATCCTGGGCCGCGATGCGCCTAACAGTCTTGAGCAGCGCTTGGCCGTTCGTCCCGCTCATCTGGAGCGTCTGCATCCATTGCTCGCTGAAGGCCGCCTGATTCTGGCTGGCCCCCTGCCAGCGATTGACAGTCCCGACCCCGGTCCGGCGGGCTTCCACGGCAGCCTGATGGTTGCCGAATTTGCCTCTCTCGAAGAAGCTTGCGCCTGGGCGAACGCCGATCCTTATGTTAGCGCTGGCGTGTGGACGACGATTGAAGTCTATCCTTTTCGCAAGGTGTTGCCCGCATGAGCGAGCGGGTTGCGTTAATTGAGGAACGGCTGCGGGCCGCGCTGGCGCCGGATGCGTTGGAAATCATCGACGATAGCGCAACCCACGCCGGCCATGCCGGAGCGCGCGAGGGCGGCCACTTCACTGTCCACATTGTCTCCACTGCCTTCGCGGGCAAAACCCTGATTCAGCGCCACCGTTTGGTCTATGCGGCGGTGGCCGATCTGATGCGCGGGGACATTCACGCCTTGAGCATCGCCAAGGCCCGAACCCCCGATGAAACCCGACCCTAAACCTGTAACCGAGCCTGTTCCTGGAAATGATGATGAATAAACCGAACAAACTGACCTTCCCGCTGTTGGCCTTCTCTTCGGCGCTCCTGCTGGCTGGGGCCGCACTGGCCGCTGACGACAAAAAGCCTGAAGCCGCGCCCGCTCCAGCCGCTACGGCTGCGCCTGCTGCTGCGCAACCGGTTGAGTTTAACATTCCCGATCCCGTCGCCGTGGTTAACGGTAAACCGATTTCCAAGGCGACTTTTGAACAGTACGCTCAACAGTTGCGCAATCGGGCTAAAACGGACACGCCAGAGGCCAGTAAGGCGCTCGTTGATCAATTGGTCATGGAAGAATTGCTGGTGCAGGAAGCCAATAAGGAGAAGCTGGCGGATGATCCGCAGATCAAGCAGCAGCTGGAGATCGTCAAGCGTAGCCTGTTGGCCAGCACCGTGGTGCGGCGGATGCTGAGTGAGAATGCGCCTAGCGAAGACGCTATCAAGAAGGAATATGAAACCGCCACTGCGGCGATGAAAGGTAAGGAATACAAGGCGGCCCACATCCTGGTGGATTCCGAGGACAAGGCTAAGGAAGTCATTGCCGAACTGAAAAAAGGGGGTGATTTCGCTGAGTTGGCCAAAACCAAATCCAGCGACAGTTCCGCAGCCAATGGCGGCGATCTGGGCTGGTTCACCCCAAGCATGATGGTGCCGCCCTTCGCGCAGGCGGTCGCCAAGATGGAAAAGGGCAAGTTCAGCGAGGAACCGGTGCAGACGCCCTTTGGCTGGCATGTCATCCTCCTGGAAGATACTCGCGACGCCACGCCGCCGTCACTGGATGAACTGAAACCACAGATTCAGCAGATGTTGCAAAGCAAGATGGTCAATGATTATCTGGAAAAGCTGAAGTCCGGGGCCAAGATCGAGATCAAGGAAATCCAGGTCAGCGAAGCCAAGCCGGCGGCAGCCCCGGTAGCGGCTCCAGTGGTTAAGGAAGAGAAGAAGTAGTACCTAATATCCATAAGCATAGAAGCCGGCTTGTGGGCGATAACTTGTCGAATCGCCGACAAGCCGGTTCCTACATGTGTGTATTCACCCATGCCCTCTTTCTCCACCCAGTCCGCTTTATGGCAGGCAGCTCTCCTGTCCTTGGGGCTTTACCTGACCCCTGCAATGGCCTCTCCCGATTCAATCACCGTTCCGTCTCCCGCGACTGAAACCTCTTCTCGAAAAACGCATCTCCTCGACAATTTCGAGGACTTAAGTGGCTGGAGCGTCGTGACCTCGCCCGGCGCCCGGCTGGAAATTGCGCAGGATGATGGCCTCGATGGCCGGCGGGCCATGCGCCTGGATTTCGAGTTTGCGGAAGGCGCTAGTTTCGTGATCGCTCGCAAGGTCTTCCGATTGCCGTTGCCGGAAAACTTCGTCTTTCGCTATGCCATACGCGGCGCGGCTCCACGTAGTGACATCGAATTCAAGATTGTCGATTCCCGCCAGAATGTCTGGTGGTTCAAGCAACGCGATCATGTTTTTTCCACCGACTGGCAGCCGGTCGCCGTCCGGAAACGGCATCTCCAGCGCGCCTGGGGACCCGGTGGACCGTTGGAAGAGGTTGCAGTCATCGAGTTCGCCCTGTCGGCGAATGAGCTAGGTAAAGGTTCGATTTGGATCGATGATCTGACCTTTGAGGCGCGCGAACCCTTGCATGCGTACACCCTGAATCCCACGGTGCGCGCTTCGACCTCGACCGAAGGCCATCCGCCAGCGGCAGCGCTCAATACCGATCCTGCGGCATCCTGGCGCAGCGGCGCACTTGCGGAAAATCAGTGGTTGTTACTGGACTTTCTCACGCCTCGTGAATATGGCGGATTGATCATCGACTGGGATGCCGACGACTACGCAACGGATTACCAGGTGCAGATCTCCGACGATGGCGAGCAGTGGGAGACTCGCTACACGGTGCGCGATGGCAACGGTGCGCGGGATTATCTCTACCTGCCCGATGTGGAATCCCGTTATCTGCGCCTTAACCTGGAGCGCAGCAGTCGCCGACAGGGCTACGCTATTCGCCAGGTTGCCGTGCAATCCTACGAATTTTCCACTTCACCAAACCGGTTTTTCGAAGCCATTGCTCGCGCCGCGCCGCGTGGCTGGTATCCTCGCTACTTTCAGGGCGAACAAAGCTATTGGACCGTGGTGGGGGTCAGCGGCGACGGCAAGGAAGCCTTGCTCAATGAGGATGGCGCGCTGGAAATCGACAAGAGCAGCTTCACCATTGAACCTTTCCTGTTCGCCAATGGCCGATTGATCACCTGGGCGGATGTGGAGCCGGTTCAGGACTTAGCCGAGGGTTATCTACCCATTCCCACCGTGCGCTGGGAACTCGAACACTTCTGGTTCGCTGTGACGGCCTTCGCCGCCGGCTTGCCGGAAAAGTCAGCGCTGTACGCCCGCTACCGGGTCGAGAATCTGAACACTGAAACCCGACATCTGACGCTGTTTCTGGTTGTGCGACCGTTTCAGGTCAATCCACCCTGGCAATCGCTGAATATCAGCAGCGGCGTTTCACCCATTCGCGGTCTGCATTACGCCGACCGCGTGCTCCAGGTGAATCCTTCCGGCAAGAAGATCTTCGTTCTGACAACACCGGACCGATTCCGCGCCGCCACCTTCGATCAGGGGCCGATTCTCGCAGACCTGGCGACCGGTCGTCTGCCCCGTCAGGAGCGGATTGAGGATGCGCCGTTTGGTTATGCTTCCGGGGTTTTGGAATACGGCTGGGATTTGCCGCCCGGCGAATCTCGGGAAGTCTACCTGCACATTCCCTTCCACGACCGTCCAGACCCCGCGCCCACGTTGCCGGATGCGGACGCTGCTGCAGAAGCGAATCAACTGCTGGAACAGACCCGTCGCGACTGGGCAACGCGGCTGGACCGCGTCGCGCTGGAACTGCCGCCGGTTGCTCAACGATTGGCGAACAGCATCAAAAGCAATCTGGCCTACATTCTGATCAACCGCGATGGCCCCGCGATCCAGCCCGGTTCGCGCGCTTATGCCCGCTCCTGGATCCGCGATGGCGCGTTGACCTCCGCAGCCTTGCTGGGCATGGGTTACACCGAAGAAGTGCGGCAATTTTTGCAATGGTATGCGCCTTATCAGTTCCCGGATGGCAAAGTGCCTTGCTGCGTGGACGGGCGCGGCGCTGATCCGACTGCTGAGCATGACAGTCATGGCGAGCTGATCTATGCCATTATGGAGTATTACCGCTATACCCGCGATGTCGGCTTTTTGCGCGAGATGTGGCCCCATGCGCTCAAGGCGGTCGGTTACATCGACTTCCTGCGCCAGCAACGCTCGAACGGCAAGTACCGCACCGACCCCACGTATATTCCCTACGGCGGGCTGGTTCCCGAGTCGATCAGTCACGAAGGCTACGCCAACCAGCCGCGGCATTCCTACTGGGACAATTTCTTTACTCTGCGTGGATTAAAGGACGCCGCCGCCATGGCCACGATTCTGGGCGAGGATGCGGAAGCAGAACGGATTAGCACCCTGCGCGATGCGTTTCGTCGGGATTTGTGGAACTCGCTGGACGCTACGCTGCACCTGCGCCAGATCGACTTTATTCCTGGTGCGGTAGAGTTGGGCGACTTCGATCCGACGTCAACGACCATCGCAATCGATCCGGGAGGAGAACTGGGCTGGTTGCCACAGCCAGCCCTGAATCGTACTTTTGAACGTTATCTTGAGTTTTTCGATCAGCGTCGCCAGAACCCGACCTGGGAAGCCTATACCCCTTATGAATGGCGGTCAGTGGGCACGCTAGTCCGGCTTGGTCTTCGCGACCAGGCGTTGGAAGCATTAAATTTCTTCCTGGAAGGCCAGCGCCCCGCGGCTTGGAATCACTGGGCGGAAGTGGTCTGGCGCGAACCGCGTCTCCCGCGCTTTATCGGTGACATGCCGCATACTTGGGTCGGTTCCGATTTCATTCGAGCGGTGCGCAGTCTCTTCGTTTACGAGCGCGAGATGGATCAGGCGCTGGTGATCGGCGCGGGCATTCCTGCTGCTTGGGTGGAAAGTCCGGAGGGTGTTGCGGTCAAGCGGATGCCAACCTGGCATGGCGCCCTGAATTACCGGATGGCAATGACCGATTCGAACACACTAAAGGTGCGCTTGTCCGGCGATGTCATTGCGCCGCCAGGCGGAATTATTCTGCATTCTCCAGTCGACCGCCCGTTGCAGGAGGTGACGGTCAACGGTCGGCCAATCACAACCTTCACCGATCACACGGCAACGCTGCATCAGTTCCCGGCGGATGTGGAGTTGCGTTATTAAGTATGCGAGAAGTAATAGCGATGACCGATGACAATTTAACTCGCTTCATTGCGCTGGACGGACTGGACGATAGCCGACAGGCCCTACTGGAGTTGCTGGAGAGCATGCAGCGCACCCTTTATTGGTACACGCCGCTGGTGCGTCCGGAATTGTATGATGATCCCGAGATCATCGACGCTATCCGCGCCCGGGTAGTCGAGCAGTCTAAGGTGCGGTTGCATCTGATTTTGCCGCCGGCGCAGGAATGGCGCAATGGTTGCCCTCGCCTGGCGCGATTGGGTGAGCGGTTGACTACCGCCCTGCTTCTACGCACCCCAAACCGGGAGGAAGTCCCAGCCCGATTAGAATTGAGTCAAGCTTTTGTTATTTCGGATGAACAAGCCTTGCTGCGCTTTAGCGATCCCCGCCGCTTGCTGGGCCGTTACGAGCCGCAACCCAGCGAACGTATGAAGGAACTGCTGGAATTATTCCACGCGGTTTGGAATCGCTCACAGCCCGATCCCGATTTGCGCTGGCTGGGGATTTAATCGAAGTCCGTCACTAACGCTCCAGCAACTATTGTCCGGTTCCACGGTGTGCGGCAACAGCGCATCCAGCTCGAACCAAAGGCTTTGCAGCCAGGGAACGATGTTGGGGGTGAGCGCAGGACCAGCACAGGCTGTAGAGTCATTCTCCATTTCGAGTGAAATGAACAATGCGCCGACGATCCTGCTTAGTGGGACGCCCCTCGAGTCGAGGAACGGTCATGGCGTTCAAGCGGCGCTGTTCAGCGTATTCCTCGCGTCGTTGATGGCTTTCAGCCGTTTCCTCGTACAACAGGGCCGCTTCTTTAGCCGGTCCACGCCGGTCGCTAAGTGCGCGGACTATCACAACATATTCACTGGCATCGCGCTGAATACGCAAGGTTTCGCCTGGATGAATCGCCCGGGCGGGTTTAACCCTTTGACCACCGACATGAACCCGCCCGCCATTCACGGCTTCGGTCGCCAGGGCTCGGGTTTTGAAGAATCGCGCTGCCCATAACCATTTGTCGAGGCGAACCCGAACCTCTTCGCTGGCCTCAGCCCGATGTTGATTCTTATGTGTATCGGTCACGGCGCCACCCGTCTATGCTCCACCACCATTCGGACGCGGTTGAGCCACACGCTGTTCTTCTTCCGGCAGGGTAATGTTCAACTCCAACACCTCATAGCCATCCTCACGATCCAGATGCACTTTGACCTGACTTTGATCGATAGGCACATACTTGCGCACGACCTCTAGCAGTTCCTTTTTGAGCGCTGGCAAATAGTCAGGACTGTTGCGTCGATTACCCCGCTCATGGGTCACAATGATTTGCAACCGTTCTTTGGCGAGCGCAGCGGATTTGCTGGGAGGCGCGCGGAATATCGAGTCTAGCAGTCTCATGACTCAGCTCCCGCCAAACAGACGCCGAAGAAAGCCCTTTTTTTGGGCCGAGGTAAATCGATGCGGCAGATCCTTGCCAAGAAAGCGATCCACCAGATCGCTATAGGCTGCGCCGGCTTCACTGCTGTCTTCCAGAATCACCGGAACCCCGGCATTCGAGGATTGCAAGACGGTCTGAGATTCAGGGATAACGCCTAGCAGTGGGATCCCCAAAATCTCCAGCACATCGTCCACGCTCAGCATATCGCCACGATCGGCTCGTTCCGGCGCATAGCGGGCCAGCACCAGATGCTCCTTGACCGGCTCATCGCCCTGTTCAGCACGCAGCGACCGACTGGCCAGAATGCCGAGAATCCGGTCAGAATCACGCACCGACGAGACTTCCGGATTAGTCACCACTAGCGCTTGATCAGCAAAGTACAGCGCCATCAGCGCGCCGCGCTCAATGCCTGCCGGTGAGTCGCACACAATATAATCGAATCCCACCTTAAGTTCGTTCAGCACCCGCTCCACACCTTCCTTGGTTAGCGCTTCCTTGTCGCGCGTCTGCGAAGCCGGCAGGATATACAGATTTTCCACGCGCTTGTCACGAATCAGCGCCTGATTGAGGTTAGCTTCGTTGTTGATGACATTAACAAAGTCATACACCACCCGCCGTTCGCAACCCATGATCAAATCCAGGTTGCGCAATCCCACATCGAAGTCGATGACCACAGTCCGATAGCCACGCTGAGCCAGACCGGTAGCGAAGCTTGCGCTGGTCGTTGTCTTGCCCACGCCTCCCTTGCCGGAGGTCACGACGATAATGGTTGCCAAGCGATTATCCTGCTAAGGTTGTATGCCATAATCAAATAACCGGTGAGTCTAATCCGATTTTGTTACAACGTGACTCATTAGCGGTTTAAATGTTCAATAATCAATCGGTCTTCCACCAGATGAATCTGTGCGGCCTTACTTCGGTCAGATGATTCGATCTGTTCGCTGATTCGATAGCGACCGGCGATAGAAACCAGCTCTGCCTCTAGACTTTGACAGAAAATCCGGGCCTCGGCATCGCCCCTGACGCCAGCAAGGGCGCGTCCACGCAGCACGCCATAAATATGAATATTGCCATCAGCAATCACCTCAGCCCCAGCGCTGACCGCTCCCAATACAATCAAATCACCTTCTGGCGCGTAAAACTGCTGACCCGAACGAATTGGATGATTGACGATCCGGCTGTGCATCGGCGCGGCTTCAGCTCGTTCGGTTTTTTTGCCATTGTTAGCGGCGCGACTCTCCGGTAGCACAGGCAACCCGGCCAGGCGGGCGGCGGCCTGCTGCATCGGCGTCCCATTGCGAATCCCGACCGGCACCATGCCATGCGCACGCAACAGTTCGTACAAGCCATTAAAATCCAGACCATCCGGCGAATCGGTCATCCCCTCCAGATCAATTACGACCGGAGTATTGTTGAAAAAGCTGGGGGCTTGCTTGATCTTCTCCGCCAAGTGCCGCTCGATAGCAGCTCGATCCAGTTGGAAAAGATGCAGAACCGTTAGCGTGAACAGGCTCCCTTTGAGTTCAAAGGGCGGTGCTTCCTCGCCGGCGAAATGAAAGGATCGCAGCAACATGATGGCGCGAGAGACCTCAAACTGAACGCTTAATTTTCCAGGTTTATTCTACATATCCATTCACACAAGGGAACAGTCCCCGCGCGTTGGATCAGGTGAACGCCTAATGGTCGTGGCCATGCGCATGCACATGGCGATGGGCCAATTCCTGATCAGTCGCCTGCCGCACTTCCAGCACTTCGACTTCAAAATTTAGGGTTTTGCCAGCCAATGGATGATTGGCGTCCAGCATGACGCCCTGATCGTTTGCGCTTAAGACCGTGAAATTTACGATTCCCTGGGGACCTTCGGCTTGGACGCGCATGCCGGCCTGAATATCTTCGCCCGGTGGGAACTGATCGCGCGGCGCCTCGAACACTCCTTGAGGATCGTATTCGCCGTAAGCATCCGCTGGCGGCACCCTCACGGATCCGCTGAAACCTGCTTCGCAACCCTCGAGCGCAGATTCCAGGCCCTGGATGATATGACCATGACCATGCAGATAAGCCAACGGGTCGCGCCCACGACTGGAGTCGAGTAGCAGACCATGGTCATCAGTAAGCGTGTAGTGCAATGATACGACTCTATCTTGAGTTGCCTTCATTCGTTCCTCTCGGAGGGATTGGCGAGAACGCGTGTGTTGGATTAAGGTGTTTTTACTATAGATGATCTTGTCCGTGTCCGCGCGAAAAGTATATGCCTGACTCCTGGAATATCCAGTTCTATATTTTGGCGAGATGCGAATCGCCTTCTATAATAGGCGAGGCAATACGGATGGTCACCCCTTTGGGTGTGGTGATCGACCCTGAAACCAACCGGAATAGCCCTTATGTCGATACCGCTGCATTCTAACCGCCTCTCTATTATTCTGCTGCTGCTTACCGGGCCGTTGTGGCTTGGTGGATGCGCGACCCCTTCGGTTTCTACACATGATCCTCATGCGGTAGTTCGCCAACGCATTGTTGCCACAGCGGAACGGTTGATCGGTGTGCCTTATGTCCTTGGCGGCGAATCGCCAGACGGGGTCGATTGCAGTGGTTTGGTGCAATATGCTTACCTGCAGGCGGGCATCTCGTTACCGCGCACCTCGGTGGCGCAATTCCAGGCGGCGCAACCGCAGCGTCGGGTGCTTCCGGGCGATCTCTTGTTCTTTCGCACAGGACGCAGCGGCCAAGTCTCTCATGTAGGTATCTATGCAGGCAACGGCCAAATGATTCATGCCTCCTCGAGCAGCCGAAAAGTGCGCAAGGTCAAGTTGAATCAGCGCTATTGGCGCCAGCGTATGGTCAGTGGCGCGACGTTCCTTGGCGTTGGCGACGTTCCCGTCGCGCGCCGCACATTGGTTAGCGACAAGCCGAGTGGTTAGCGGTTCAGCTCCAACGCGGTCCGAGCGACAGTAATCCGCTGGATGGCGCTTCGATGTCTCGTTCGCGACGGAGGTAATCCAGATAGGGATTGGTTTTTAATTCCTGTTCCAGCGTGGTCACTGGTCCATGTCCGCTGCATACCATTAGATGACCGGGCAGTTCCAGCAAGCGGCGAAGGCTCCGCCACATTAATTCCGGATCGCTTAGAGGAAAATCGGTGCGGCCGATGCTGCCCGCAAACAGAGTATCGCCAACAAAAACATAGGTGTCGTCGTAATAGCAACCCTGGCCAGGCGTATGACCGGGCGTGGACAGAAATTTGAAACGCAGGGGACCCACGTCAACCGTTTCCCCATCCTGCGTTTCCCGGTCGATCCGCCCACAGGGCCGATCGAAATCCGGCATCCCGAACAGTAGCGAACCTTGCTGGGGCAGGGCGTCGAACATTGGCCGCTCCAGCGCAGGCAACCAGGTGACCGCCGCGGGGAATTCCTGTTGCAGGTCCGCCAATCCTCCGGCATGATCGAAGTGGGCATGGGTCAGTAAAATCGCCTGTAGATTCGGACGCGGCGTCATACTGGCCAGGGCATGAGCCAATTGCGGCCCTTCGCCGGTATCCACCACAGCGCAGGCTCCAGTTGCCGGGTCTTCCAGCAGATAAGCGTTGACCTGGAATGAACCCAGCGTCAGACAACGGACTTTCATGGCGCTCGCTCCAAAATATGATCTTCCAAACGACGGACCCGTCGTTCCGGCGCCGCCCAGTGAATGATGCTCATGCCGGCGCGCTGCGTGGAGTGTGGATCGCCGGTTCGCAGTGGATGCCAGTCAGGCAAGGGTTGGCCCTCTGCCCGAAGGCGGTAGGCGCAGGTGGCCGGCAGCCAGCGAAGTTGTCGCACTTCGGCAGGGGTGAGTTGCACACAATCCGGAACCCAGCGGAACCGCTCGGCATAGTGGGTGCAACGACCGCTGCGCAGATCCAGCAAACGGCAAGCGACGTTGGTGTGGAACAGCTGGCCAGTTTCCTCCTCTTCCAGCTTATGCAGGCAGCATTTACCACACCCATCGCATAGCGCTTCCCATTGAGCTTTGGTCAGATCAGCGAGTGTTCTGGTTTCCCAGAAACGCTCTTCACCGGTGGTTGCCATTGATTGACGCGAAGAACCGGTGGTCATGTTCCAGTCCATGCCTCTGGAGGGGTTTCAGGCCGTGATGTATTCACGCAGCGCTTGCGCTTCCTGGGCGGTTTCCTCCAGTTTAGCCTTGACTAGGTCGCCAATGGAGACCACGCCTGTGAGTTTACCATCTTCCACCACGGGTAGATGGCGGAAACGTTTAGCCGTCATGACCGTCAATGCGGCGCTGATGGTCTCCTCGGGTTGGCCCATGGTGATATCGCAGGTCATGCAGGGCCGGATCGACATTCTGGCGAAATCGGTCCGGTTTTCGGCGCACAGGTTCAGTACGTCGCGCTCGGTGAAAATACCCGCTGGCGCGCCGCTGGCTTCCAGCACCATGACCGAACCGACCTTACGCTCGTTCATGGCGTGAATGGCGTCGGCGACGCTGGCGGTGGTGGGTACGGTGACCGGCTGGTCGCCTTTTCTCTTCAGGATTTCCTTCAGCTGCATCATGTTCGGACTTCTCCCTGGGTTGATTAATTGGGATCGACTGGCGATGGTCGATAATAATTTAGCAAAACTGTCGGTTTTCGCCCACCGATCTGATAAAAAAGCCCCGGCTTGCCGGTTTGCTGCAGGCCGGGGTTTTATTCAGGAACGCTAAATTAGCTGATGATCAAACGCTTGTAGCGCCTGAAGCAAACGTTCGTGAATGCCGCCAAAACCGCCGTTGCTCATGATCAGAACATGAGTTCCCGGTTTGGCCTGCGTCTGGATCGCCGCCAGGGTCTCATCAAGAGAGTGGCTGACTTGTCCCTTTGATCCAAGCGCTGCCCCTACCTCCGCGAGATTCCAACCCAATTCCGGCGCCTGGTAAAGCACGACCACATCGGCGACTGCCAGCGCTGGGGCGAGGCTGTCCTTGAATACACCCAGTTTCATGGTGTTGGAACGCGGCTCCAGCACGGCGATGATCGGTTCTGCGCCAACTCGGGCGCGCAATCCGGAGAGTGTAGTAGCAATAGCCGTTGGATGATGGGCAAAGTCATCGTAAACCGTGACCCCATGAACCGCGCCACGCACTTCCAGACGGCGCTTGACTCCCTGAAAACCCCGTAACGCCTCAATGGCGGTCGCGGGAGGGACGCCCGCATGGCCGGCGGCGGCGATGGCCGCCAGCCCATTGTGGATGCTGTGCATTCCCAACTGACTCCACTCTACGCGACCCTGTGACTTGCCTTGCAAGACCACATCAAAAGCACTGCCATCGGGGACAATCTCACGCGCTTCCCAGTCGCCGGTTCCGAATCGTTGTACCGGGGTCCAGCAACCCATGGCCAGCACCTCGGCCAGATGAGCGTCCTGGCCATGGGTGACGATGAGTCCGGCGCCAGGCACCGTGCGCAGTAGATGGTGAAACTGCCGCTGGATCGCCGCCAGATCGGGGAAAATATCGGCGTGATCGAACTCCAGGTTGTTAAGAATCAGGGTGCGTGGTCGGTAATGCACAAACTTCGAGCGCTTGTCGAAGAATGCCGTATCGTACTCGTCCGCTTCGACAACAAAGAAAGAGGCTTGACCCAACCGCGCCGAGACGTTGAAGTTGGCGGGAATGCCGCCAATGAGAAAGCCTGGCTCCAGCCCGGCGTATTCAAGAATCCAGGCCAGCAGGCTGCTAGTCGTGGTTTTGCCGTGGGTGCCAGCGACCGCCAGGACTTTCCGGCCTTGTAATACATGCTCCGCCAGCCAGGCCGGTCCAGATGTATAGGGCCACCCCTGGTTTAGCAGTTCCTCGATAATCGGCCGTCCCCGGCTCATGACATTGCCGACTACGACGGCATCCGGTCTGAATTCGGTCAGCTGCCCGGGATCGTAGCCTTCTCGCAACGCAATGCCGGCTTCCGCCAGTTGAGTGCTCATGGGTGGATAAACGCCGGCATCGCAACCGGATACGGTGTGTCCCGCGGCGCGGGCCAGCAGGGCGATTCCGGCCATGAAGGTCCCACAGATGCCCAGGATGTGAATATGCATTACGGAAAAATCTCGCTGTCCGGGTTGATAACGTCGCAAAGACCTGTTCAACCGGCTTCCGGGCCGATCCAGCCGGTCAAGGTCCACGACAGGAAGGTATAGCCCAACGCATATAACGCGCCAATCCAGATCGAGGTCTCGAAAGCGTAGCGCAGGATGTGAGCCATGATGGCGATGCTCCAGACCATGAGCACCAGCAACAGCAACAAAGGCAGTTGGGTATCGCCGTCCGGTTGCTGATGGACGATCCAACTCATCAGTGGTAGGGCCAGCAATCCTATCAGCGCGCCCGCGCCGGTCAGGGCGCTCAGCGTTTGCTCAAAGCGTCGAGGGCGTCGATACAGTATTAATGCTAAATACAGTAATCCGCTGAGCAGCACTAAATCCAGCAGAATTTGCAGGAGCGCGACCGGAACGGGAGTGCTGAGAATTAGGACCACCAGACCGGATAAGCCATAGGCCAGCAGACACATTTTGAGCAACGCCACCGAGAAAGGCACATGTTGCGGACCTTTACGGAACAGACAGATATCCAGGAACAGGTTGAACAAGGCTTGCATGGAAAATTAACGATGAATGGCAGATAGCATGAAATTACCTGGTAGTCACAACTTTAACAAGACATGACGAGGGTTAAGGTTGTTATGTCGGCTAACGGGCTGTTTTGGAATTGTCGCATATTCGGGTGGTGTCCCTCAGTTTACGTGATGAGCATCGTCGAGTGCGGGGAACAAGTGTTTGATGGTTTCCAAGGTATTCAGAAACGGTGCGGGTACCCGAAAGCCCAGCAACTCCGCCGTGGTCCAGATATGATCGGTCATCCCCGCCGCCATGGCCGGCGTGACAGGCCGCCATTTACGGGGCGATCCGTTGCCTCGGGTCGGTTCCGGGGTGGGCAATTCCTCACGCAGGCTCAGGTGGGGCAAGCAGAAATGGTAGTAAGCCAACGACAGCCACACCTGCTTTTCCATCCACGACCGTTGCTTGGAAAACGCGGTCGTCTTGCGAGCCAACCGCCGATTGTGTTCGCGCCAGGCCAGGTTATCCCGCTCCACAAAGCTCGTGTTGATCGTCGTGCTGGTGGCGGATGCGGCCAATCGCGCCTGAAGCTCGTCCGCGCTTCCCCAGACCCTCTTACGGGTCACCTCGACCACCCGTCCTTTTTCACGTCGCTTAACCACTTGAGCATACAGCAAATTCGGCGGTGGGCGGCACCGTGGGGCCGGATATCGTCCTCGCGTCCCTTGGCGCTCGGGCTGATACCATTCCCCATAGGCATGGAGCAAGGCGCTGGGATAGCCCGGCCATTGGTCGCTAGTAAAGAAGGGGACGTGATCGTCGGTCACATACACCACGCGCTCCAGGAGCAGGTTCGCCTGAGCCTGCGTGCGCTGGCCCACGACAAACCCTACCACCAGGCGCCATTCGGGCGCAAAGGCGACCCACACCCAAGCATCGCCATCCGTCTCGCACCATTGCTGCGCCATCGGCAGATTCTGGTCCTTGGTATGGACAAAGCTCCACAATTCATCCAGTTGACACTCGGTCACCGTCAGCTCGCGCCAATGGGACAAAACCACCAAACGACATTGCTGGGCGGCCCGAGTCAACCACGCACAAACCGTATCCTTGTCGATCTGGACGATTCGTGCCGTACCCTGGATGGAATTTCCCTCCGCCAACGCCCGCATCGCCAGTTCGAAAACGGCGGGGTCGGCCTCGAGGTCAAAATACGCAGTTCCGTACGTCAAGGACACTCTCCTCCCGCACGAACGACACAACGCCTGCTTTTTCCCGTGACTGGAACCATTTTTGACCAACAACCCTTGACCAAAGGGCCGACCGTAGTGGTGACAGGAACGATTGGGGCAGTAGAGCGTTTCCCACTTCATAAGATCCCCGGTCAGTGATTAACACCACAATCAC
This sequence comes from Gammaproteobacteria bacterium, assembly GCA_024235095.1. Classification (NCBI taxonomy): domain Bacteria; kingdom Pseudomonadati; phylum Pseudomonadota; class Gammaproteobacteria; species Gammaproteobacteria bacterium. Next base: position 393,786 of record JACKNC010000002.1, read on the forward strand.
AATGAGGATACATGTTGTCGTCGTCACTGGCTTAGCTCATCACGTAAACTGAGGGACACCACCCATATTCGGATAATTTCAGGGTCGTAAAACATTTCGAGTCGGATCGCTTAATGAAAAATTTGCTGGCTACTGATTGTTAATCAATGTAACTGATTATATATAAAGTTTTTTTGATAAATCGACTACATGGATTTTCTTGACAGTATAGGGTAACCCTTCCTATAGTTTAGTGGTAGAAAGTGGGGGGAAGTGGGGCGCACGGGCGCCTAGGCGGGTGAGAGGGATGGGCGTATTTCGGGGTATCACTCCACTATCGCTGGATGCCAAGGGCCGGTTGTCGATGCCGGTTCGCTACCGTCAATCTCTGCTGGATGCAGCCGAAGGTCGATTGATTCTGACGGTGGATATCGATCGTTGCCTGTTGCTGTATCCATTGCTGGCCTGGGAAGACGTTGAGCGTAAGCTCCTTCAGCTCTCAAGCACCCACCCGCGCGCCCGTGCCCTGAAACGACTGCTGTTGGGGCATGCTGAGGAATGCGGTATGGACGCCAGCGGCCGAATTCTGTTGCCAGGGCCATTGCGGGAATTTGCCCATCTGGATAAGCGGGTCGTGTTGGTGGGGCAAGGTAACAAATTTGAAATCTGGGATGAACCCGCCTGGAATACCTGGCGCGAGATGCTGTTAGCGGGGGGTGGAGATGATGGCAACGAACCGTTGCCAGATCTGGATTCACTGGCGTTCTGAGGCGTGAATACCACCGGAGAACGGCTGCATCGTCCGGTCCTGTTGACCGAGACGCTGGAAGCCCTGGCAATCCTGCCTGACGGGCGCTACGTGGATGGCGCCTTTGGCCGGGGCGGTCATACGGAGGCCATTCTGGAGCAGCTGGGTCCGGATGGACAATTGCTGGCCCTGGACCGGGATCCCGCGGCGGAAGAGTACGCATACCTCCGTTTTGGCAAGGATCGCCGACTGATCTTCGCGCGGCGCCCCTTCAGCCAGTTGGTTGAAGTGGTGGCTGAACGGGGGTGGATCGGTCGGGTAAACGGCATCCTGTTTGACCTCGGCGTATCGTCACCGCAGCTGGACGACCCAGCGCGCGGCTTCAGCTTTACCCGCGATGGGCCGCTGGACATGCGCATGGACCCGACGAGTGGCTATAGCGCGGCGGAATGGTTGGCGTGCGTCACGGAAGCTGAACTGGCGCAAGTATTGGCGCAATTTGGCGAGGAGCGGTTTCACCGACGCATTGCTCGCGAGATTATCGCCGCCCGTCAGCAGTCGCCGATTACGACGACAGGGCGTTTGGCCAGGATTGTTGCAGCGGCGGTCCCGACCCGCGAACCCGGCAAGCATCCGGCGACGCGCGTTTTTCAGGCGATACGGATTGTGGTTAATGACGAATTAAGGGAGTTATCGACAGCCTTGCCGCAGACGGTGCGGATTCTGGTGCCGGGTGGACGATTGGCAGTGATCAGTTTTCATTCGCTGGAGGATCGATTGGTTAAGCAATTCATGCGGGAACAGGCGCATGGGCGGGAATGGCCGCTCGATTTGCCGGTCACCGGCGAGCCGGAAGGCAAAACTTTGCGGTTGGTGGGGCGACCCTTGCGGCCCGGCAAGGTCGAGGCGGCGGCCAATCCACGCGCGCGCAGCGCGCTCCTGCGCGTGGCGGAGCGACTGGCATGATCAGTCCATTCAGTCAGATTGTGTTATTGACTGGCGCCGTGTTCGCTTCTGGAGTGGGTGTGGTTTACACGCAACATACGAACCGGCAACTATTCATTCAACTTCAGAAACTGCAAGGGGAACGGGATCAGCTGGAGATCGAATGGGAATTGTTGCAGCTCGAGCAAAGCACGCTGGTGACCGATATCGCTGTGGAAGATGCAGCGCATACCCGGTTGAACATGCGGATCCCGGACCCAGGTGAAGTTTTATATATCGCGCCCTATGAACCCAATCAACCGAAGCGCCCAAATGAAACGGGCAAAAAATAGCGTCTTTAATCGCTCTGGAAGCCGGATGCCCAGAGTTCTTTCAGGAGAAACTCTGTTCCGGATGATGACCCGCGCCGGACTGGTTTTGAGTTTATTAGCGCTGGCGACCGGGGGCATTTTTGCGCGTGCGGCTTACTTGCAACTGTTCCACAAGGATTTTCTGCAGGGGCAGGGCGATGAGCGCTTCCTGCGAGTCGTCGAGGCGCCCGCCCACCGGGGCATGATCGTCGACCGTAATGGCGAACCGCTGGCAGTGAGTTCACCGGTGGATTCCATTTGGGCGGAACCGAAGGATTTTCTCGAGCAGCGCGCCCGCTGGCCACAACTGGCAGCGGCGTTAGGGATGACGACAGGCGATCTGGAGAAAAAACTGGCACCGGATATTGAACGACAGCAGACCAATGAAAAACCGCGCCAGTTTGTTTATCTGCGCCGGCATCTGGCGCCTGACGAGGCGCAGCGCATTCTGCAACTCAACATTCCTGGAGTCTATGCGCAGCGCGAATACCGCCGTTTCTACCCCGACGCCGAAGTGACTTCACATCTCTTAGGATTTACCGATATCGACGACGTGGGGCAGGAGGGTTTGGAAAAAGCCTTTGACGCTCAGTTGCGAGGCATTCCTGGCCAAAAGCGAGTCATCAAGGATCGACTGGGGCGGATTGTCGAGGATGTCGAGAACATCCGGTCGCCGCAACCGGGCCAGAAACTGACGTTGAGCATCGACCGGCGTTTGCAGTACCAGGCGTATCGCGCCCTCAAGGAAACCGTTGTCGAGCATAACGCCAGCGCTGGTTCCGCAGTGATCGTGGACGTGAAGACCGGAGAAATTCTGGCGATGGTCGATCAACCGGCCGGCAACCCCAACAATCGCGCCGATCTCAAGAGTAGTTTATTGCGCAACCGGGCGGTTACGGACGCTTATGAACCGGGATCAACCATCAAGCCCTTTACCATCGCGATGGCCCTGGAGAGTGGTAAATGGACGCCGACCAGTCTGGTCGATACGCGGGGTCCATTGCGGATTGGCCGCTTTGCGGTGCGCGATGTCCATAATTACGGAACTCTCGATGTGACCCACATCATCAGCAAATCCAGCAATATCGGCACCACCAAGATCGCCCTGTCGCTGCCGGCGGAACGATTGTGGAAAGTGTTTAAGGATGTTGGCTTTGGCGCGCTGACCGGTTTGGGGCTAGTTGGCGAACAGCCGGGCGTACTGCGCCATCCGAGTAAGTGGGGCGGCGAAATCGGCCATGCCAACCACTCTTTCGGGTATGGCCTGTCGGTTAATATGCTGCAATTGGCTCAGGCTTATACCGTACTGGCGGCGGATGGCGTCCGCCGACCGTTGACCATTCTCAAGCGCGAGAAGCCGCTTGATCCAGCCGATGAACGGCGGGTGCTGTCGGCCAAGGCCACACAACAAGTGCGAGTGATGCTGGAGCAAGCGGTAACGACTCACGGCACCGGTGCCAAGGCCGATGTCCCTGGCTATCGGGTGGCGGGCAAGACCGGCACGGTGCATAAGATTGTCAACGGTCGCTATGCCAAACACCGCTATTTTTCGCTGTTTGCCGGGATGGTTCCAGCCAGCGATCCCCGGCTGGTGATGGTCATCATCGTGGATGAACCTAAGGGAGGCGCGTACTACGGCGGCGCAGTGGCGGCGCCGGTGTTCGGTCGAACCATGGGCGGCGTGCTGCGCATTTTGAACATCACGCCGGATGATATGCCGACCATGAAAATCGCTGGGACGGATCAACCCGTAGCAAGGACGACCCCATGAGCCGCTTGACTTCGCTGACATTGGGCGAATTGCTGACGGGGTTTGTCGAGACGCCAGCGTCATGGGCTGACCAGCGCGTGGCCGGTTTAGCGACTGATAGTCGGTTTGTCCATCTGGGAGAGGTGTTTTTCGCAGTGCGCGGCGGACAGCGTCATGGCCTGGAGTTCCTGGAGACAGTACGTTCCGCCGGGGCGCTGGCGGTGCTTTGGGAACCGCCCTGGGATGAGGTATTGCTGGTAGACGATTCGTTACTGCTGCTGGCCGTGCCTGAACTGCGACGGAAACTAGGCCGGATCGCCAGCCGGTTTTACGGTGAACCCTCCCGGCATATCCCCGTGGTAGGCATTACCGGCACTGACGGCAAAACCTCCTGCGCACATTTTCTTGCCCAGGCGCTGAGCGATGCTGAAACCGGACCCTGCGGTATTTTGGGTACAGTCGGCGGTGGCGTTTACGGTCAGACGCAACCTTTGACGCATACCACGCCGGAAGTGCTGACAGTGCAGTGCTGGTTGGCGGAGCTGGTCGCAACTGGTCGACGCCATGCGGTTATGGAAGTCTCTTCCCACGCGCTGGATCAGGGCCGAGTGAACGGCGTCGAGTTCGCCGTGGCGGTGCTGACTCAGTTGAGTCGTGATCATCTCGATTACCACGGGACGCTGGAAGCTTACGCCGCCGCCAAGCGCCGGTTGTTCGTTGAACATCAACCGGCCTGGGCGGTGGTGAATGGCGATGATGCTTTTGGTCGGGAACTGGCGCTGGAGGCGCGGGCGCGCAGCGGAATCATTGTTTATGGTCTCGGCGTGCGTCCGGCCTCGGTCGAGCGCTTTGTTTGGGGCGAGCATCTGGAACTGACGGCCAACGGCTTACGTCTGCAAATCCATTCATCCTGGGGCGATGGCGAGTTGCAGGCAGGATTGCTGGGCCGGTTCAACGCCAGCAATCTGCTGGCGAGCCTGGCCACGCTGCTGGCGCTGGACCTACCCTTCGCCGAGGCGCTGGCGCGGCTGGCGCGGACCGAAACTGCGCCGGGGCGGATGGAACGATTGGGCGGTCAGGACGGCCAGCCGCTGATCGCGATCGACTACGCCCACACGCCATATGCCCTGGAACAAACCTTGCGCGCCTTGCGCGAGCATGGCGGTCGTAACCGGTTGTGGTGCGTATTCGGCTGCGGCGGCGACCGCGATTCCGGCAAGCGGCCCTTGATGGGCGCGGCGGCTGAACAGTGGGCGGATCGGGTGATCGTGACGAACGATAACCCACGCACTGAAGACCCGGCGCGTATCGTCGCGGACATTCTGGCCGGGATGCAGCATCCCTCTGCGGCCCTGGTCATCCATGATCGGCGCGCTGCGATTCACCGGGGGCTGGCTGAGGCGGGAGCCGGCGACATCGTGCTGATCACCGGCAAGGGTCATGAAGACTATCAAATTATTGGCGGCGAGCGCTTGCCGTTCAGCGATCAGGCGGTGGTGTGTGAATCTTTGTATGCAACCGAGCGCGAGGCCGCCTAAGTGACTGACATTTTTTCACCATTGCGCTTGCGGGAGGCGGCGGAACTGCTGAATGGGCGGTTAACCGGCGACGATTTAGCTTTTTCCGGAGTCAGCACCGACACTCGCCAGTTACCCTCCGGCGCATTGTTTGTCGCGCTGACCGGGCCAAATTTCGACGGCCATGATTTTGTTTCCACTGCTCGTGAGCGGGGTGCCTGCGCAGCGCTGGTCAGCCGTCCAGTGGTGGACTCATTGCCCCAGATGCAAGTCGCCGACACTCGGTTAGCACTCGGGCAACTGGCGGCGGCGTGGCGTTCCCGGTTTACGCAACCCCTGATCGCATTAACCGGCAGCAATGGCAAGACCACGCTCAAGGAAATGATCGCCGCTATTTTGCGGGTGCGCGGGCCGACCCTGGCGACCGAGGGCAATCTGAATAACGACATCGGCGTTCCCCTGACCCTGTTGCGTTTGCAAGGAGAACACGCTTACGCGGTGATTGAAATGGGCGCTAATCATCACGGCGAAATCGCCTACCTGACCGGATTAGCCCGGCCAGATGTGGCGATTATTAATAATGCCGGCCCCTGCCATTTGGAGGGTTTTGGCGATATCGCTGGCGTGGCGCGCGGCAAGAGCGAGATTTTTCAGGGACTGGGCACAGACGGTGTAGCGATCATCAATCGTGATGATCCTTATGCGAATTACTGGCTGGATTTGAATACAGGACGGCAGGTCATCGATTTTGGACTGGATCAAACAGCCGTGGTGCGTGGGCGGATTCTGGATGCGGCGACGGCGCGCTTTCAATTGACCACGCCTGCAGGTGAGACCGAGATTCATTTGCCGATACCCGGCGCGCATAACATCCGTAATGCCTTGGCGGCGGCGGCGGCGGCACTGGCGGTGGGCGCGACCCTGGATGAGATGCGTCAGGGTTTGGAAGAGTTGCAGGGCGTTAGCGGCCGGATGCAGCGTTTGCGCGGCCAGCATGGCGGCGTGGTGATTCATGACGCCTACAATGCCAATCCCGCCTCGCTCGCGGCGGCGTTGCAGGCGATCGGCGCTGAACCCGGCAACAAATGGCTGGTGCTGGGCGATATGCGGGAATTAGGTCCAGCAGCGGAGGCGTTGCACGCGCAATCCGGACAGGATGCCCGCGCGGCAGGGTTCAAGAAAATGTATGCGCTGGGCGAGTATAGCCGGGCGGCGGTCGATGCCTTCGGCGTGGGCGGAGCGCATTTTACAACGGTGGAGACGCTGATCGCGGAACTGGATCGCGCGCTCCAAAATGAAGACGAAGCGCCAGTGGTGCTGGTAAAGGGTTCACGGGGGATGCGAATGGAACGGGTAGTCATGGCGCTGGCAGCGCCGGGTGAATACAGGGAACAGGGGGGACACGGCTGATGCTGGTCTTGCTCACCGAGTGGCTGACAGAAAATATCTATACCGGTTTCAATGTTTTTCAGTATCTGACCTTACGGGGGATTCTCGGTACGCTGACAGCGCTGTTCATTTCCCTGATCATCGGGCCGGCCATGATCCGGCGCTTGAGCCGTTATCAGATCGGCCAGCACATCCGCGAGGACGGACCCAAGAGCCACTTTTTCAAGGCAGGCACGCCGACCATGGGTGGGGCGCTGATTTTGGTGGCCATCGCGGTGGCGACGTTGCTCTGGGCGGATCCGCGCAACCGCTACGTCTGGATTGTGCTGCTGACCACGCTGACCTTCGGCGCAATTGGCTGGGCGGATGATTACAAGAAGTTAATTCTTCGCAACTCCAAAGGCTTGTCAGCGCGCACTAAATATTCCTGGCAATCCTGCGTCGGCTTGTCGGCGGCGTTGTTGCTGTATTTCACTGCGCAGACTCCGGTGGAAACCGATTTGATCGTCCCTTTTTTCAAGAGCGTGGCGGTTAATCTCAGCTGGCTGTTCATCCCGCTGACTTACTTCGTGATCGTCGGCTCCAGTAATGCCGTCAATCTCACCGACGGTCTGGATGGCCTGGCGATTGTGCCGACCACGATGGTGGCCGGGGCGCTGGCGGTCTTTTGCTATGCCTCGGGTAACCGGATTTTCGCCGAATATCTGGGAATTCCGCATGTACCAGGCGTTGGCGAACTCATGGTGTTCTGTGGAGCGCTGGTGGGCGCCGGATTGGGATTTCTCTGGTTCAACGCCTATCCAGCCCAAGTGTTCATGGGTGATGTTGGCGCACTAGCATTGGGCGCAGCGCTGGGTGTGGTCGCGGTGGCGGTGCGTCAGGAACTGGTGCTGTTTGTAATGGGCGGGGTGTTTGTCATGGAGACGGTGTCAGTGATCCTGCAAGTCGCCTCGTTTAAGCTCACCGGTCGGCGCATCTTCCGCATGGCGCCTTTGCATCACCATTTCGAGCTGGAAGGTTGGCCGGAACCTCGGGTGATCGTTCGCTTCTGGATTATCACCATTGTGCTGGTGCTATTTGGGCTGGCGACGCTGAAAGTTCGATAGCGCCTTAAAACTCAAAACTTGAAGTTTTTATCCATGTTGCAACTGGACGGAATGACCCTAGTGGTTGGACTCGGCAAGAGCGGTTTGTCGATGACGCGGGCGCTACAGGCGTTGGACGCATCGTTCGCCGTGGCCGACAGCCGGGTTGCTCCTCCCGGTCTGGCTGCTTTTCAGACAACGTTTCCCAAGGCCCCCTGCCATCTTGGAGACTTCGATCCAGCGCTGTTTGCTCAAGCGACGCGGTTGCTGGTTAGTCCCGGCGTCTCGGTGAAAACACCGGTCATTGCTGAAGCGGCGGCGCGCGGCGCGCCCGTTTGGGGAGACATCGAATTACTGGCGCGTTTGACCGATGCGCCCATCGCGGCGATTACCGGCTCCAATGGCAAGAGCACCGTGACGACTCTGCTGGGCTTGATGGCCGAACGGGCCGGGGTGCGGGCGTCGGTGGGCGGCAATCTTGGAACGCCAGCGCTGGATTTGTGGTTAGAGACGGGTCGACCTGAATTATATGTGCTGGAGTTGTCCAGCTTTCAACTGGAGACGACGCATAGTCTGAATGCGCATGTGGCGACGGTGCTGAATATCAGTCCCGATCACCTGGATCGCTACGACAGTCTGGACGATTACATCGCCGCCAAGCAGCGGATTTTTCGGGGCCATGGCGCGATGGTGATGAATGCCGATGATCCGGTGGTCATGACGATGATGGAGCCGGGTCGTAAGAAAGTGTGCTTCACGTTGGAAGAACCGGATGAAGGCGGCTTTGGTCTGCGCCGGGCGAGCGGCGAGACCTGGCTGGCTTGCGGTCAGGAACTGTGGATTGAAGCGTCGGCGTTAAAAATCAGTGGCGACCATAACCTGGCTAACGCCCTGGCGGCCCTGGCGATGGGACACTCACTCGGCTTGGAGCGAAACGGAATGCTTGCGGCGCTGCGGGAATTCACGGGCCTAGCGCACCGCACGGCTCTGGTGCGGGAGCGTGATGGCGTGCGCTGGTTCGACGATTCCAAAGGCACGAATGTTGGCGCAACTGTGGCGGCGGTGCGCGGTCTGCCAGGTCAGGTGGTGCTGATTGCCGGGGGCGAAGGCAAGAGTCAGGACTTTACGCCATTACGCGCAGCGTTGACCGGCAAGGCGCGGGCCGTGGTGCTCATTGGTCGTGATGCGCCGCTGATCGCTACCGCGTTGGGTGACAGAATTCCGCTGCATCGCGCTACTGATATGCAACAAGCGGTGGCGCAGGCGGCGGCGCTGGCTCAACCCGGCGATAGCGTACTCCTTTCCCCCGCCTGCGCCAGTTTCGACATGTTCAGCGGTTACGAGGAACGCGGCGCCGTGTTCGCTCATGCGGTGAGGGAGCTTGCGTCATGCTGAATGTCGCTGCGGTCTTGCGCCGAGACAAAACGCCGCCAGCCGGTGAGAGCCGGGCCGCGTTACCGTTTCCCGATCCGTGGATTCTAATGGCAGCCCTGCTGTTGTTGACGCTGGGCCTGTTAATGGTGACTTCGGCGTCGATGCCGATTGCCTCTCGCGAGACCGGCCAACCGTTCTATTTCCTGATTCGCCAAGGCGCTTTCGTCCTGATTGGCCTGTTCGCGGCCAGTGTGATCTTTCAGATTCCGCTGGTGCGCTGGCGGCAGGTCAGTCCCCTGCTATTAATGGCGGCCATAAGTTTACTGGTGCTGGTGCTGATACCAGGCATTGGCACGGAGGTAAACGGTAGTCTGCGCTGGATTCGCATCGGTCCGATCAATATCCAGGTATCGGAAATCGCCAAGCTGTTCACAATGATTTATGTGGCCGACTACCTCAAGCGGCATGGCGAAGAATTGCGGACCGCCGATTTTCGGGTTTCGGCGCTGGCGCTCCTGCGGCCCATGGCGGTGCTGGCGGTGCTGGCGGTGTTGCTGTTGCTGGAGCCGGATTTTGGCAGCGTGGTGGTGTTGATGGCGGCGGCGATGGGTATGGTGTTTCTGGCCGGAGTTAATCTCTGGCAGTTCGGAACCCTGATGATCGGCACTTCGGCGGTGATGGCGGTGCTGCTTTGGTCTTCGCCTTACCGGCGGGCGCGGCTGGTGAGCTTTCTTGATCCCTGGGCGGATCCTTTCGCGAGCGGCTTTCAACTGACCCAGTCATTGATTGCGATCGGGCGCGGCGAACTGTTCGGGGTTGGACTGGGCGAGAGTGTGCAGAAATTGTTTTATTTGCCCGAGGCTCATACCGACTTCCTGTTCGCGGTGTTGGCCGAAGAGTTAGGACTAATGGGTATTTTGACCATCATTGCGTTGTTCACGATTCTAGTCTGGCGGGCGTTTCATATCGGCCAGCGAGCGGAGCGGTTGGGGAAAAAATTCTCGGCCTGGTTGGCTTATGGCATCGGCTTATGGTTCGGCATCCAGTCGCTGTTCAACATGGGCGTCAATATGGGCGTCTTGCCGACCAAGGGTTTAACTCTGCCCTTGATGAGTTATGGCGGTAGTAGCGTCGTGGTGATGTGCATGACGCTGGCGCTGTTGTTGCGGGTCGATACGGAAACCCGGGCTGGCAAAGTGGTGCTTGAGGAATGAACAGGCAACCGGCGATCCTGATCATGGCGGGCGGTACAGGCGGGCATGTGTTCCCGGCGCTGGCGGTGGCCGAGCGGTTGCGGGCGCGTGGCGCAGCAGTGACCTGGATGGGCGCCCAGCGTGGTTTGGAGGCGACTCTAGTTCCAAAGGCCGGCATCCCCATGGAATGGATTGAGGTCGCAGGCTTGCGCGGCAAGGGTCTGCGCCAGTATTTATTAATGCCCATCATGTTAAGCCAGGCGTTGTGGCAAGCCGGTGGAATCCTGCGCCGTTTGCGGCCTGCCGTCGTGTTGGGCATGGGTGGGTTCGCGAGTGGTCCCGGTGGCATCATGGCGCGGTTATTGGGAATTCCATTGGTCGTGCATGAACAGAACGCCATTGCCGGTTTGACGAACCGCTGGTTAGCGCGGGTCGCCGGACGAGTATTCGAGGCGTTTCCAGGGACATTTCCCTCGGCCCGGCAAGCGGTGACCGTGGGCAATCCAGTGCGGGAAGTCATTGCCAACCTGCCGTTGCCGGCAACGCGATTCGCCAGTCGTGCAGGACAGCAGCGCTTACTGGTGTTGGGGGGCAGTCAGGGCGCGTTGGCGCTGAATCAACGGGTTCCGCAAGCTTTGGCGTTACTGGAGGAGCGTGAACGCCCGGAGGTCTGGCACCAGGCGGGGGGGCAGTTGCATGAAGCCGCTGAGGCTGCGTATCAGGAAGCAGGGCTTATCACTCGCCACTCGCCGCTCGCCACTCTCTATCGGCTGACGCCGTTTATTGAGAACATGGCCGAGGCTTATAGCTGGGCCGATTTAGTGCTGTGTCGAGCCGGAGCGTTGACGATTGCCGAACTGGCGGCGGCGGGCGTTGGCGCGGTGCTGGTGCCGTTCCCCTTCGCAGTGGACGACCATCAAACCGCAAACGCCCGGTTTCTGGAGAAGGAAGGCGCAGCCCTGATTGTTCAGCAGGCGGAATTGACGGCTGAACGATTGGCCACGCTACTGCGGGAATTATTGAGCGACCGTGATCGATTGTTACGGATGGCCGAAGCGGCGCGGCGCTTGGCCAAGGTAGACGCCGCTGAACAAGTGGCGCTGGCTTGTTTGAAATCCATTGCCTGACTCCTGACTCCTGACTCCTGACTCCTAAAAAAAAATGGACAAACCCGTACTAGCCACTATCCCGGAAGCTTGGCGCGATATGCGCCGGATTCGCCATCTGCATTTCGTGGGCATTGGCGGATCAGGCATGAGCGGCATTGCCGAAGTATTGCTGAATCTGGGCTACAGCGTATCCGGTTCAGACCTGCGCGCTAGCGCAGTGACCGCCCGTTTAGCGCAACTAGGCGCGACCATCCGTCCGGGCCATGTCGCCGAGCATATTGCCGGTTGTGACGCTGTGGTGATTTCCAGCGCAGTGGCCGAGGACAATCCCGAAGTCGTTGCGGCGCGAGCGGCCCGGATTCCTGTAGTACCTCGCGCCGAAATGCTGGCTGAACTCATGCGCTTTCGCTATGGCATCGCCGTCGCTGGCACGCATGGCAAGACGACCACGACCAGCTTGATCGCCAGTCTGCTGGCTGAAGGCGGATTGGATCCGACCTTCGTTATCGGTGGACGGCTGAACAGCGCGGGGGCGAACGCTCGATTAGGCGCAGGTCATTTTCTGGTCGCCGAGGCGGATGAAAGCGATGCTTCATTCCTGTTCCTGCAGCCGATGCTGGCGGTGGTTACTAATATCGACGCCGATCATTTGCCGACGTATGGCGGCGATTTTGAACGGTTGCGCGAGACGTTCATTGAATTTCTCCATCACTTGCCATTTTACGGACTAGCGGTGCTGTGCGCTGATGATCCCCAGGTGCGGGCGATTTTGCCGTTGTTGAGCCGTCCGGTGTTGAGTTATGGCTTTGATGAAGATTGCGATGTGTGGGCCAGCGACATCATGCGGGAAGGGCTGCGCACCCGATTTCTGGCGCACTTGCCGCACCTCACGGGGCCATTGCCGATCACTTTGAATCTGCCAGGCCGGCATAGCGTACTCAATGCGCTGGCGGCCATCGCAGTCGCGCATGAACTGGGCGTATCGGAAACCGCTATTCGCCGGGCATTGATGAATTTTCAGGGGATCGGGCGGCGTTTCCAGCAACACGGCGAACTGACCCTGCCGGATGGCGGCTGCGCGACAGTGATGGAAGATTACGGGCACCATCCCCGGGAAATCCAAGCCGTGCTGGAGGCAGTGCAAGGCGCCTGGCCGGAGCGGCGGCTGGTGCTGGCCTTTCAACCACACCGCTTTACCCGCACCCGTGATCTGTTCGACGACTTCGCTCAGGTACTTTCCGAAGTGGACGCGCTGATTTTGCTGGAGGTGTATCCCGCCGGGGAAAAGCTGATCGCTGGCGCTGATGGACGCAGTTTGAGTCGGGCGATCCGCACCCGGGGCAAGGTCGATCCGGTGTTTGTGGAACAAGCGGCTGATCTGTCAACTGTGTTGCCGGACCTGCTGTGCGACGGTGATTTGCTGTTAATCATGGGCGCAGGCGACATTGGGGCAATGGCGGCGCGGCTCGTGAATGGCTAGGGGGATCAATGCAACAGAGACAACAACGCACAGCGACCTACCCGACTGAGTTCGGCAAAGTCGCTGTTTTAATGGGTGGCTGGTCGGCGGAACGGGAGGTCTCGCTAAAAAGCGGCCAGGCGGTGCTGAACGCCTTGCAGGCGCGCGGCGTGGATGCTCATGGGATCGATGCTGACCGGCAAATTTCCCGAGTGCTGGCCAACGGCGGCTTTGATCGCGTTTTCATCGCCCTGCACGGGCGCGGCGGCGAGGATGGCGAGATTCAAGGCGCGCTGGAAATCCTGAACCTGCCCTATACCGGTAGCGGGGTGCTCGCCTCGGCGTTGGGGATGGACAAATTGCGCACTAAACAGATTTGGCGAGGCATCGGGTTGCCGACCCCTGCTGGTCGGTTAGTGGAGAGCGTGGCGGATTTAACCGCCGCCGCCGATGAACTCGGTCTGCCGCTGGCGGTAAAGCCGTCCCGCGAAGGCTCCAGCATTGGCATCAGCCGGGTCAACGCGCCGTCGCAGTTCCAAGCGGCCTGGGAACGGGCAGCCGGCTGTCACTCGCCGATCCTGGCGGAACCGTGGATTCAGGGCCAGGAGTACACTGGCGCTTGGCTGCAAGGCGAGACACTGCCGCTGATCCGGTTGGAAACGCCCCGAGAATTTTATGACTATCAAGCCAAGTACCACGCAAATGACACTTGTTATCGCTGTCCCTGCGGGTTGCCCACGGCGCGAGAAGCCCAATTGCGGAATTTAGTGGACCAAGCCTTTGTCGCGGTCGATGGTTCGGGTTGGGGACGGGTGGATTTGATGGTGGATGATCAGGATCGGCCCTGGCTGCTAGAAGTCAACACCGTGCCCGGCATGACCGATCACAGCCTCGTGCCCATGGCGGCTCGGGTCGCCGGCCTGAGTTTCGAGGATCTGGTCTGGCGGATTCTGGAAACCAGTTTGTCATCATCGGACTGAACGGAGTGCATTATGTGGTTCGCCAAGAAGCGGCGCCGACGGGGCGCAACCACGCTTAAGTCCCGGTCAGTGAATGCGCCCGGTCAGTGGAAAGCGCTTTGGGGAGCGCCGTTGCGTTGGTTGGGCGTGGCGCTGGTGCTGACCGGCGTGGGTTATGGTTTGTGGGTCGGCGCTGAGAAATTGCGCGATCCCAATGCTTTTCCATTGCGCCATGTGCGCATTGAAGGCGAGTTGCGCAACCTGGCCGAGACGGATTTGCAACCGGTCGCTGCTGGAGTGCTCGGACAGAATTTTTTCATGGCGGATCTGGATACGCTGCGCGCGACGCTGGCCGAAAATCCCTGGGTGGAAAAGATTACCGTCCGCCGCTGGTGGCCGGATGTCGTGGAAATCGAACTGCGCGAGCGGATTGCTTTTGGTTATTGGGGCGAGGATGCGATGGTGGATGTGAACGGTCAGCGCTTCCAGCCGCCAGTGGTGCGTCAACCGGGTCCCTGGCCGCGTTTGTCAGGTCCTAGCGGTCATGAAAAGGCGTTGATCAAAGCTTACGAGGAAATTCGCGCGCTGTTTGAGCCGATGGGGTTGCGACTGGCGACAGTGCGGCAGGATGAACGACGGGCCTGGTGGCTGACTTTTGATAATGGCCTGGAGGTGTATGTCGGGCGCGATCAGTTTGAACAACGTTTACAACGGTTAGCACAACTTTATCCGCGCATTCTATCGGCCCGGATCGACCAGATCGCGGTCGTGGATTTGCGTTATGGCAACGGCTTTGCCGTGCGGTGGAAAGCCGGGAAAGCGCCAGCAGCCCCGACCGCCAGCTAGGTTGTTGCGCAAAATGGAGCGGTTATGTCTAAAAAAGAAGATAAGAGTCTGATTGTCGGTCTGGATATCGGCACCTCGAAAGTTGTCGTGATCGTCGGCGAAGTTGATGTGGATGGTCGTATCGAGGTCGTCGGCATCGGTAGCCATCCTTCGCGGGGTTTGAAAAAAGGTGTAGTGGTCAACATCGAGTCGACCGTGCAGTCGATCCAGCATGCGATTGATGAAGCCGAACAGATGGCGGGGTGCCGCATTCATTCAGCCTATACCGGCATTTCCGGCAGTCATATTCGCGGGCTGAATTCGCATGGCGTCACCGCGATCAAGAGTCAGGAAGTCACCCCGGAAGATGTGGAGCGGGTTATTGAAGCGGCGCGGGTGGTGGCGATTCCAGCGGATCAGAAGATTCTGCACATCCTGCCGCAAGAATTCATCATCGACAATCAGGAAGGTATCCAGGACCCGGTCGGCATGTCCGGCGTACGGCTGGAGGCACGGGTGCATATTGTCACTGGAGCGGTCAGCGCCGCTCAGAATATCGTCAAGTGCGTGCAGCGCTGCGGACTGGAGGTGGATGACATCATTCTGCAACAACTCGCTTCCAGCCGGGCAGTGCTGAATCCGGACGAAAAGGAATTGGGCGTTTGCCTGCTGGATCTAGGCGGCGGCACCAGCGATCTGGCGGTGTTCACTCACGGCGCGATCAGCCATACCTCGGTCATTCCCATCGCCGGCGATCAGGTGACCAACGATATTGCCGTCGCTTTCCGCACCCCGACCCAGTCGGCGGAGGATATCAAGATCAAGCACGCCTGTTGCCTTAAGCATTTGACCGGACCCGATGAGCGGATCGATGTGGCTAGCGTTGGCGACCGGGCGGCCCGGTCATTTTCCCGGTACGACCTGGCCGAAGTGGTTGAACCGCGCTATGCCGAATTTTTCGAGTTTGCCCAGAAGGAGCTGCAGCGCAGCGGTTTTGAAAATTTGATCGCGGCGGGCTTGGTGTTGACCGGCGGCAGCGCCAAGATGGAAGGTGTGGTGGAATTGGCCGAGGATGTGTTTCACATGCCGGTGCGCTTGGGATTGCCGCATGATGTAACGGGCATGGAGGATCGGGTGCGGAATCCAGTGTACTCCACCGCGGTAGGGTTATTGCTGTTTGGTAATGAGAACCGGCCACTTAAAGTGGGGCCGGTGTCGAGAGTGGGCCGCAAGGGTCTGTGGGCGCGGATGAAAAGCTGGTTTCAGGGGAATTTCTAGCGGTTGGGTCGACGAACGTTTGGGTTGAGAACCATTGATTGAGGAGAGTACGGTTATGTTTGAGCTGGTGGATAGTAAATCGCAGAATGAGGTTATCAAAGTGATTGGCGTGGGCGGCGGCGGCAGCAATGCCGTGCAGCATATGCTGGGCGCTAACATTGAAGGCGTGGAGTTTATCTGCGCCAATACCGATGCACAGGCGCTGAAGACCTCGTCGGTGCCAGTAACTTTACAAATTGGCGGAAATATCACCAAGGGACTGGGCGCCGGGGCTAATCCAGAGGTCGGTCGGCAGTCGGCCCAGGAAGATAGCGAACGCATCCGGGAGATCCTGCAAGGCGCCGACATGGTGTTTATTACCGCGGGCATGGGCGGCGGCACTGGAACAGGCGCGGCGCCGGTCGTGGCGGAGCTGGCCCGGGAAATGGGCATTCTGACCGTGGCGGTGGTGACCAAACCGTTTCCGTTCGAGGGCAAGAAACGCATGGAAGTCGCGGTGCGCGGCATTGCCGAACTGAGCAAGGCGGTCGATTCCCTAATTATCATTCCTAATGAGAAATTGCTGACGGTGCTGGGCAAAGCCGCCAGTCTGCTGGATGCTTTCAAGGCCGCCAATGACGTGCTGTTGGGCGCGGTGCAGGGCATTGCCGAACTGATTACCAAGCCGGGCCTAATCAATGTGGACTTTGCCGACGTGCGCACGGTGATGTCGGAAATGGGCATGGCGATGATGGGCACTGGTCGGGCTGTCGGCGATGGCCGCGCCCGCGAAGCAGCGGAATCGGCCATTAACAGTCCATTACTGGAAAATGTGAATCTGGCGGGCGCGAAGGGATTACTGGTCAGCATCACCGGCGGCATGGATATGACCATTGGCGAGTTTGATGAGGTGGGGAACACGATCAAGGAACTGGCCTCTGATGACGCCAATGTAGTGGTCGGCACGACGATTGATCACGAGATGCAAAACGAGTTGCGCGTAACCATTGTCGCAACCGGCATTGGTCAGGGTGCTCCGGCGGCTAAAACGGCGACGGGGCGTGAGCGGGAATCGAGAATTCCCCACATTAATCTGGTTCGCGATCCGGATTC
This sequence comes from Gammaproteobacteria bacterium, assembly GCA_024235095.1. NCBI lineage: Bacteria > Pseudomonadati > Pseudomonadota > Gammaproteobacteria > Gammaproteobacteria bacterium. Next base: position 410,838 of record JACKNC010000002.1, read on the forward strand.
GTATCCACCGCGTGAGTCGGCGCGGTCGCCGTCAACGCTGCCTCGGGCCGTTGGAGATGGGTTGAGTCCGCAACGCAATACTACTGGTGAAGCTGATCTGGAATATCTGGATATTCCAGCGTTCCTGCGCCGTCAAGCTGAATAGTTTGGTGTCCCTTGTCCCCCGTTATTGTTCGGCCATGGTCGTGTAAATCGTGCGATCATGACCGGATAACGACTTGAAGCATAGAATTTTCGCAAGTTAACAACAAATGCCGTTGCGAAAGAGAAACAAAAGTTGCCGTCTCGCCACGTAATGTGGTAGATTCGTTGCAGTGCATGAAGGTACGGTGACAGCGAACTGGCGTTACTAACCGCCCGGGTTCATTGAGCAAAGACCATCGATATCCGGGACGATCATTTACGGCATCATGCTTCAGATCAATTGACGTGTTGGGGGACCTAAGATGATTAGGCAGAGAACCTTGAAAAACGCCATTCGGGCGACCGGGGTCGGATTACATACCGGCGAAAAAGTCTACTTGACCTTGCGGCCAGCAGCACCCGACGCTGGTATTGTATTCCGGCGCACCGATCTGCCTGAACCGGTAGAAATCAAGGCCTGTCCGCAGAATGTTGGAGATACGCAGCTTTCCACATCACTGATCAAGGGAAAAGCCCGCATTTCTACGGTCGAGCATCTGCTGTCAGCTTTTGCAGGATTGGGCATCGATAATGCTTACGTTGATGTGAGCGCCGCCGAGGTGCCGATCATGGATGGCAGCGCTGGGCCGTTCGTCTTTTTGATTCAGTCCGCCGGTATTCAGGAACAGAACGCGCCCAAGCGGTTTATCCGCATCAAGCGGTCTGTCCTGGTTGATGACGGCGACAAACAGGCGCGGTTTGATCCCTTCGATGGCTTCAAGGTCGAGTTTACCATTGCCTTTGATCACCCGCTGTTCCGAGGGCGCAATCAAAACGCCGTGGTGGATTTTTCAACGACGTCGTTCGTCAAGGAAGTCAGTCGGGCGCGTACTTTCGGGTTCATGCGCGATATCGAGTACCTGCGCGAGCAGCGGCTGGCGCTGGGCGGCACCCTGGACAACGCCATCGTGGTGGATGATTACCGGATCCTCAATGAGGATGGGCTGCGCTACGAGGACGAATTCGTTAAGCATAAGATTCTGGATGCGATTGGCGATTTGTATTTGCTGGGCTGCAGTCTGATTGGCGCATTCACGGGCTACAAATCCGGTCATGCGTTAAATAACCGGTTGCTGCGCACCTTGCTGGCTGATCGCGCCGCCTGGGAAGAAGTGACGTTCAGTGACGAACGGCAGGCGCCGATTTCCTACCTTCAACCGGCCCAGGCGACGCGCTGAACACGGCTGGCTAGTGTCTTTAACTTCCCCCCATTTTTTAACGGCTTTCCGGGAACCAATCCCGGAAAGCCGTTTGTCTTTTTATGCGCATTTCAGCCAAAAACCCGCTATTGGGGTATCATTGCTCCCTGCCTGACCCGTGATCTTTCGTAGCATGTCAATTGTCGCCCCCGCCACGCTGAACCCCCTCTTTGCGAGAGTCTTTGATGAATATTTTGAAAACCCTGTTTGGTAGCCGCAATGACCGCGTACTCCGTCGGATGCGTAAGGTCGTTACGACCATCAACGCCCTGGAATCGGGCATTGCCGCCCTGAGCGACGCTGATTTGCGCGCCAAGACCGACGAATTCAAGAACCGTTACACCAAAGGCGAAACCCTCGATGCTCTCTTGCCCGAGGCCTTCGCCGTAATACGTGAAGCCAGCAAGCGCACTCTGGAAATGCGCCATTTCGACGTGCAGTTAATCGGCGGTATGGTGCTGCACGAAGGCAAGATCGCCGAAATGCGCACCGGCGAAGGTAAAACCCTGGTGGCGACTCTGGCGGTTTACCTCAATGCGCTAACGGGCAAAGGCGTTCATGTCATCACGGTCAACGACTACCTGGCTCGCCGCGATGCGGACTGGATGGGCCAGATCTATCGTTTTCTGGGCATGACCGTCGGCGTGGTGATCGCTGGCATGAGTCCCGAGGAAAAACGCGCTGCTTATGGTTCCGATATCACCTACGGCACCAACAATGAATACGGCTTCGACTACCTGCGCGACAACATGGCCTTCAGTCTGGAGCAAAAGGTGCAACGGGAACTGCACTACGCGCTGGTGGATGAAGTGGACTCGATCCTGATTGACGAAGCGCGCACTCCACTGATTATTTCCGGTCCGGCGGAGGAAAGCTCTGAAATGTACCGGCGGATCGATGCGCTGATCCCGGCGCTGACTCGCCAGAAAGAGGAAGAGGGACCGGGCGACTACTCGGTGGATGAGAAAGTCAAGCAGGTCTACCTCACTGAGGACGGCCACCAGAAAGTCGAGGAGTTACTGCTGGAAGCCGGCTTACTCCGTGAAGGCGAAAGCCTGTATGACGCCGCTCATCTTGGCGTCTTTCATCACCTGAACGCCTGCCTGCGCGCTCATTCCCTGTTCCACCGTGATGTGGAATACATCGTGCGCAACGGCGAAGTGATCATCGTTGATGAATTTACCGGGCGCACCATGCCAGGCCGGCGCTGGTCAGACGGTTTGCATCAGGCCATCGAAGCTAAAGAGGGCGTGCCGATTCAGGCGGAAAACCAGACCCTGGCCTCGATCACCTTCCAGAACTACTTCCGCCTGTACGGCAAACTGGCGGGTATGACCGGCACCGCTGATACGGAAGCTTTTGAATTCCAGCAAATCTACAACCTGGAGGTCATCGTTGTACCCACGCATCTACCGATGATCCGTAAAGATATGGGCGATCTAGTGTTTCTCACCCAGGAGGAGAAGTACCAGGCGGTGCTGGAAGATATCCGCGATTGCCAAAAGCGCGGTCAACCGACCCTAGTGGGAACCACCTCGATCGAGGTGTCTGAACTGCTTGCCAAGATGCTGGATAAAGCGAATGTTCCTCACCAGGTACTGAACGCCAAGCAACACGAACGGGAAGCTGAAATTATTGTGCAAGCCGGTCGGCCCGGCGCTGTTACGATTGCCACCAACATGGCGGGTCGCGGTACTGACATCGTCTTGGGCGGTAACCTGCAAGCTGAACTGAAGGCGCTGGGACTGGACGCGAATCAATCAGCCCACGACGACGTTCGCCAAGCCTGGCAGCAGCGCCATGAACAAGTGGTGGCCGCTGGCGGTCTCCATGTTATCGGCACCGAACGTCATGAATCGCGGCGCATTGATAACCAGTTGCGCGGGCGTTCCGGTCGCCAGGGCGATCCAGGATCGAGCCGCTTCTACCTGTCGCTGGAAGACAATCTGCTGCGCATCTTCGCGTCTGACCGGGTCGCCGGGTTGATGCAAAAGCTGGGCATGGAGAAGAATGAGGCCATTGAACATCCCTGGGTGACCAAGGCGATTGAAAACGCCCAGCGCAAGGTCGAGGCGCACAACTTCGATATCCGCAAGAACCTGCTGGAATTCGATGACGTGGCCAATGACCAGCGCAAGGTCATGTACCGCTGGCGCAACGAATTAATGGAAGCGGAAGACATCTCGGCAACTTTGCAAGAGATGCGCGCCGATGTGCTTAAACAGACGATTGATCACTATGTCCCACCACAGAGTCTGGAGGAGCAGTGGAATATCCAGGGTCTGGAAGAAGCGCTGGCCAGGGACTTTGATTTGCAGTTGCCTCTCCGCGCCTGGCTGGATGCGGATCATGATCTGCATGAGGAACCCCTTCGAGAACGCATTCACGCCGAACTGGAACAAGCATATACTGCGAAGGAAGCGCAGGTCGGCGGAGCCTGGATGCGGCAATTTGAGAAGGCCGTGTTGTTGCAAGTGCTGGATAGCCATTGGCGCGAGCATTTAGCGGCGATGGACTATTTGCGCCAAGGCATTCACCTGCGCGGCTATGCCCAGAAGAATCCCAAGCAGGAGTATAAGCGCGAATCCTTCGAGATGTTCCAGGCGTTGGTGCAGCGTATTCACCAGGAAGCGGTCAGCTTCCTGGTGCGGGCGCAATTCCAGGCCGAACCGGAACCGATTCCCGAACCGCGCCGAACCGCGCCAGGCGCCATGCATTTTGTTCATGCGGAGGCTTCAGCCCTGGCGGAAGGCGACGAAGACGATTCCGGCATTGAAATCCACCAGCAAACGGAGGAGGCCGCGCATACTCCATTTGTTCGCGATGGTCGCAAGATCGGACGCAACGAACCCTGTCCTTGTGGTTCGGGCAAGAAGTACAAGCATTGCCACGGACAGTTAGACTAATTGCGCCCCTCTTTGCCGGGAGAGTTTATGGAACCTTTATCGGTTGCTGGCATTCGGCTGGGCACAGCTTGCGCTGGCATTAAATATCCTGATCGGGGCGACCTGGTGATCATTGAGGCCGCTGCTGAAACCCAAGCCGCTGCTGTATTTACGCAAAACGCCTTTTGCGCCGCCCCGGTTACCACTGCACGGGCGCATTTGCATCAGGCTGCGCCGCGTTACCTGGTCATTAACACCGGCAACGCCAATGCGGGTACTGGCGTTAAGGGCGTAGCCGACGCTGCAACGACCTGCCAGGCGTTGGCTGAACATGCGGGTTGCCGGGCTGAAGAAGTCCTGCCCTTCTCCACTGGAGTGATCGGCGAACCTTTGCCATTGGAACGATTGGTTGCAGGGTTGCCAGCGGCGCTAGCGGCGCTGCGACCGGATGGCTGGACAGAAGCAGCGCAGGGCATCATGACCACCGATACCCGGCCCAAGTGGGCGTCACGGCGGATAAATTTTGGCGAACATGACGTAACGGTGACCGGCATCGCCAAGGGCGCTGGCATGATCTGCCCGAACATGGCCACCATGCTGGCCTTCGTCGCCACAGACGCCGTTGCCGATCAGGCATTGCTCCAGCAGACGCTGAATGAGGCGGTCGCTAATTCCTTCAACGCGATCACCGTGGATGGCGACACCTCGACCAATGACGCTTTGGTGCTGCTGGCGACCGGCCAATCCGGGGTGAACATCCCCCTGGAAGGCGAGGACCGCGACCTTTTTGCCCGCACCGTGCGTGAAGTGTGTATTGAATTGGCTCAAGCGATTATCCGTGATGGTGAGGGCGCAACCAAGTTCATCGCCATTCAGGTTGAAGAGGGACGGGATGTCGCTGAATGTCGGCAGGTGGCTTACACCATCGCCCATTCGCCGCTGGTTAAAACCGCTTTTTTCGCCTCCGATCCCAACTGGGGACGAATCCTGGCGGCGGTAGGCCGCGCCGGGCTGGCCGATCTCGATCTGGAGCAGGTGACCATCTATCTGGACGAGGTCTGCATCGTTCGTGCTGGTGAACGAGCCGTCGATTACACTGAGGCGCGTGGACAAGAAGTCATGGCGCGCTCCGACATCGCTATTCGGATTGAGCTTGGGCGTGGGATGGAAACAGCGCGGATTTGGACGACCGACCTGTCTTACGATTATGTGCGCATTAATGCCGAGTATCGGACGTGAAGGCGGTTCATGTCGCGGTGGGAATTCTCATCAATGCCGCCGGCGCAGTGCTAATTACCCGCCGACCGGAACACGTCCATCAAGGTGGATTATGGGAATTCCCTGGCGGCAAGGTGGAGGAAGGCGAACCGGTCGCCGCGGCGCTGAGCCGGGAATTGCATGAAGAACTTGGCGTCACGGTGGAATCCGCTGAACCCTGGCTGCACGTGCGGCATGATTATTCCGACAAGCGTGTATTCCTGGATGTGTGGCGGGTCATGACCTGGCGGGATGAGCCGCAGAGCCGCGAAGGTCAGCCGTTGCTCTGGGCGTCGCTGATGGAACTGGAAAAGTTTGCGTTTCCTGCCGCCGATGAACCGATTATTGCGGCGCTTAAAACTTAAAACTTGATGCTTTCACCTTCAAATCACGCAGCAGGCCAGGTCAAACGCGACGTTGTCTGAGCAGGAAGCGGCCCGGTGGTGAGGATCAGGCTGTTTCAGAAAATGGATGGTGAAACGATGGCGGCCCCCGCTGATTTCGGGAAAAAGGGGATCGCCACAGGGCAACCAGACCCGGATTAATTGATTCGGCGCATTCGCGTCCAACCCGCGTTGAAAAAAACCCCGGATGGCAGTTTCCGGATGGGGCGTTGCGCTGTCGCGAATCAGCCGCAAAACCAGGGACACCGCATTTCGCATGGGCGTAAACGGCGCCAACCATTCCTGCAAGTCATGATGCCGTATCTCCGGTTCCTGCTGCAGCCAGCGATGGAGCGCAGGCAGGTCAAAGCGGCAGGTGCCGCCGGGAATTTGAATCCGGTTCTGAATGGCGCCGAGAAATTCGTTTTGCCGTACAGTATCCAGCGCCAAGTTGTTCGGACGATGGATCTGGCTGATGACTTCACTGATTTCCGTCAATACTGAAGATAGAGTCATCGCATCGATGCCCGGGGTCTGGCGTAATCGCCCAAGTGCGACCGCGTGTCGCTCCAACTCCTTGAGCAATTCCTTCTTGAATTCATTGCGCCCGGTCACAGCAAGAATGTCGAATAAACCATGCAATGCCGCGCGACTGTCCCAAGTCGATGGACCCGTTAGCGTATGATTGATTTTCTGGAACAGAAATTCCAATCGCAACAGGGCGCGGGCGCGCTCATTGAGTGGCTGTTCGTAGCAGATAGACTGGGACACGGGAAACCCTCGTAGGAACGATGATCGGTCACCGCCGACCGCACGTCATCATGCCAGCGGGTAAGGTTTACAAAGATTGCGTAGCGGCCAAGCATAGATAATGCTGATGGAGTTCGGCGATCGGTAATTCCAGTTTTGCCAGGTCCCCAGAATTTTCCAGTACGTCGTCGGCCAGCGCCAGCCGTTGGTCGCGGCGAGCTTGTGCGGCCAAAATGCGTCGCGCCTGAGCTTCTTCAACTTGATCACGGGTCATTACCCGACGGATTTGTTCCGCCTCGGGCGCATCGACCACCAACACCCGATCGACCAGGTCCGTCATTCCAGTCTCCGCTAACAAAGGGATGACCAGCAGGCAGTAGGGCGTAGACAGCGCCGCAATTCTGTGCCTGGCGACGGCCCGGATGCGGGGGTGCAGGATTTCTTCCAGTTTGCGTCGCCCGGCGTCATCCACGAACACTCTTTCACGCAAGCGACCGCGATCCAGGCGACCCTGATCATCCAGGCAATCCGCCCCGAATTCAGCGGCAATTTCCGCGAGCGCGGGCTGTCCAGGTTCGACCAGTTCGCGAGCGATCAGATCGGTATCAATGATTGGAATGCCAAATAGGGCAAACCGGTCGCTGACCGCGGTCTTGCCGCTGCCGATGCCGCCGGTTAAGCCAACCACCAACACCCTCAGCCTCCCAGCCAGCGCAAGTAGGCGCTGTTGATCGGTCCGCCCCATAGCAACGCAATCCAGCCGGCGGCCGCCAGAAAGGGACCAAAAGGCATCGGAATCTGGCGATCCCGCTGGCGAAACAGCACCAGCGCCAATCCGCACAGCGCGCCAACCAGCGATGACAGAATGATGATGATAATCAGGTATTGCCAACCAGTCCAGGCGCCCAGCGCCGCCAGCAGCTTGAAATCGCCAAACCCCATGCCTTCTTTGCCGGTGAGCAGGCGAAATGCCTGATAAACCGACCAGAGCGCCAGATAACCGGCCATCGCGCCGATCACTGCGCTGGGTAAATCGGCAAACAGCCCAAACAGTGCGATGCCCAATCCCAGCCAGAGCAACGGCAAGGTTAGATCATCGGGCAGCAATTGATGGCGAAAATCAATCACACTGGCCGCCAGCAGCGTCCAGGTGAAGATCAGCGCTGCTGCTGCTGGCCAGCCAAAACCGAACTCCCAGGCGACGATACCTGCTAACAGTCCACTTGCTGCTTCCACGAGCGGATACTGAATACTAATCGCCGCCTGGCAGTGAACACAACGGCCGCGTTGCAGCGCGTAACTCAGCAGCGGAATATTCTCCATCGCTCCAATCAAATGCCCACAGTGCGGGCAACGCGAGCGAGGTCGCCACAAATTGAGAGGTGTTTGATCGCTTTTTGGCGCCGGCTGGCTCAGTAACTCCGCGCATTGACTCCGCCATTCCCGCTCCATCATGAGTGGCAGACGATGAATGACCACATTGAGAAAGCTGCCAACCATCAAGCCTAGCAGAACAGCCAGTAATACGAACAACCCCGGCGAGTCAGCCAGAAGTTCCATAATCGTCATGGCCAGACCGGCGTCAGACCGCTGCAGCCAGCTTGAAGATGGGCAGGTACATGGCAATGACCAACGTACCCACCACACCCGCCAGGAACGCCATCAGCAACGGTTCGATCATGGTCGTCAACGTATCCACTTTCTGATCGACTTCAGCCTCGTAGAAGTCGGCTACCTTGGCCAGCATGTCGCCCAAAGAACCCGCTTCCTCGCCAATGGCCACCATCTGAATGACCATATCCGGAAACAGACTGCTCTGGCGCATGGCGAAATTGAGTTGCTGGCCGATGGAGACTGCTTCGCGCATCTCCAGCACGGCTTTTTCATAGACGTAGTTACCGGTCGCGCCGGCCACGCTTTGCATGGCGTCGACCAGCGGCACACCGCCGCTGAACAGAGTGGACAGGGTGCGGGCGAACCGCGCGTTGGCGGAAGTAGCGACCAGATCGCCAATCAGCGGCAATTGCAGAACGATGCGGTCCAGCCACTGATAGAAGGTCCGCGAGCGTTTGCGGGCCTCCAGAAAGCCGACAATGGCGACCACCGGTCCACCGAGGATGAGATACCAGTATTCTTGGAAAACCCCGGAAACTTCGATCACAAACTGGGTGAGCGCTGGCAACTCTGCGCCAAAGCCCTTGAACAGATCTTCGAAGGTAGGAATGACGAAAATTAGCAAGATAGCCGTGACGACGAAGGCGAATATCAGCACGATGGCCGGATAGGTTAGTGCTTTCTTGACTTTGGCTTTCAGCGCTTCGGACTTTTCCAGATAGGTCGCGATCTTGTCCAGCAACACTTCGAGAACACCGGCTTCCTCGCCGGCATGCACCAGACTGCAATACAGATCATCAAAATGGAGATGATGCTTGGCAAAGGCTTTTGACAGCGCGGTGCCGCTTTCTACTTCGGCCTTGACATCAAGAATAAGCTCTTTGACCTTAGGTTTGCGGTTACTGTGTCCGACCATGTCCAGCGCCTGCACTACGGCAATACCCGATTGCAACATGGTGCAAAGCTGGCGGGTGAACAGCATAATGTCCTTTGGAACGATGTTGTCGCCAAAGGTGAAGAGTGGCTTGGGCTTTTTTTTAACGCTCAGCGGGACAATACCCTGCCGGCGTAGTTCGGCCTTGATCAGACTTTGATTAGCGCCGCGCAATTCGCCCTTGATCCGGACGCCCCGCTTGTCGGTGCCTTCCCATTTGAAAGTTGGTTCTTCGTCTTTCTTCTTGGCCTTTTTCGCTAACGTCGGTTGTCTAGCCACAGCGATTATTCCGTTGTTACTCGGTTGATTTCTTCGAGACTGGTCATTCCCAGGCGGACCTTGTTCAGTCCCGACTGGCGCAGATCGTTGACCCCCTCGCGTCGCGCCTGATCGGCGATCTGGATCGAGTTGCCGCCTTCCATAATGATTCGGCCCATCTCCTCGGAAAGCGGCATCACCTCGTAGATGCCAACCCGGCCTTTGTAACCGCGATTGCATTGGTCACAACCTGCGGCTTTGTAAATAGTGAGGGTTTTGAGTTCATCTTCGCGGAAGCCTTGATGGATCAGTTCCTCCGGCGGGATGTGGATTTCCTCCTTGCAGTTGGCGCATAGCCGCCGTCCTAACCGTTGGGCAATGATCAGCGTGACGCTGGAGGCGATGTTGTAGGCGGCTACCCCCATGTTCATCAAACGGTTCAGGGTTTGCGGCGCACTGTTGGTATGTAGGGTGGAGAGCACCATGTGACCGGTTTGCGCTGCCTTGATGGCGATCTCGGCGGTTTCCAGGTCACGGATTTCACCGACCATCACAATGTCCGGGTCCTGGCGCAGAAAAGCGCGCAGGGCGCTGGCGAAGGTCATGCCCACCTTGGGGTTGACATTTACCTGGTTGATGCCGGGGAGATTGATTTCCACGGGGTCTTCGGCAGTAGAGATGTTGACCTCGGCGGTGTTCAGAATGTTAAGGGCGGTGTAAAGCGACACGGTTTTACCGCTGCCGGTCGGGCCGGTAACCAGCACCATGCCCTGCGGTTTGTGAATCGCCTTCAGGAATAATCCCTTTTGATGTTCCTCGTAACCGAGCGCGTCGATGCCCATCTGGGCGCTGGACGGATCGAGCAGGCGCAGCACCACTTTTTCGCCCCACAAGGTGGGCATGGTGTTAACGCGAAAATCGATGGCCCGTTGTTTGGTCAGGTACAGTTTAAGGCGTCCGTCCTGGGGCACCCGACGTTCCGCGATATCGAGTTGCGCCATAATTTTGAGGCGAGCCGCCAAGCGCGGCGCCATAGTGACCGGCGGTTTATAGATTTCATCCAGCATGCCGTCCTGACGGAAGCGCACCCGGTAAATTTTTTCATAAGGCTCAAAGTGAATATCGGACGCGCCGCGATTGATGGCTTGCAAAATGACCTGATTGATGAAACGTACGACCGGTGCGTCATCGGCATCCGATTGCGTCAGGGTTTCGACCTTGGAAGTATCGCTTTCGGTGCTAAAGTCAAGATCACCGATGTCCTGGTCGACCATTACTGCGCCTTGGCTGTCGATGACGTTCTCGATCGCCTTGGCCCACTGTGTCTCGCTAATGATGACTGGTTCAATATCCAACCGGGTTTGGAACTTGATATCTTCGAGCACCCGCTGGTTGGTGGGATCGCTGACCCCGACAAACAACCGCCGCCCGCGCAAGTGCAACGGCAGTGCGTGATGTTGACGAAGCAGTTTTTCATCGACTTTCTGGACAATCGCCTTATCGATTTCCAGAGTGTCGATGTCGAACAGCGGCAGATTGAAGCTGCGCGCCGCTAGGCGGGCAATGTCCTTATCCCGGGCCAGTTTATTTTCAACCAGGTAGGCGACAAAAGGGAGATTTTCCCGGCGGGACTGCTCAAGGGCCTTAAGCGCGGCGGTTTCGTCAAGTAAATGATTCATGACGAGTTGCCGGGCGAGCCCACTGAGTTGGCCACCGGGCTGGGTCATAACAGTGTTGGGGTTGGTCGCCATGGCTTATCTGCGAGGTGATGTCCGAGCCACATCGAAACGGTTGTCTCCGTCGATTCGACGTTTCAACTTTAGACCATATGAAGCGGGTTGGAAAGGGGAAAAACGCTGCGCGCCAACTTGCGGGCGATAACCCTTAAGGATCGCCCGCTGTGAAATTTCATCGTAACAAGTCTATCGTTTAGAAGCGGTGCGTTAGACTGCTTCTCAGTCATTTCATTGCTTTCGCCACGCAAGGTGACAGATGTGGAGCTTGCAGCAGGGCCTCGCGGTCGATGCTAACGCTTTTCCACTTCGGGTGACCGGTGCGACCCAGTTCTTCCAGATTGTCATACACCATCCTGGCAAACTGTCCGATAGCCTGGCAGCTTCCCTCATCTTGCGCATGATTGCTGGTGAAAAGTATGGTGCCGACCGCCAGAGTGGGAACCGCCTGTTTCTGCCAGGTATAGGTTCCATCTGCAAGGGTTGCAGGGTGGTAGAACGTCTGGAAGAGTTCATTTTTGGCCAGATCCGCCGGAGCTTCGATAGGAACCAGGTGTAGCGTGTCACCCACGGCTAAGGGGCCGGTAAACAGCTTGGCCGGCGCCCCTACCACGTAGATCAGCGCATCGATTTCGCCTCGTTGCAACGCCTCCAGTGCGGTCACAGCATCCATTTCCAGTTGCTCAGCCGGTTTGATCTGGAACAGGTCCAGTAAAATCGTCGCCGTGCCGTAGGTGCCGCTGATCGCATCGCCAATCGCAACCGTTTTTTCGTTCAGGTCGGTCAGTTGCTTGATCTCCGGCGCCTTGGCTAAAACATGCACCTCCTCATAGTACAGTGGCAGCACCAGCTGTAAGGAGTTAACCACTTTGTTTAATTCATCAGCATCTTCATCATCGCCGACAGAGGCTTCGAGCGCGACCAAGCTCAGGCTGTCAAACTGACTAAACCCGAGTTGCAGGCTGGGGTATTCATAGACCTTGAAAATGTTTTCCAGCGAACCGGCCGAGGGAACCACCGACAGATCGATCTGATGTCGACGGGCCAGTGTTTTCAAATCCCGGCCCAGTTGATAATAAGCGCCGGCTTCGCGGCCGGTCACCAGACCGAGTTCGGTGTTGGTGGGCGCTGTTGCAGCTTCCTCAGCTTGGAGTGGACTGGCCAGCCAGAAAAGACTCAGGCAGAGACTAGCGTTGATAAGTAAGCATTTAATCGAAAAAACTTTCATTGGATGTGACACCTTGGTTAGTTGTTACCCGGCTATTTGAACCGCCGCCACTTCTACCGGTATTAAAGTGTGGGGAAAATCAATCCTCGATTAAAAATCAATTATAGTGTGGCACTGCGGATCGCCAGCACCGGGGTTCGTGCGGTAAATAGACTGATGGAGGTTAGGAACCATGCCAAAAACTGCCATTGTAAACGTGATTGGATTTCCAGAAAGGGATCGCCGGATGATCCGCAATATTTTGTCGGTAGCCAGTAACCAGGATGTAGCCTACCAGATGGCGGACGACGGTGGAAAATCGACCGGTATTTTTATCGTTAATGCTGACGATCCAGGGGCTATGCTGTTTTGGAATGAATTCCAGCAGGATGCGCCAGGGGCTCACAGCATTCTGGCGTCAGCGAATCCAATGCTGGAATCCGAGCATGTGTGCATCAAGCGGCCGTTGATCGCCAGTCAGCTACATGGAGCGCTGACCCTGGAAAGCACAGGGGCGGCGCCTAAGCAACAACGGACCGATATTCTGCGTAAATGTTTCCTGTTCCGCAACTTCTCGTCAAGCCATGTGGAAAAAATCGTAGCGATGTCGCGTGTAGTGACCTTGCCCAGCAATTATGTCATTTTCGAGAAAGGCTCCAGCGGCGATGAAATGCTGGTCGTTCTGAATGGGCGACTCAAGGTGAGCGTAGCCGATGGAGAGGGACGGGAGATTGTATTGGGCACTGTTGGAGCGGGGGATATTGTTGGCGAAATCGCCATGCTAGATGGGCGGGGCCGCTCGGCGACTGCGACTACTCTGGCGCCCTGCGAACTGATGGTTATTCATCGCAAGGATTTCATGCCCTTTCTGGAGCAGAATCCCAAGGTAGCTATCGATCTGGTTATGGTGCTGGCGTTGCGGCTAAGACTCAATACCGAGCAGTTAGCTGACCTGCTTGATCAGTAATGTCCCCTTTTGCTCCCGCATCCTAATCAAACAACCGGTTTATGCAAGTATACAAACCCGCGAACCACAGGAGATTCTTATGGAACTGGCTTGCCTGGACCTGGAAGGGGTCCTGATTCCCGAAATCTGGATCAATGTCGCCGAACGCACTGGTATTGAGGGATTGCGACTGACCACCCGCGATATTCCCGATTATGACCAACTCATGCGGGGACGGTTGGAACTGCTGGATCAGCATGGATTAAAGCTTTCAGACATCCAGCAGGTGATCGCCGGGATGGGGCCGCTGGAAGGAGCGCGCGAGTTTCTCGACTGGTTGCGTGAGCGGTTTCAGGTAGTGATCTTGTCGGATACCTATTATGAGTTTGCGCTGCCATTGATGCGGCAGCTGGACTGGCCAACCTTGTTCTGCCATCGCCTGGAAGTCGTCGATGACCATGTGGTGGGGTATGTCCTGCGGCAGCCTGACTCCAAGCGGCAGGCGGTGCGGGCTTTTCATCAGCTCAATTTCCGGGTGATCGCCGCCGGGGACTCCTATAACGATACCGCGATGCTGGCGGAAGCGGAGGCCGGAATTTTGTTCCGTCCACCGCAAAATGTGATCGACGAATTTCCGCAGTTCCCGGTAGCGCGAACGTTTGCTGAGATGCGCGAGGCGTTTCGCCAAGCTAGTGTACGGTCGCTTTGAGTCCGAATCACGCATTCATCGGATGATGCGGATTTCGCTGTTGACTTCCTCCCCGACCTGAAGGCCGGGGTCTCTCGCAGAGAAAGATGAGCGGCGACGCCTTAACCATCACCTCAACTGCGGTGGCACTGGTTTTAGCACCACCCCACCGAGTGGCGGCAGATCCAGCACTAGCGAGAACGGAAAACCGTGACTTGAATATTCCTCTGCCTGAGCTTTGCCGCCTGGCAGGGTCAAACCGGAGCCGCCAAACTCTCGGGCGTCGCTATTCAATAATTCCCGATATTCCACCGGATAGGGTACGCCGATCCGGTAATGTGGACGCGGCGCATCAGCGAAGTTGAGCACGAATACCAGCGCATCGCGCGGGTCGCGAGCCTTGCGCTGGAATGCCAGCACATTGGTCTCCGCACCACTGGGATCGATCCAGTCAAAGCCCGCCCCGTGGAAATCCACCTGGTAAAAAGCCGGCTCCCGGACATACAGCTTGTTCAATGCCGCCAGAAAGCGCTGTAAGCCCTGATGCGGGGGCAGGTTGGCCCGGCTCCAGTCCAGTTCGCCGTCATGGTTCCATTCGCTAGGTTGGCCAAACTCGCCGCCCATGAACAGCAGTTTTTTGCCGGGATGGCTATACATGAAAGCGTATAGCAATCGGAGATTAGCGAACTGTTCACGTTCGCTGCCCGGCATCTTGCCCAATAGCGATTTCTTCAGATGCACTACCTCGTCGTGCGATAGCGACAGAATAAAGTTCTCATTGAAGGCGTAAACAATGCCAAAGGTCAGCTTGTCGTGGTGGTAGCGGCGATGCACGGGGTCTTTTTGCATGTAGAACAGCACATCATGCATCCAGCCCATGTTCCATTTGAAACCAAAGCCCAGTCCACCGATGTCCGTGGGCCGCGATACATTCGGCCAGGCGGTCGATTCTTCGGCGATCATCATCACGCCGGGGAAGCGAGCGTGAACCACTGAGTTGGTATGCCGTAGAAATTCAATCGCCTCCAGATTTTCGTTGCCGCCGTACTTGTTGGGAATCCAGTCCTTTTTGGAATAATCCAGATACAGCATGGACGCCACCGCATCGACCCGCAGCCCGTCGAAGTGGAAAGTATGCAGCCAGTACAGGGCGTTAGTGATCAGGAAATTCTCCACCTCATGCCGGCCATAGTTGAAAATCAGCGTCCCCCAATCAGGATGTTCGCCCTGACGCGGATCGGCGTGTTCGTAAACACAGGTGCCGTCGAACCAGGCCATGGCATGGGCGTCTTTCGGGAAATGCGCCGGCACCCAGTCGAGAATCACCCCGATGCCATTCTGGTGGCAACGGTCGATCAGTTCCATCAGATCATCCGGGCGGCCAAACCGGGCGGTGGGCGCGTAGAAGTTGGAAATCTGATAGCCCCAGGACGGACCGTAGGGATGCTCAGCCAAGGGCAGGAATTCGATGTGAGTAAAGCCCATCTTTAATACGTAGGGAATCAACTGATCGGCCAACTCCCGGTAGGAGAGGAACTCTCCATTGGGCTTATGTCGCCAGGAACCGGCGTGAACCTCGTAAATCGCCACCGGTCGGCGCCAGACCGGTTCCCGCATCCGTTGCTGCATCCACTCGCCATCGCGCCAGACATGTTTACCGGCCTGGTCATAGACCACGCTGGCGGTGCCGGGCGGCGTTTCGGTATGGAAGGCAAAGGGATCAGTCTTCAGAAAGACATTGCCGTTGCGGGCCAGGATTTCAAATTTGTATAAATCGCCTTCCGCCAGACCCGGCACGAACAATTCCCAAATCCCGGAACCCGGACGCAGGCGCATGGGGTGGCGGCGGCCATCCCAGTGATTGAACGTTCCCACCACGCTGACGCGCTGCGCATTGGGCGCCCAAACCGCGAAATTGACGCCGCGCCGCCCATCGACTTCGCAGGGATGCGCGCCCAGATTCTCGTAAATCTGGTAATGATTGCCTTCCGCAAACAGGTAGCAATCCTGGTCGCTGAGCATTGAGAAAGTCGTCGCATAAGGATCGGCGAAGGTATGGAATTGCCCATGCTCGGTAGCGCCGATCTGGTAGCGAAACGGTTCCAGACCAGCGACCACCGTGGTTTCAAACAGCCCGCCGGCATACAGCGGCAGCAGGGGATACAACCGTTGTGGGCAGTCGTCGGGTAACAGATAGGGCGATTCCGCATCGGGCAAGAAGGCGCGCACCACATTCAAGTCGGTCTCGCCAAGTGGGTGGGGTCCCAGAACTTCATGAGGATGGGAATGCCGCCCCTGGATCAGCGCATCTCGCGCGCCGGCCTCCAGCGTGGGCCAGGCCGGATCCTCCTGCAGCAGGTACAACAGGTCTTGTGCGATCGGCGATTGCGCCAATCGAGCGGTAAAGGTGCGGGCATCCGTACGCAGCGCGTCCACATGATAAACCTGCCGCCAGAATCGGGCATTGGCTGCCAGGAAATTGCGGACTGCCGGCTTTTCCAGGTCGAAGGCCAGCTTGTCCGGTTGATCCGGTGCGTCCGCGTCATAAATGCGCGTCCCATCGAACCAGCTCAGTTCCTGCCCCTCGCGCGGAATGAGCGGCGGAATCCAATCGAGAATGACGCCAATACCCTGCTGGTGGCAAGCGTCAATAAACGCCATCAATTCTTCGGGTCGACCATAACGGGGATTGGGCGTGAAATAGCTGGCGACCGTTTCGCCGGGTGCCCAACAGACGAATTCAACATGAGTTGGCTTGCTTTCCCGCCACTGGGGAAGTAGATCGTTCAGTAGTTGGCGATAGCCAGTGCTTTCATCCAGGGTGACCCGATGAATAGTGACCGGCAGTTTCCAGGCTGATGTTTCACTGGCCTGCGCCATCCAGACGTGGTCACTCCATTGGTGAAACTTCTGAAGATCACAGACCAGCGCGGCGGTGCTGGGATAGACTTCGGTCTGAAACGCTAGCGGATCGGTCTTGAGGAATACTGCGCCTTCGGCGTTGCGGATTTCGAACTTGTACAGGTCGCCGGGACCGACCCTCGGCACAAACAACTCCCAGACGCCGGAGGCGTGATGCTCCATTGGATGGCGACGCCCATCCCACTGGTTGAAAGTTCCCACCACGCTGACCCGGCTGGCGTGCGGCGCCCACAGCGCAAAATTGACCCCGGCGATCCCGTTCTTACTGACCGGATGTGCGCCCAATTGCTCATACAAGGCGTTCAGCGCCCCCTGTTGCAGCGCCCGCCCATCAGCGTCGGTAAAGGAGGAGGCATGGATAGCGTAGGGATCGTGGAGTGTGCAGGATTGGCCGTCGGCCTCAACAACCATGAACTGATAATCCAGTTTTGCAGTCCCCGGAAGCTGGAGAGTGAAGAAACCGTCAGGGTGCAGCCGCTGCATCTCACGCTTGCCGGTCCCATCCGCCAGCAGGACGTGAACGCGCGCTGCCTGGGGTAGAAAAGCGCGAATCGTCAGCGTCCGCTCCCGGCTATCGTAGTGAGGTCCCAGAACCTCATAGGGTGCGTCGTGACGCAATTCAATTATTTTCCGAATATTTTCTTCCAGCATCATCCTTACCTTCTCATGAGAGGGAGCGGGTTCAGGCTCAAGATGAAAGATCAGCCCGAGACCTGTTGCGCCGCTTGTGCCGCCAATTCGATTAACATAACAAATTTGCGGATTTATGTGGACTGCCAGATGCGCTTTAAACCCGGTGGAGCAAGGAAAAATTCACAGGGTCGACAAAAAATCAGGGGAAGCGCCCGAAAGCACCTCCCCTGTTAACGCCTCCACCCCCCACCCCGCGCCCATCTGTGGGCGGGGGAAGTGAGCGGTCACAAATCAGGTTAGTCGTTGTCGTCTGCTGGTTCGGCGGGAGCATTTGCCGATGGCCCTGGGCCAGCTGCCGGACCACGTCCGCGCCCCATCGGTCGGTCGGTGAAAAATTTGTCCATGACCTGTTTCTGGTGAGGATCCAGGGCGGCGTACAGGTCGCTGGTCGCCTTGATCATCTCTTTCATGCTGGCCAGATTCTGCTCCATGAATTGCGCCTGTTCCTCAAAATGAGCCAGCGCGGTCTCATCCTGGTCGCGCATTGCCTGTTTAGTTTTGAACATCATCGCATGATGGGCATCCTGTGCGGCCAGAAAACCTTTCCAGGCGGCTTCCTGTTCGGGTTTCAGTTTGAGCCGCGCTTCGAGCAGCTCCATCCGTTCAGCGTGATATTGTTGCATCATGGCATAGCGCTGACCATGACCACCGCCATGACCACCGCCGCCCTTCATCATCGGGCAATCACCACCACCGCCCATCATCGGGCCGTGACCACCCCAAGGGCTGGCAAACGCAATAGTGGATAAACCCAGACCAGCGACAACAGCGGCAGCTAATAGATTCTTGTGCGATTTCATGATTGAACTCCGTGGTTTCTCGTTGAAGATGGGGTTATTAGACGCCTTTCTTGTAACCAGAGTTTTGCTGAGAGGGAAGTTTTGTATCAAATTGTAATACCAATTCCCGGTAGGTTTTATATTCCCCGCGTAGAGCGGGTTAGCGGAGCGTAACCTGCCGAAATCACAATTGAATTGGCGGGTTACGGGCTGACGCCCTAACCCGCCTGTAACCGTTCAGTCCCCCCTTTTTCAAAGGGGGGAGACTCCGCAGTAACGTCATTTAACACAATGGGAATTGGTATTAGAGCGTGAGGACATTTGCGCTCAAAACCCCAGATACCCCATGAAGTCGGTGAATTCCTGAGAGTAGAGGAAGAAGGTCATGACATCGTTGCGGGGGTTGCCGCGGGCCAGGTCGGCCAGCCAGAAGGCCAGTCCGTCCTCTTCGGGGTCGCGCTGGAAGAAGGTACGGTAGAGGTTGTCGATGAAGGCGGGGTTTGTGGTGTGGCGCGCCAGGTATTCGGGGCTGTTGAAGAAGAAGTAGGCCATGTTGCGAAACACCGGTTTGGCGTCTTGTCCCTGGGCTTGCAGGGCGGTGATTTGGTCTTTCCAGAAGGCGACGCCGTCGTCCTCGGGGGCGCGGTCGAGGATGGAGCGGTAGTAGTGGGTGATGAGGGTGACGGCGGGGTCGTCGGCGATGACTTCGATGCGATAGTCTTGTTGGACGAAGACCTGGCCGTGGGTGGGGTCGATGACCTGGAGCGTGAAGAAGTAAACGCCGACTTGGGTGGGGACGCCGCTGAGCAGGGCGTCGAGGCCGTCGGGGGTGGCGGTTTCCAGGGTGAGACCGGGCGGCAGTGCGCCTTCCGTCACACTCCAGCGGTAGGCGGGGTCGTCCGCTGCGGTAGCGGGTGGGGCAGGGCCTTCGTAGCGCGCTTGCAGGGTCGCACGGTAGGGTTGGTTGACCGGGGTGCGGCTGAGGATGCCGCCGCTGATGGCGAGGTTGGGTAGGCCGCGCCCGCCGGGGTCGGTGATGTGGGCGTCGGTGAGTCCGTCGGCGTCGCCGAGGTGACCGTCAATCAGGGTGAAGGTGGCGGTGTTGCCGGCGAGGTCGGCACCGTTGAGGAGATACCAGTGCGGGTCGGGGTCGGTGGCGGTGGGGCCGTATTTCCAGTATTGCGCGCCGGCGGGCAGGGGGTCGCCGTAGGCGAGGGTGACGGTGGCAGGGATGCCGTTGGTGGTGCAGTTTTGCAGGACGACTTGCAGCAGGCCGTCGGTGAGGGTGATGCCTTGGGGGCCGGTGGCGGGGGCATTAGGGCTGCCGAGAGGGACTGTGAAGATGTTGGGGTCGTCGAGTTCGCAACTGCGGCCATCGGGGTACTGGACGGCGGCGCTGAGGGTTTGGCCGGGTTTGACGGGATTATCGCGGGTGAAGGCCACTTCACGAATGGTCAGCCCGACCGGTGACGTGATGGTTTGCTCGTCTTGATCCTGGACGGTGACTTGAATCGGGGCGTTGTAGGCTTCAGTCGGCGTGCCGCTGATCGCGCCATTAACTGCTAAGGTCAGGCCGGGCGGTAAACCGGTGGCGGTGAAGGTGTACGGCGGTTGGCCGCCCAGGGCGGTGAGGGTTTGTTCGTAGGGTGCATCCCGCACGCCAATCGGTAAGGTGCGCTGCGCCAGCACCAGCGGGGCGACGGTGATCGCGTAGTCGCGGGTTCCGGTGTGGCTTTGGGCGTCGGTGACGGTGATGGTGACGGTGTAGTCGCCGGCGGTGTCGGGCAGGCCGCTCAGAAGGCCGTCGTCCGCAGTCAGACGGAGACCGGGCGGTAGGCCGGTGGCGGTGAAAATGTAGGGAGCCGTTCCGCCGGCGGCGGTGATCACCGTGGCGTAGGGGACGTTCGTGACTGCGCCGGGGAGGTCGCGGGCGGTGGGCACGGGGAGCGTGGCCGTGGGGGTGGGGTCAGCACCGAAACTAACTTCTACGAGATCCGTAAAATCATACCAGAAGCCAGCCGGAAGCTGACCATCTATATACGGTGTTCCGGGATTATTTACACGAATACCGAATCGAGTAGAATCAACAATGTCCGCTTCTATTTCGTACCTTTCAAATGCAAATTCCCAAATTCGATGTGCCGTAGGATAATCTGGAGTAGGATCAAATCCTTCGCTATACAACGAAAGCGGTTGACTACAACCGGTCCAGGTACCTCCTGAAATATAGTATTGGATGCATAATGAAATACCAAATGTTCCATAATTAACATCAACATAGGGAGTTATAAAGCTATCCTGATCGACGTCAAAGGAGAACCAAAAATAGTCTGATGAATCGTCAACCGTGTGCCCGAAAAAATCGACGAGTGCATATAGAAAGTGATCGTCGTAATATAGCGAAAGCGAGCTGTTATTGAGGTGGATAACATAAGCGCCAGACCATTCAGTAGTTCCTACGTTACCGTCTATAGTGGGAGGATTTGTCGCGTAGGGAACCTGAGCATGCACCGAAATGCTAGCGGATACAATCGTACTCGCGATAAGTAACTGAAAACGAGTCATTGGATTTACCTCACAATTAGGGTTGGGCGAGGACCTGGCCGTGGGTAATTTGCGAAAATGGGTTTCGATAAAAACATGGGGTCAATGCTCTAGATGGACGATGAGACAAGTCTGGAATTTGGATTCTGTCCTGATCGATGGCGTCACTTGACGCAGTCTTTTCCATGACGTTCGGAGAGTCCACCCCTAATTGTTGGTGTACTCGCGTAATTGGGTGACAGGCCAATTTCAGCCATTGCGCGCTTCGCCGCTTCGTGTGAGCGCTGAAAATAGTCATGGATATCCGTCGCCGACTCCGAGAGCATGGTTTGAACCCGATACTTTTCTCTTAATGCTTCATCAATACTCATTCTTTGTCCTCCACCAATTCATCACATTTCACGGTTGCAAATGCGAAGCCCGAGGCTTGAACCAGGTGAACGCCTGCGCGAAGCCGTGGCTTCCCGGTTTACAACGCCAACGACCAAGTTAGCCCACACTATCAGGGTTATTAATGTCACTTATCTGAATTACGGCGCTACGGCACTTATTTTTTGCGAAGTGCGTTAATCCATGAGGTGCTTAACAGTAGCAGCAACCACAGGATTCTCGAGTAACTGCTTGTCCCCAAAGTACTCCAGCTTTTGCTCTGATCGAAATACAGCAAGCAACCCGCCCTGCTTGCTATAAAAGGCAGCTCCAGCGTGACCGTTAGCATGGGGAATGCTTCCTAAAACAATCAGAACGTCGTTTTTTATTTCTATGGGAGCCTGAGTCTCCATATTGTTCATAAAATCCGAGTACTTGGCTCCCAACAATTTTTGGAGCGAGGGCTTCAAAATAGCTGCTGCGTTCATTTCATCATCCTCGGACCAATACTCGCTTTTATCGTATAGCACTTTCCCTTTCTGTTGCACCAAAGTTGCCCAAGGAATGCCATGTCCGTTATTGCTTTTTTGTGCAACGGGTTGACGAGTTGGAGCTGTCGAAACGTTCATCAACACGCCCTGCCGGCATTCCCGAAACAACTGCCGCCGCTCTTCACGGTTGCGCCCCTGTTGAGCTTGCGCCCGGCAGGTTACCCGCTCTTCCGGGGTCAACCGTTGTCGCGCAGGCGCTGAAGAGTGAGTGTTTGAAGCCGTTGCCGGTGGTGTGGCGGCGGTCGATACTGTTGCAGGCTGAGCGGTTACGGGTGTCGTCGCCGTCACCGGTTGCCATTGGTTGCCGCGTAAAGCCACCCGCATCCAGCCGATGTGTTGAGATTCCAGCGTACCTTCATCCACGGCTAATAATTGAGGAAATTCAAAAGTCGTTTCATTCAACCAGTACACTAGCCCCGGCCCCCATTTTGCCGACTGGCTACCTTCATCGAGGTTCATCCCCCAGACTTTTTTGAACGAAGTCGCCCTCGAAGCCCGGACGATTTCCCAGAGTTCAATTTTGTTGTCACTAAGACCGACGGTATTCCAATTTGAAGCAGCTACATAGCGACGATTTGGAGAAAATACCGGGGGGCCGGGCATATCAATTTTGCTGCCTGAATCGCTCACCAGAATGTACCATTGCGATTCAACGGCATAGCCTTTGACAAGATAGCCGGGCAATTCAGGAATGAATTTGCAAAAGGCGTATGAAGTGGAAGACTCAAAATTTTCTTTGTTATCCACAAACTTCACAGGTTTCTTGCTTGTGGTGATCGTTAGAACCTTTCCCCGCCGCGAAACTGCGTTTTGTCCATCGGCTCGGATCCGACCGGCTTCATTATCGTCTTCGCACAATTCAGGGTTGACCAGACTCCTGCTGTTACCCCCGGCTTGTTGAGCGTGACTCGAATCCTGGGCAAAGGATGTGGATTGAGCACATCCAAAAAACCCTGCAATCGATAAAGAAACGGCAAAGGGTAATAAAATACGGTGGGTCCGATTCGACATGCCTTGCTCCTGTAAAGATTGTGAAATGTGCTTTGTGACTGACTTGCAAAAACTTTTGTACCACTATTGCACTCATTACAGTATTATCAATGTAGTATCATCTCATCACTCATAGATTACATCAAGTCATTGGAAATTCCCCGCCTCGGATAAGGAGGGATACCCGCCGCAAGCTGCTGATTGGCATTCAGACCTTTACTCACATCATTAGCGAAGGCTACTACTACGTGGATAAAACCCCGCTGGCCTGGCGTCTCGCTGAAGACGGCAAGTATTACTTTCTCTCCCGTCCGCGCCGCTTTGGCAAGAGCCTGTTTCTCGATACCTTGAAGGACTCACCACCGGTTCCTCATCCCGACCGCTCTTTTAGCGGAAACTCTTGACAGACAGCCCATCATTTTCAAAATAGTGAAAGTATGAAAAAGCTGGATGTATTGAAAGCGCTCGGCGCGCTGGCCCAGGAAACGCGCCTGGATATCTTTCGCTATCTGGTCGGAATCGGCGCGGCGGGCGCGTCAGCCGGGCAGATTGCCGAACATTTTGGTCTGCCGCTACCGACCCTGTCATTTCATCTCAAAACCTTGCAACACGCCGGCCTGGCGCAACGCACCCGGCAAAGCCGTCTGCTGATCTATTCCGCCAACTTCACCGCCATCAACGCCGTGCTGGGGTATTTGACCGAAAATTGCTGTGCTGGACGTCCTGAAGACTGTGGGATACCGGCCCCCCGTAAAACGCGGTCGCCCCGGAAGTCTTCCTCCTGAAAAATCCTCACTATTCACTGGAGCCGCTATGACCCAAAACACGTTTAAAGCCTTGATGCTGACCCAGGAAGATAAGAAAACGATCGCCACAATCAAGCCACTCACCGTTGATGATCTGCCCGAAGGCGACGTGCTGGTGGCGGTGGAATACTCCTCGCTCAATTACAAGGATGGTCTGGCGGTAACCGGCAAGGGCAAGATCGTGCGCCAGTTTCCGATGGTGCCGGGCATTGATCTAGCCGGTACGGTGCTGGAATCCTCTTCAGCCGATTACCACCCTGGTGACAAAGTCGTGTTGACCGGTTGGAGCGTCGGCGAGCGTTACTGGGGCGGCTACACCCAGAAAGCCCGCCTCCAGTCGCGCTGGCTCGTGCCGCTACCGGCGGGAATGGACACCCAAACCGCCATGGCCATTGGCACCGCCGGCTTCACCGCTATGTTGTGCGTCATGGCGCTGGAAGACGTGGGCATGACGCCCGGTGGCGACAAGCCCCTTCTGGTAACCGGCGCCAGTGGCGGCGTCGGTAGTGTAGCGGTCGCGCTGCTGGCCAAGTTGGGTTACACAGTGCATGCGGTCAGTGGTCGTCCGGAAACCGAGAGTTATTTGCGCGAACTGGGCGCGACCGGTTTCATCAGCCGTGAAGAAATGAGCCAGCCACCCAAGCCACTGGAAGCGCAGCGCTGGGCGGGTGCGGTAGACACCGTCGGTAGCACTCTGCTGGCGCGGGTGCTGGCGGAAGTCGACTACGGTGGCGCAGTGGCGGCCTGTGGCTTGGCCGGCGGGGCGGATTTGCCGACAACCGTGATGCCCTTTATCCTGCGCGGCGTCAAACTGCTCGGCGTGGATTCGGTGATGTGCCCAGTAGCCCGGCGCAAGCAAGCCTGGGAACGCCTGGTTCGGGATCTGCCCAGCAACGCCCTGCAAAGCATCTCCCATGTCGCCTCGCTGGAAGCAGTGCCCCAATTGGCTGCGGACATTATCGCCGGTCGGGTGCGTGGCCGGACGATTGTGGATGTCAACGCTTAAGCCTGTATAAACGTGGAATCCCCCAGCCCCCCTTTGAATGATCTTTAAAAATTTAATCCGGTATAGTAAGGGAGCGATTCTACCCCTGTCCGAGGAGCCGATGATGCCGCGACGCCAGCTTGTGTTGAATGAGACCGAACGCCAGGAATTGGTTCAGATGCGGGATCATGCCCGTCAGCCCTATCTGCGCGAGCGGGCGGCCGCGCTGTTGAAAATCGCCGATGGGATGCCGGCGGCATTCGTAGCGCGACATGGCTTGTTAAGGCCGCGGCGACCCGATACGGTTTATGACTGGTTAGATCGCTATCAAGCCACCGGCAGCGCCGGCATGAAGGTCCATCCAGGCCGCGGGCGAAAGCCTGCTTTTTCCCCCTCAGCATTCGACGGCGGCGGTGGCCCATACGGAGTTGCAACACCTTTGTCAACGGGATCCGCGGGTCTGCGGCGTGGCGCAGACCCGCTGGACCTTGGCGGGCCTCCAGCAGGCGTGTGCGTGGCTGGGCGGTTTGACGCTGGCGGGGGTGCATACGGTGCTGCGGCGCGCCCGCATTGTGTGGAAGCGGGCGCGGGCGGCCATCCGCAGTCCTGATCCCGACGATGATGCCAAATTGGCCGATGTCCAGGCGGCGGTCGCCGCGGCGCAGGCCCAACCGGGGCGGGTCGTGACGGTCTACCTGGATGAAGTGACGGTGGAACGGCAACCGACGGTCGCGAATGCCTATGCACCCAAGGGGTCATCCGAGCAAGCCCAGGCGGTGCGCAGTCCGAAATCCAATACGGTCACCCGGGTGCTCGGGGTCTTGAATGCGCTGACCGGTGCGGTCTTCCATCAGCGTGCCAGCAAAATCACCGTCGCCTTTTTGGTGATGTTTTATCAGGCCCTGTGCCGGGCCTATCCCGACGCGGAGCGTATCTACGTCATTCAGGATAACTGGCCCGTGCATACCCATCCGGACCTTCTGGTGGCCTTGGAATCTCAAGAGACCCGCTGGCCGTGGTATCGCCCACCGAATTGGCCCACGGAACCGAGTGCCGCGGCGATCCGACGATGGGGCGAACTGAAACTGCCGATCCAAATCGTTCCCCTACCCACCTATGCCCCCTGGTGCAATCCGATCGAAAAACTCTGGCGCAAATTGCGCCAGGACGTGACCCACCTGCATCGCTGGGCGGAGGACCTCGACACCCTCCGCACCGAGATCGACCGCTTCCTCAATCAGTTTGCCCAAGGTTCCTTGGAACTACTGCGCTACGTGGGGCTAGAAGTACCGGATTAAATTTTTAAAGATCATCTAAAGGGGGGTAACCGTTCAGTCCCCACCTTTAGCAAAGGGGGGTGAAGGGGGATTTTGGCCCCGTCGCTCGTGCGAAATCCCCCCCGGCCCCCCTTTTTCAAAGGGGGGAGCTTCTGCGCTGACCCTATCAGCTATATTCGCTAACATAACGAGAATTGGTATAAGATTACCGGCAAGCAGGCTCCTCAAAGGGAATATTCATTATGGCCTACAGCGACTTCACGTTAAAAAGGGTCAAATCGGAATTAAACCTGAAAGTTATTGAAAATCAATCCATATTCTTCGATGTTCAGAGTATCGGAATCAGTGATTACCTCAAGGAAACTTTGAAGAGAAATGTACCTTTAGCATTGGCCATCAATACTGAAAAGGCTCGATCAGAACTGATTATTATCAACATTCTTATGGAAGTTAAGCAGATGTTTTCAGATCGGGTCAGCCTGTTTTCTGGAATTGATTTTAGTATCGATAAAGAGAGAGGATTAGCAGGGTTCTGTGATTTTATCCTCAGTAATTCCCCCGAACAATTGTATTTGGATAGCCCGGTCATCGCCATTGTGGAAGCCAAGAATGAAAATATCATCGCTGGCTTGGGACAGTGCATTGCCGAAATGTATGCTGCTAAAATTTATAATGAAAAGGAAGGACGCGATTTGTCCTGCCAGTATGGAGCCGTCACCACCGGGGATGAATGGAAATTCATCAAATTGGAAAACGACATGGCAGCTATTGATCTGGATTTTTATTATGTCATTGAAATAGATAAAATCATCGGGATTTTAGCTGCGATGGCTCAGCAGCGCGTTTAACTGGCCGTCCGTATTCTTCTCGCATCACCTCCGCCGCTGGCGCATGAAAAACCGGTACAGCACCGGCACGACAAAGAGCGTTAGCACTGTCGAGAACGCCAATCCCCAGACGATGCTAGCCGCGACCGGTCCCCACAGCAGCGACTTGCCCGCCAAACCGAACGCCAGCGAGAACAGCCCGGCGATGGTGGTGCCGGTGGTCATTAAAATAGCGATCACCCGCCGCCGCGCTGCATAGAGCGTGGCGTGCAATGTTCTCATGCCACTGGCCCGGCGGGCGTTGGCTGCGTCGATCAGCACGATCGCCGCGTTGACCGCGATTCCGGTCAGGGCGATCACCCCATAAAGGGTGTACAGAGACATGGGATTACCGGAAACCAGCAGGCCCAGGGTGACCCCGGTGAACGCCAGCGGCACGGTGACCAGGATCAGGAAGGGTTGGAAATAGCTGCGGAACTGGGCAGCCAGGATCAGGTAGATCAAGCCTACTCCGAGCAGAAACAACGGCCCCATGGCGTCCAGCGATTCATTGATGTCGTCCAGTTCGCCCGAAAAATCGAGATCAGCATTGGGATAGCGCGCCCGAATTTTTTCCCACTCGGCGCGTAGCTCGTTATTGGCCGACAGGGTGTTGTTCAATTCCGGGTCGAGATCAGCCTCCACGGTAATGGCCCGGCGCAGGTTCCAATGCCGGATCAGGCCGAGACTCTCGCCTTCCTCGGCGATCAATAGCGCTCCTAAGTCCGTGATTCCGCCGCTGGGCAGGGCGATGGGGTCGTCCAGCAATTCCTCGACTCGAACGACAGTGCGTGGCGCGGCGCGCACTCGCAGTTCCACTTTCTCACCCTGGTCGCGCAGATCAGCGACGACTTCACCATCCAGATGTAACCGCACCAATTGAGCGACCAACCCCGGATCCAGCCCGGCGTTCCGCGCGGCGTTTACATCGACTTTTAAACTCAATTCCGCCCGTCCGGTGATGTCGTTATCCACTACGTCGCGAGCGCCGGGAATCCGGGAAACAATCGTTTTGACCGCATCGGCGGCGGCGCGCAGTTCCTGACGATCGTCAGCGCGCACCTTGACGCTGATCGGCTTGGCGGTGGGCGGACCGCCGGACAGCTTGAGAAAGGAAATCGTCGCCCGGCCCGGAGTGCTGGTGACCATTTCGCGCATGTCTTCGATGATGGCGTCCAGTCCACGCATACCCGGTTTCGCCGGATTGAGCGACACGGCGATTTGGCCATACTGATCGCCATATAGCACCTCG
Source organism: Gammaproteobacteria bacterium (assembly GCA_024235095.1). Taxonomy (NCBI): domain Bacteria; kingdom Pseudomonadati; phylum Pseudomonadota; class Gammaproteobacteria; species Gammaproteobacteria bacterium. The sequence goes on from JACKNC010000002.1 coordinate 438,909, forward strand.
GTCTCCGTGAACTGAACGCCCGCCAGCGAGATGACCGAACGCGCCTCACCCGCGCGCAGCTCAGAACGCACCCGCGCTTCCACCACCTGGGCCTGGCGCAAGGTCTCCTCCAGCGGAGCATCTGCCGGCATGTCGACATTGACGTAGTACAGGCGGATGGGATCGAAGGCGAAAAACTGGAACTTCACCCATCCTGCGCCGACCGCCGCGCCCGCGCCGATAAATAACGCTAAGGCCAGACCCAGATAGCGCACCGGATAGCGCATAACCCGTATCAACATCCGGGTGTATTTGAGACGCACCCAGTGAGTTCCTCGTTCGCGCAACCGCTGGGTTTTTGAATGACTGATGGCGCGACGACCGAGCGCGCTCACATGGGCGGGCAGCATCCAGAATGCCTCAATCAAACTGACCGCCAGTCCCACCGTTACCACAAAGGGAATAACAAACATGAATTTGCCGACGATGCCCGTGAGCAGCATCAAGGGCAGAAAGGCGGCGATGGTCGTGGATACCGCAGCGGATACCGGCAACCCGACCTCGCGCAACGCATCGAGCGCGGCGTCAAGGGCCGCCATGCCGCGCTCCATGCGAAAATAAGTGGCTTCCACAATCACTACGGCATCGTCCACCAACATGCCAAGCACGATGACAATACCGAGCAATACCGAGACGTTCAGCGTCGATCCCACCGCGTCCAGAATCACAAAAGCACCGGCCACGGAAAACACCACGCCCAGCGCCACCAGGGCGGCGATCCGTGACCCCAGAAACAGCCAGCAGAAGCCCAACACCAGTAGGAGACCGATAGCGGCGTTATTCTGCATCACGCTCAGCGCCTGGCGGGTGGGAATGGTCTGGTCGTCGGTCAGGGTCAGTTTCAGACCGCTTCCGGCCAGCACCGCATTCTTGCGGTCGATGTAATCGCGAATCCGCCCCACCAATTCCAGCGTGTTGGTATAGCCGATCTTGGTGATGGACATCATGACGCCGGGTTGACCGTTCATGGCGGCCAGATGCAGCGGATCATCACGACCGCGCCGCACCTGGGCAACAGCGTCTAACGGAACGTGGGTTGCAGTCGCGCTTGGTGGTTGCAGATAGAAGCTGGCCAGCAACTCGGGATCGGCGGTCGTGCCGCTTACTCTGACTAGCCACTCGCCGTGGTCGGTTTGGAGCTTGCCAGCGAACACGTCGCGAAACCACAGCCGCAACCCCTCGGCTAAATCCAGCGCGGTCAAACCCCGCGCCGCGAGTGCGGGAGGATCAAATTCCACCAACAGCTCTGGGTCCTGGAACCCCAGCGCCAGCACTGCATCAACTCCGGGAATCTGTTCCAGATCCTCCTTAATCACTCGGGTAGCGGCACGCAGATGTTCATCGGCAGCCAGGCCGGTCAGCATGACCATGGCCGTGGGAAAACCGTTGGAACTGGTGATTTCCAGAATCTCCGGGTCCTCCGCTTCGATCGGCAGTTCGGCGCTGGCCTGGTTTTGAATTTCCCGGCGCAAATCGTTGACTCGTTTGTCAAACACCCGCAAGGGAATATCACGGAATCGCACCAGGATATTCGACAACCCTTCCCGCGAGGAGCTGATGACGAACTTGGTGTCCTGCACTTTGCGCACGGCGTCTTCCAGCGGATTGGTGACCCGCTTTTCGACATCCTCAGCGGATGCGCCGGGCAAGACCGTGGCGATATTGATCCAGTTGAAATTGATCTCGGGATCCTGCTCGCGGGGCATGCGCGAGTAGGCGATCAGGCCCATCAGGATGACGACCACGAAAGCGATGTTGGCCAGGGGGTGGTTGGTAATTAACGCCCGGATGAAACGCATCTTAGCGCGCTCCATCCACGATTACCGGTTGACCGTCGTTCAAGCCTTGATGGCCGCGCGTGATCATCAAAGTCTGGGGCGGCAGATTCATGATGAAGGGACGGCCTTCCTGGGCACCGGGAGCGGGTTTGAACCAGGCGTGATCCTTTTCCACGACAAATGCGCCCAGGGTTTGATCGCGTTTAACCAGCAACTCAGCGGGCAGTTGGTAGCTGGCGCCTTCCCAGTGCAACAGGCCGCTGCTGCCTGGCGGCGCTGCGGTGTCAGTGAATCGCAGCCGGGCAAGCTGGTTGCGCGCTACAACGTCCACAACCGGGGACAATCGCAGCAAGCGCGCCGGGTAGCGCTGGCCCTGGCTGGTGAAAATCAGTGCGCTGGCCTGGAATAACTCATCGGCTTGAGCCGTGGGAATGTACGCCTCGATCTCGGGTGGGGCCAGATCGACCAGGCGCAGCAGGGTCGTCCCTGGCGCGGCCAGCGCCCCGACCTGCGCCTGGCGTTCCAGCACCACACCGGCGAAGGGAGCGATGATCCGGCATTTCTCGACATTACGCGCCGCCACAGCCCGTTGCGCCTGGGCAACGTCCAGATCGGCCTTAGCAGCCTGGACGCCGGTTTGCAGTTCCAGCACGGCGTCATCGGAGACAAATTGCTTCTTGCGCAGCGACAAAGCCTGCTGAAGCCGGTGTTCCGTTAAAGCCACGCGCGCCTGGGCAGCCTTGACCTGGGCATCAGCCTGGGCCAGCGCCAGCCGGTAATCCGTATCGTCAAGCTCCAACAAGAGTTGTCCCAGTTTAACTGTACCGCCGACCTCGGCGTGAATGCGCGCAACCCTGGCGGTGACTTCTGCAGCAATGCGACTGTCATTTGGGGCGATGACGCTGGCCGGCGCTGTGCCTCGATCAGGTAAAGCAACTTCGCGGAAGGGACGAGCATCGACGGTAACCAGGTCGGCGGTTTGGGCTATGATTATTGGACTAAACAACAGGCTGACGAGAATGAGGGTTAGTCGTGGCATGAATACAATGTCTCGATCATTGTGGTAAAGGTCGTAGTCCGAATTGTTGCAATTCTGCGCTGATTAGCGTGAGCAGCGCAATTTGACATCATAGATTTCATATTCAGCAATCCCCGCGCCCTCTTCTGTTTAGAGGCTAAGGCCGTCAAAACTTTATCTACTGGATTGCCCGCTACAGGCCCGAAATACCGTTTGCATTGGTTAAGTGTTCAGTATCCCGCATAATAAGCCACTTTTTCCGCTACCAGTGAAGGACGGGCTATGGCCATTCGCGTTGCACTCCATCATCAAACCGCTTACCGTTTCGACCGCCCGGTCGGCGTATCCCCCCATGTGATTCGCCTGCGTCCAGCCCCACACGCTCGCACCCCGATTCATGCTTATTCGCTCAAGATCGAACCCGCCGGCAAGTATTTCATCAACTGGATGCAAGATCCCTTCGGCAACTTCCAGGCGCGGCTGGTGTTTCCTGAAAAAGTCCGAGAACTGGGCATTACCGTCGATCTGGTGGCCGAGATGACGGTGATCAATCCTTTCGATTTCTTCGTCGAAAGCTACGCCGAAAAATACCCCTTTACTTATGAACCGACTCTGTTTCGCGAATTGACGCCGTATCTGGAAATTCAGGAAAGCGGACCGTTGCTCAACGAATGGCTGAATGGCGTCGACCGCACACCGAAAACCATTGTTGACTTCCTGGTCGACCTGAACCAGCGACTGAGTCAGGACATCGGTTACATCATCCGTATGGAGCCTGGCGTGCAGACTTGCGAAGAAACGCTAGGCAAGCGCAGCGGCTCCTGCCGCGACACCGGCTGGCTGCTGGTGCAAATCCTGCGGCATTTAGGACTGGCGGCGCGCTTTGTTTCTGGCTACCTGATTCAGCTCACCGCCGATGTCAAGGCGCTGGATGGCCCTTCCGGCACCGAAGTTGATTTCACGGACCTGCATGCCTGGGCTGAAGTGTTCGTACCGGGCGCGGGCTGGATCGGTTTGGATCCGACTTCTGGCCTGTTTGCCGGCGAGGGTCACATCCCATTGGCCTGCACCCCGACGCCCCCTAGCGCCGCGCCAGTCACCGGTTATACCGACAAATGCGAGACGGAATTCGGCTTTGACATGAAAGTAACGCGCATCCACGAGGACCCGCGCGTTACTAAACCTTATACCGAAGAACAATGGCAAGCGATCGAAACACTGGGCTACCTGGTCGATAAGCAGTTACACACGGACGACGTGCGCCTGACCATGGGCGGCGAACCGACTTTTGTCTCCATCGACGACATGGATGGCGCCGAATGGACGACCGCCGCCATCGGTCCCACCAAACGCAAACTGGCGGGCCGCTTGCTGAAAAAACTGCGCGACCGTTTCGCGCCCTACGGCTTCCTGCATTACAGCCAGGGTAAATGGTACCCTGGCGAATCTCTGCCGCGCTGGGCGCTGTCCTGTTACTGGCGCAGCGACGACCTGCCGTTATGGCATGATCCGCGCTGGATCGCCGATGACGAAACGCCGCAAGGCTACGGTCCCGACCAGGCGCGGGCATTTATCGCTGAACTGACCCGGCGGCTAGGGGTAGAAACAAACCACATTATCCCCGGCTATGAAGACGTATATTACTACCTGTGGAAAGAACGCACCCTGCCGGTCAACGTCGATCCGCTGAAGTACGACCTTAAGGACGATGAGGAACGCCGGCGGCTGGCGATCTTGCTGGAGCGAGGACTGAACACGATCACCGGTTACGCGCTGCCGATTCGCTGGCATTACGCGCCGGACGGCGAACGCTGGATGAGCGGGCCGTGGGCGCTGCGCCGCGAGCATCTTTATCTGATTCCCGGTGACTCACCCATGGGCTATCGGTTACCGCTGGCGGCGTTGCCCTGGGTCGGGGAGACGGACCGCGAAGTACCCCATCCCCAGTCATTATTTGAATTCCGCACCGCGCTCGGCGACACGCATGGCGAAGTCATGCGTCGCTACAGCGCATTCCTGCAAGGCCGGGGTGCTGCGCCGCGCGGTGACTTTCAGGAGCAACCGACAGCGGAGGCGGATACCAGCCCGGTCATCCATACTGCCCTGTGTGTGGAGCCGCGCGAAGGGCATATTTATATCTTCATGCCGCCGTTGGGGCAGTTGGAGCATTATCTGGATCTGCTGGCCTGCGTTGAGCAAACCGCCGCTGATCTGGAAATGCCGGTGCTGGTCGAGGGCTACGCCCCGCCGTCGGACTGGCGGTTGCGCAAGTTTGCCGTTACACCCGACCCCGGCGTCATCGAGGTGAATATCCATCCCGCCCGCGACTGGAATGAGCTGAAGCATAATGTTGAAGGGCTGTATGAGGATGCCCGGCAATCGCGGCTGGGTACGGAAAAATTTATGCTGGATGGTCGCCACACCGGCACCGGCGGCGGCAACCATGTAACCCTGGGCGGCGCAACGCCCAGCGATAGCCCGTTCCTGCGTCGCCCCGAAGTATTACGCAGCCTGATTACCTACTGGCAACACCACCCCAGTCTGTCCTACCTGTTCTCTGGACTGTTCATCGGCCCGACCAGCCAGGCGCCACGAGTGGACGAGGCGCGCAACGACAGCTTGTACGAGCTGGAAATCGCTTTCCGTGAAATGCCACCCGGCGAGGCCCCGCAACCGTGGCTAGTCGATCGGTTGTTGCGCAACCTGCTGGTGGATTTAAGCGGCAACACCCACCGCGCCGAATTCTGCATCGACAAGCTGTACTCGCCGGATTCCGCTACGGGTCGCTTGGGATTGGTGGAAATGCGCGCGTTTGAAATGCCGCCGCACGCCCGGATGAGCCTGATGCAAATGCTGTTGTTGCGCGGGCTGATCGCGCGGTTCTGGGAGCGGCCTTATCCGAATAAGGAACTGGTGCGCTGGGGAACGCAAATTCATGATCGCTTCCTGTTGCCGCACTATGTTTGGGAAGACTTTAAGGATGTCATCAGCGAACTGAGCCAGGCGGGGTACCCCTTTGAAAGCGACTGGTTCCTACCGTTCTTCGAGTTCCGTTTCCCGCACTACGGCAACATCGTTCAGCGCGACATTGATCTGGAGCTGCGCCAGGCGTTGGAGCCGTGGCATGTGCTGGGCGAAGAGCAGGCGTTGGGCGGCACCGCGCGCTATGTCGATTCCTCGGTAGAGCGGATGCAGGTCAAGGTGCGCGGGATGACCGGCGAACGGCATGTGGTGGCTTGCAATGGTCGGCGGATGCCGCTGCGACCGACCGATATTCCCGGTGAATATGTCGCCGGAGTTCGTTATCGGGCCTGGCTGCCGCCATCAGCTCTACACCCGACCGTGCCGATTCACACACCATTGGTGTTCGATATCGTCGATACCTGGAATCAACGCTCCATCGGCGGCTGCACCTATCATGTCCAGCATCCCGGTGGGCGCAATCCCGATACATTCCCAGTCAATGCTAATGAAGCGGAAGCGCGGCGTTTCGCCCGGTTCTGGCCCTATGGCCACACGCCGGGGCCGATGACCGCGCCAACGGAAGAACCCAACCCCAATTTCCCTTATACTTTGGATTTGCGACGGCGCGAGGGATAAATCACTGACGGAGTCGACCATGTTCAAAGTTGGCTCCGTTTACTGCTTAATGTTCTAAAAAAACTTGCGGAATCCGGGCATGAACTTTGGGGATCACATCCGGCGAATTCGCCAAAGACGTTATCAATTTAACCAACAGTACTCCATAGAGAGCATCGCTGGGCGCATTGGCGTGGAGCCAGTCGATCTTGAACGGATCGAACGCAATCACAGGCCGCCGGATGAACAAATACTACGGCGACTGGCGGACGATTTAGACGAGGACATGGATGTATTGCTTGCATTGGTGGGCGAAATCGCCAGTGATATTCGCGAGACGATTATCCGCCGCCCTGTCCTGTTTTCGGAATTGGTTCGGGGAGCGAGCGATTTGCCCGATGAAAAGCTGATCATGATGATCCGTAAAATTGCGAGTGATCGATCCAGGCGCCGCTCTAAACCTTCAAGAGTCGTCAATCCATGAAGGTTGTACAGAGCTGGGATGACGGGATTGTCGATGACGTCAGGCTGACCGAACTGCTGCGGCGGTTCGGGGCCAAGGCAACCTTTAATCTGAATCCGGGCCTGCATCAAAACCAGCGGTCGTTCAGTTTTCAGTATGGAGATAAGGAGGTCTGGCGTCTTGGCCGCGCTGAATTGATTGATGTGTACGCTGGTTTCGAAATTGCCAATCATTCCCTGACCCATCCTTATTTACCCGACCTGTCTCCAGCGGATTTAACGCATGAGGTGCAGGACAGCCGGCATCTTTTGCAAGACTGGTTTCAACAGCCGGTTCGGGGGTTCTGTTACCCGTTCGGCGCTTTCAATCCGGCAGTTAAGGATGCAGTACGTGCGACCGGTCATGTTTACGCGCGCACCGTGGCTGCACTTGAATCGGTGTTTCCGCCTGTCGATCCATTGGAGTTTGGCGCGAATTGCCATTTTACCGATCCCGCTTTCTGGACTCGTTACGAACGCGCCAAGGCGTCAAATAGCGTATTTTTCTTCTGGGGCCACAGTTATGAGCTGGTCAATGAAACCCTGTGGGCTGATCTGGAGAATAAAATTGCGGGTATCAGCGCCGATTCCGCAGCGGAGTGGGTGAATCTCGAAACTCTGTTTGTCCAAGAGGGATGATAATGGCGCGTTAGCCCTGACTGATCCAGGGATGATAGTGAAAATACAGTAACAGCAGACCGCCGAACACGATCCGATACCAGGCGAAGGGCGCGAAGCTGTGTTGCCCCACATACCCTAACATGAAGCGCACCACTGCCAGTCCGCCCAGGAAAGCTGCGACGAAACCGACTGCGAATATCGGTATATCCGCCAAAGTCAAATGGCCCCATTCTTTAAGAAGACTGTATAAGGTTGCCGCAAACATGGTGGGAATCGCCAGAAAGAATGAAAATTCAGTTGCTGCAAACCGCGATAACCCACCCAGCATTCCTCCCATGATGGTCGCTCCTGATCGCGACACTCCCGGAAACAATGCAAAGCTCTGGGCAATACCGACCAGCAAAGCGTCTTTCCAGGCCATGTCGTCCACGGCTTGCACTCGACTGGCTTTTGCATAACGTTCGATCAGCAGAATCGCTATGCCGCCGACGACCAGAGCGCCCGCGACTGTGACCGGATTGAAAAGATAGTGGGTAATGTATTTGTGCAACAGTAAACCGAGCGCTGCCGCCGGCGCGAAGGCAATGATCAGGTTCAGAACTAACCGCTGAGCCTTGCGGTCCCGGTTCAGATTCAGGGCCACATTGAATAGCCGTTCCCGGTAAATCCAGACCACCGCCAGAATGGCGCCAAGCTGGATGAAGATTTCAAAAGTCTCGGCGCGCGGCCCGGTAAAATTCAGAAAATCCCCTACAATAATTAAGTGACCGGTGCTGGAAATAGGCAGGAATTCCGAGGCGGCTTCCACCAAGCCCAGAATCAGCGCTTTTAAAATCAATAGAATATCCAAAAGTACTCCTTCAGACCCTGGCTGAATAATGGAGTTATATTCTAGCAGTTCGCTTCATAGCATTCGACACGCCAACAACGTGTTGGGAAGAATTGACCATGAATCACAAGATTTTGTTTTTCATGATTATTGCGCTAGCGTCGCTGACGCTGAGCGGGATCGCTGACGCCCAGGAAGTTTATAAGTGGACGGACGCCAGCGGGCAAGTGCATTACAGCCAGAAAAAACCGGAGACGACCGATCAGGTGCAGACTCTCGATATTCCATTGCCGCCGCCGGCGGATCCTTCCAGCGCTGACGTAGATGCCGAGGTTGCCCGCCTTAACGCGCTGTCTGAACAAATGGCCCGCGAGCGTGAGGAAGCGGAAAAAGCCCGCCAGGAACAGGCGATTCGCGATCTGGAGCAAAAAAATAAGGCATTGGAGAATGCATTGCTGAAACAGAAACTTGAACAACAGCAATCGGAAGAGGATGACCGCAACCCCTCGAGCAGCAGCTATCCCCCGGTTTATTCCTATCCTTTTCCCTATCCGCCCTATTATCCGCCTTCCTACCCGCCTGGCCCTCCGCGTCCTCCCTATCACCGGCCTTGTCAATCGCCCGCCTGTCAGCAACTCATGCCGCCATCAAAACCGGCGTCTGCTCTGGCCAAACCCAATCCGCCGTTCAGGCCGCCGCCGGCGGGTCTTGCGCCAACCACGCAGGGCGTGTTCCGGGGACAATAAGCAAAGGGCGCGATGATGCAGGTCTAGGCTAAAATCTTTTTGGAAAAGGCGCATCGTGTTGCGCGAAGCAACGCGGTCAACGATGAGACCCTGTGGAGCAGTTAATCGTGGAAGAGACTTATGCCTTGGGATTTGATGTTTACGGTACGCTGGTAGACCCACTGGCGCTCGCCGAACCTTTGCGCGCCTTGGTCGGCGAGCAGGCTGCGCAATTCGCCAGTGTCTGGCGAACCAAACAACTGGAATACTCCTTCCGGCGCGGTTTGATGCGGCGCTATGCCGATTTTGATGTCTGCACCCGGCAGGCGTTGCGCTATACCCAGCAAACCTTGCGTTGCGAACTTCCCGAGTCCGACCAGGACCGCTTGCTGGAAGCCTATCTTTATCTACCCATGTTTCCGGAAGTCGCCGCCAGTCTGGCCACCCTCAGGACGAACGGTCTGCGTTTGGTGGCGTTCTCAAATGGTGTGGAAGCCAGTATCCGGGCCTTGCTCGCCAATTCCGGAGTGCTGCCCTTGCTGGAGGACGTGGTCAGCGTGGACGATTTGCGCACCTTCAAGCCCGATCCAGAAGTCTACGCCTATCTGGCAAGGCGGACGGGACGAGCGCCCAACGAAACCTGGTTGGTGTCCAGCAACGCCTGGGATGTGATCGGCGCGAAAGCCGCCGGGTTACGCGCTGTCTGGGTAAAACGCCAAGCAGACATGATTTTCGACCCCTGGGAGGTCGAACCGGATATTGTGGTGAGCGGTCTGGATGAATTACCGGCCCGGTTCGCCAGGCCAGTAGAATAAAACGTATCGAAATCCTTGAAAAAGCCCTCACCTCTAACCCCTCTCCCGCAAGCGGGCGAGGGGAGCGAACGGTTTGGCTTCCTAGACAATAAACGGCACCAGAATCAGCGATACGATGGAGAGCAGCTTAACCAGAATATTCATTGCTGGACCGCTGGTGTCTTTGAAGGGATCGCCGACGGTATCACCGATCACCGCCGCCGCGTGAGCATCGCTGCCCTTGCGCTCGCCTTCCAGCTTGCCGGCTTCGATCGCCTTCTTAGCGTTATCCCAGGCGCCGCCAGCGTTGGACATCAACAACGCCATGGTCATGCCAGTTAGCAAGGCGCCTAGCAACATCCCGCCTAGCGCTACTGGTCCGAAAAAGAAACCGACAATGACCGGTGAGATAATGGCCAACATTCCCGGTGGAATCATTTCCCGTAACGCGGCATCGGTCGAGATCGTCACGCAACGCGCAGTGTCCGGTTTGGCGGTGCCTTGCAGCAAACCGGGGATTTCGCGGAACTGGCGGCGAATCTCCGTCACCATCTCCATGGCTGCCCGACCTACCGAACTCATGGTCATAGCCGCTGCCAAGAGGATGACCATGCCGCCCAGGAGAACGCCAATGATGACCTTGGGTTCGGTGATATCCATCGGCAGAGGTTGCCCCATTTTCAGTTCAACTGCTTGTTTGTACGAAACAAACAGCGCCAGCGCGGTCAGCGCCGCCGAGCCAATCGCGAAACCTTTACCGGTGGCGGCAGTGGTATTGCCGATGGCGTCCAACTCGTCAGTAATCGCCCGTACTTCCGGAGGTTGATGCGACATTTCGGCGATGCCGCCCGCGTTATCGGAGATCGGACCTGATGCGTCGATGGTCATAGTGACGCCGGCAGTCGCCAGCATACCAACCGCCGCAATAGCGATACCATACTGACCTGCGGTCTGATGCGCCACAAAGATGGCCAGCACGATGATTAACATCGGCACGGCGCAGCTTTCCATGCCCACGGCCAAGCCAGTGATGATGTTGGTGGCCGGTCCGGTTTTGCAGGACTGCGCAATGCGCGTGACCGGCTTGGACGAAGTGTAGTACCAAGCGGCCCGGCCAATGGCTACTCCCGCCAGGTTACCCGCCAGAATAGCGAAGAACAACGGCCAGCCGTAGCCAAACACCAGTATGGTCAGCAATGTCAGCGTCAGGAAGACCACTGCGGCGCTGGTTTCGGAAATCGCCAGCGCCTGTTCCGGCCCATACTTTTTGAAGGTATTCATGCCGTAAATGCCGACCAGGGAAGAGATCAGCCCAATGACCGCCAGCGTCAGCGGCAGCGCCAGCAACATGGAGCGGCTGACATCGCCGCCAAAATATTGGGTCAATTCAGCAGCGGTAAGAGTCGCCGCGAGCGTAACCGACGCCACCATCGCACCTACATAGGATTCAAAAATATCCGCGCCCATGCCGGCAATGTCGCCGACGTTATCGCCGACATTATCGGCAATCACGCCCGGATTGCGTGGATCATCTTCGGGAATGCCCGCCTCGACCTTGCCAACCAGGTCCGAACCTACGTCGGCAGCCTTGGTGAAAATGCCGCCGCCGACCCGGGCGAACAGCGCAATCGATGAGGCGCCCATGGAAAAGCCCCAGATGACTGAAACCGAATGGGGATCAACAGCCAGATCGGAAGCCAGTCCGGTATACAGCAGACCTAACCCCAGCAGTCCAAAACTGGCGACGGCCAGACCCATCACCGCGCCGCCGTCGAATCCCACCAACAACGCCTGTCCCGCGCCATGCTCCCGCGCTGCTGCGGTAACGCGGACATTGGCCTTGGTCGCGGCGTACATCCCGATCAGACCGGCCAGCCCCGAAGCCGCCGCGCCTAACAGGAAGGAGAGACTGGCGCCAAAACCGTATTGCACCGACAGCAGAATCGCAATAACCAATGCAAAGATGGCGATCTTGAAATACTGCGCTTTTAAGTAGGTCATCGCCCCCAGGTGAATCTCATCAGAGATCGCGGTCATCACCGCGTCCCCCGTGGATTGGCGAACGATTCCTTTGTAGAGCATCATGGCGGCGCCCAGCCCGAGCAGGCCCGCCAATAGTGATATGATTCCCAAGACCATAGAGTTCTCCACAACAGGGTTTGAATTCGGCGCCGCCCAGCCAAACGGACGGCATGTTATTGAATACGGGTAGTCAGTTACCGACGTAGCCACCCAAGCGAGCAAAAAACATGCCCTTTGCCCAAGATGCTCCGACCATCCTGGCCAACCCGTTTATACATCCACGTTAAAGTGGTTGAATTATAAGCCGACCTGACCAGACGATGAGCGAATCAATAAAAAATGACGAGCAGGATGGAGCTCAAAAGCGCATGATCATGAGCAGGTTGCGCCCAATTGGTCAATAATATCTTACTGAGGCGTCTCGAAACGGACAATTTTCGAGGCGCGCCCTTGCAGGGAGGCTGAAACCAGGCGGGCGCCGCGACGATCGCGTTGTATTCCGTAGCCCTGCCTTGAAATAAGGCGGGGAACGCCCTTTGATGGAACATCACCAGGAGAGATGCAAAGATGAAGTGCAAACACTATATGGTATCCGCGCCGACGTATGTGCTCGATACCGAGCCGCTGTCGGAAGCCGTATCCATCATGGTCCGCAAACACATGCAGGATTTGATGGTGGTCAACGATCAGCATGAATTCATTGGGACTATCAATTCCTTCATGTTTTCGAAGATGTTGTTGCCGTCTGAGCCGCAATTGCCGGACGACGCCGAGAATGAATCCGCCGAGGATGTGGACAACCGGCTGATTCCCCACTTGCACCGCAAGGTGGGCGACTTTGCTGCTTCTCACCCGGTGGTCGAACCGGAAGCCCCGTTGTCGGATGCGTTGCGACTGTTGTCAGAAGGGTATATCCGGTTGCCGGTGGTGGGGCCGGATCGCAAGTTGGTGGGTTCACTGTCCTCCCTCACGATTCTCCGACGGTTCCGGTTTTAACTCTCCGGTCGGGCAACGCTCTGCTTTTGCCCGACCGGCTTTGCTTAGCAGGGCAATGATTTTTTATAACCTTGCGCGAGGAGGCCCTCGATCATGCAACGCAGACATTTTCTGAAAGCTCTCGGGGTGGGGGCATGGGCGGGCGCCGGAACCGCGCTGAGTGGTTATGGTCAGCGGTTATACGCCGGTGATGCGAAAACGGATATTCCCGATCTGGTGGCCGTCAAAAACGGGGAGCCGGAAGCGCTGTTTGATTGTGGTATCGAAGCATTGGGCGGAATCAGGCGCTTTGTCAAAAAGGGCCAGACGGTGGTGATCAAGCCGAACATCGGCTGGAATACACCCCCGGAGCGGGCGGCCAATACGAATCCCCGGCTGGTGCGTCGCATCGTCGAACATTGCCTGCAAGCGGGGGCCAAAGAGGTTTATGTCTTTGACCATACCTGCGATGCCTGGCGCGACAGTTACCGCGCCAGCGGCATCGAACAGGCGGTGAAGGAAGCGGGCGGCAAATTGGCGCCGGGCAATAGCGAGAGTTATTTCCAAACGGTTGCGGTTACTCAAGGTCGCCGATTGCGTGAAGCGAAGGAACATGAATTAATCCTGCAATCCGATGTATTCATTAATGTGCCGGTGCTGAAAAGTCACGGCGGCGCGCGATTATCAATAGCGATGAAGAATCTGATGGGCATTGTCTGGGATCGCGGCGAGTGGCATTCCAATGACTTGCATCAGTGCATTGCTGATTTCACGACTTACCGCAAGCCTGACCTGAACGTAGTGGATGCCTGGAATGTGATGATGCGTCATGGGCCGCGCGGCGTATCGACGGCGGATGTCGCCAACCTGCAATCGCAACTGCTATCGACGGACCTGGTCACGGTAGATGCGGCGGCGACCCGGTTGTTTGGATTAGACCCGGATACGATCGGCTATGTGCGCATTGCCAGCGAGATGGGCGCAGGACGCAAGGATTTGGAAAATCTGGCGATCCGGCGCATTGTGCTTTGAATGATTGAACTCATTGCCGTCAACAAGGTTTTTCATCAGGGCCAGCCCAATGAATGCCGGGCATTGCACGAGATCAGTCTGACTTTGAAGCGCAGCGGGATTACCGTATTCAAGGGACCGAGCGGCTCCGGTAAGACGACCTTGCTGACCCTGATTGGTGGGTTGGCGCGCCCAACGAGTGGACGCATCAGACTTGATGGACGGTTGCTTTCCAATCTGCCGGAGCGCTTTTTAACCGAGATCCGCCGACATACTTTCGGCTTTGTATTTCAGCAATTCAACTTGATCCGGGGTTTGAGCGTCCTGGAGAATGTGATGTTGCCGGCCTATCCACTGGGCCGGCCTCATCGAGAACTGGTCAACGCAGCGAAGGGGTTACTGGATCGTTTCGGATTGGGCGCCAAGGCCGCGAGCCGAGTTGAATGGCTATCCGGCGGCGAGGCGCAACGCACCGCTTTGGCGCGCGCTTTGATCAACGATCCGGTGGTGATAATCGCCGACGAACCGACGGCGAATCTTGACAGCGCCTTGTCGCGGGAAGTGTTAGCGTTGTTGAATGAATTGGCGGGACAAGATCGCATGGTGCTGATCAGCAGTCACGATCCCCTGGTGTTCGAGGCGAGTTGCGTGAATCGGGTCATCGAATTGCATGATGGGCGGTTAATGGCTGATTCGATCATTAACGGTTCGGACCATTTTCAGGCGACGACCGGCTGACAATCGCCGGATTGTTTGGCGCTGGTTCAATATGTGACAATGAGGCCGAACCCGTATCTGCTGGCAAGGTTGCCGCCGGCGAAAGCGTATTCACCACTAAAGAATAAGGTTCCCCGCCATGCAAGCCTATTTTTGTTCCCAATGCGGTAATCCATTGAAGACGGCGGAAGTCGCCGGCCACGCTCGGCAATGCTGTAGCGCGCCCAACTGCTCTTATGTGTACTGGGATAATCCGGTTCCCGTAGTCGCCGCCATTGTTGAGGTGGATGGCGCGGTGATTCTGGCCCGAAACCACGGCTGGCCAGAAAAGATGTTTGGTCTGATTACCGGCTTTCTGGAAAAAGGCGAAACACCCGATGCAGCAGTGCTGCGTGAAGTGCGGGAAGAATTGGGCCTGAATGCTGAAACTGCTCGCTTTATCGGTTATTACCCGTTCTTCGAGATGAATCAGTTATTGCTGGCCTTCCATGTTCCGGCCAGTGGGGAGATTGTTCTTGGTGAGGAACTGGCCAGCATCAAACGCGTACCGGTTGAGAGGTTGAAACCGTGGACGATTGGCACGGGTCCCGCTGTTCGCGATTGGCTGGCGAACCGCAACAACTCAGAGTTTACTGAAGCCAGGATAGAGTCGGCAGCGGACTGAAATCGAGAAACAGTGCGGTTAATTGTGTTGCAACGTCGTAACTGTTCAGTCCCCCCTTTGGCAAAGGGGGGTGAGGGGGGATTTTGGCCCCGTCGCCCGTGCGTAATCCCCCCCAGCCCCCCTTTTTCAAAGGGGGGAGGTGAACGCTTATGCAACGCCCAAAGTTGCAAGCGCCGTTTTCAGGGTGAAGTCACTGTAGGCTATGAGGCATTTTTAGTTGGCGCGTTTGCGCCTATTTTTTTGATCGAAAACAGATAATAATCGCTTTTTTCTGTTGCGAAGGGTTTCTACAAACGCTATATCCGCTCGCTGGCTGAGCAGTCCAACAGGCGAATATCCCGAGGCAGTCGCTCGGATCATCAGGATACTCAGTAAGATGATGCTGATGGTTGTGTTTTGCCAACCCACCAGCGGCCACTGACCAGACCAGGACAATTCATAGGCCGTTGTGAACGGCGCGAAGTAGTAAATACCCCAAATATCTTCTGCGGTTGTTCCTCGTGCGCCAATTACATCGCAGAGCAGATGTAAATGAACGCTAATGAACGCCCAAATCGCCACCCAAAACCGCCGTATGCCAAGCATACCCACTGCTGCTGCAATCAGGATCGCCCCCGGCAGACCGTGGCCATACATGCGGTGGAAACTTTGGTAGTAATCTGTTTCGGGCAATCCAAGGATACGGGTGGCAAAGTCAACTACGATTCCTAAACCGTCTAAATCCGGAATAATACCGGCAATGACAACAAGAGTTTTGTCGCGTTGACTAGCTTGAAACCGCTCAAAGCCGACCCAACTGGCCAGAAAATGGGTGATCGGGCTCATCACAAATGACCTGTTGATAATCCAGTCAGTGGCAACCTGATATTGCAAATCCTCTCAGACCCTCTCCACCTGGGAGAGGGTGTTATTGGAATGCCTAGAACCCGTACAGCGCCTTATACTCGGCGTCGCGGCTGGCGATGAGTTGCGCCAGATTTAGCACGACCTTGCACTGTTTCCAAGTGGCGTCATCCTGCATCTTGCCATCGATCATCACTGCGCCACTGCCATCGGGCATAGCTTCCACCACGCGCTTGGCCCAAGCCACTTCATCCGCTTTCGGACTAAACACCCGCTTGGCGATGGCGATCTGGTTAGGATGCAGCGACCAAGCGCCGACACAGCCCATGAGATAAGCATTGCGGAACTGATCTTCACAGGCCACCAGGTCGGCGATGTCGCCGAACGGGCCGTAGAACGGCAGTGCGCCGACGCTGGCGCAAGCATCGACCATCTTGGCCATGGTGTAATGCCACAAATCCTGTTGTGCGGTAGGCCGAGAGGCATCGGGATTGCTCGGATCAGGATCGGTGCGCACGACATAATCGGGGTGTCCGCCGCCCACCCGTGTGGTCTTCATCCGCCGCGAAGCCGCTAGATCGGCAGGGCCAAGGCTCATCCCCTGCATCCGGGGGCTGGCGTTGGCGATTTCATCGACATTCGCCACGCCCAGCGCGGTTTCCAGAATGGCGTGAATCATCAATGGTTTCTTCACTCCGTACTTGGCTTCCAGTTGCGCCAGCAACTGATCGGCGAAATGAATATCCCACGCGCCCTGAATCTTGGGCAGCATGATCACATCCAGCTTGTCGCCGATCTCGCCCACCAGCCGAATCAAATCGTCCAGGAACCAGGGGCTGTCCAGGCTGTTGACCCGGGTCCAGAACTGGGTGTTGCCGAAATCGACGTTCTTGCCGATCTGCACCAGCCCTTCGCGAGCGGCTTCCTTGCGGTCAATCGGCACGGCGTCTTCCAGGTTGCCCAGCATGATGTCCACGGTCTTGGCGATATCCGGCACTTTGACCGCCATCTTGGGATTGCTGGGATCGAAGAAGTGGATCATCCGCGAGGGCAATACCGGAATCTCGCGGAGCGGCTCGGGAGCGCCAACGACCTTGGGTTTAAAGAAATCGCGGGGACTGCGCAGCATGGGATTTTCTCCTGTGGTTAGTAACGACCTTCATATTTATGGATCAGTTGTTGGGCGGCCACGGTCGGTGGGATATGGCCATTGATCACGGCTTCCTCGATCTCAGCGCGAATACTGTCCACGCCGGCATGATTAAAGAAGCTGGCGCGTAGGTGCTCCTCCACCATGGAATAAACCCAGTCCAGCGTTTGCCGTTGCCGGCGTTTCTCAAAGACGCCGCTGCCTGTGGTTTGTTCGCGGAACTGCCAGATCACTGACCAGATGGCGTCGATGCCTTCGCCGGACCTAGAGGAACAACTATACGCTTTCGTGCGCCAGCCTTCGGTGGCCGGAGCCAGAAAATGCAAGGCCCGATTGTACTCTGCACGGGCTGCGTTAGCGCGAATCTTGTTGTCGCCATCGGCTTTGTTGACCAGCAGCGCGTCGGCCAGCTCCATGATGCCTTTTTTAATGCCCTGTAATTCATCGCCAGCCCCGGACAGCATGAGCAACAGGAAGAAATCCACCATCGAACGCACGGTGGTTTCGCTTTGGCCCACACCGACTGTTTCCACCAGAATGACGTTATAGCCTGCCGCCTCGCAAATGAGCATGGTTTCACGACTCTTGCGGGTGACGCCGCCCAGAGTGCCACTGGAGGGCGAAGGGCGGATGAAAGCGCGCAGGTCACGGGACAACAGCTCCATCCGGGTTTTGTCGCCGAGAATGCTGCCGCGCGTCACGGTGCTGCTGGGGTCGACCGCTAGCACGGCGACCTTATGACCCTGTTCGCACAGGTGCAGGCCCAAGGCTTCGATAAAGGTGCTTTTGCCCACGCCGGGAACGCCGGTGATGCCGATCCGCACCGAGTGGCCGGTATTGGGCAGGAGTCGCCGCAGGACTTCCTGGCCCATATCGAAGTGCGCCTGAGCATTGCTTTCAACCAGGGTAATAGCTTGCGCCACGATATTGCGGTCACTGGCCAACACGCCGGCGACATATTCGTCGACCGTCAGCCGCCGCCGCCGTGGAGTCGCTGGACGCGGTACAGCAACGCTGGCTTGGCCAACGATGCCATCGTGACCGCCATCGACGCCAGCCATTACGGAGGTGGCGAATTCGGAACCAGCATTTTGGGGAACCCAGTCGGGTCTTTGTCTTGAGTCGTTCATGGGTTAGATCGTCACGCACTGGGGTGGATTGATGAGAGAGAGGCGCTCATTTTCAACAGGACGCCGGGAATTTGGTCAGTATGTTCGATGTAGATTTTTGTAGGGTCAATAAAAATCCTAAACAAATTATGGAGTCCGCACTATTTTCCAAAACTCAAAAAGGATTCTTACAGTACTTCACCATTAATCCTGATTCAAACTGCGCAACTGCCCGGCAGTCAATGCCCATTGCAGGTAACCCTCGCCAGCAGCGGGGCGGCCATCGAACTCAATCAAGGCCACGCCGCCCTTGCGGAAGGCCACCAGCGGGCGCGTCACATCCGCCAGCAACAATCCGGTCAGCAAACTCAGTTGCGGTTCATGGCCTACCGCCACCACAACGCCAGCGGTCGAGTATTGCGCCAGCCAGTCCAGCACCGCTTCCGGCGGATAGCGATAGTCCAGTTCAGGCCGCTCAATGATTGGCAGATCGCCATAAGCGCGGGCAATAATGTCCGCCGTCTCGCGGGCGCGCACTAGCGGGCTGCAAATCAACAAATCAATCTGCTCCAACTGCGAGCGCAGCCGGTTGGCGCCCTTGCGCATTTTCTTACGCCCGGCATCGGTCAACGGCCGCTGGGCATCAGTACCCCCCGCAGCCATGAAAGTTTCCGCATCCTCGGCGATCGCGTGGCGAACCAGTAACAGTTTCATTAGGGACTCCTCAAGATCACAATAACCGCCAGTGTATCATCGACAGGCGCTTTCATGATGCGCTGATGCCAATACGGGTTCTGCCCGCAGTTCTGACGGAAAATCACAGGTAAACACACTACCTGCGCCCAGTTCGCTGATGATCTGCAACTGGCCGCCATGATGGTTGAGTATATGCTTGACGATGGACAAGCCCAGTCCGGTTCCGCCGCTGCCGCGCGAACGGTCGCGATTCACCCGGTAGAAGCGCTCGGTCAGACGCGGCAAATGCTGAGGAGCGATCCCTTCGCCATTATCTTTGACGGCCAAATGAATGCCACTCGCGTCAGCCCACCAGCGCAGTTCAATCTGTCCTTCTGCGGGCGTGTAGCGCACGGCGTTGAACACCAGATTGGAAAAAGCGCTGCGAAGCTCTTTCTCACAACCGCAAATCCACAGTTCAGGATCGGCGATGACCTCGATCCGATGCCCCAGGTCGCCACTGAGCGCCAAGGCGTCATCAGCAATGTCCATCAAGAGCTTTGGAATCGCAATGGGTCGACGCGGTGATCGTTCCCTTTGCGACTCCAACCGCGCCAGCAGCAACAAATCTTCGATGATATGCAACATTCGGCTGGATTGCTGTTGCATGCCCCGCAAGGGTTGCCGCCAATGATCCAGCGCCACATCCTCGCTATCGAGAAGCGTCTCCAGATAACCGGTGATGACTGTTAAGGGTGTGCGCAATTCATGGGAAACATTGGCGACAAAGTCGCGCTGCATCTGCTCCAGAC
Organism: Gammaproteobacteria bacterium; assembly: GCA_024235095.1. Taxonomy (NCBI): domain Bacteria; kingdom Pseudomonadati; phylum Pseudomonadota; class Gammaproteobacteria; species Gammaproteobacteria bacterium. Next base: position 458,771 of record JACKNC010000002.1, read on the forward strand.
GCCGCATTCGGGAAATATCGGTGGCCAGCAGCAACCGCTGTTTCTTGCCATAAGGCACGATGCGCGCGCCCAGCAGCAGGCCATCATCGACCGGAGAAGGGAATTCCACGCGGTCACTGTCATGCGGGGCACGTGGATTTAGAAACGCTACAAAGGCTGGATGTCGCAACAAATGGGTAATCGGCAGACCCACATCCTGGCCTGGAGACAACCCAAGCAGGGTTTGGGAAGCGTTGTTGCACCACACCACCCGATCATCTTCGGCCAGTACGACCGCCGCGTCGGGTAAAGCAGCGGTCGCTTGCTGAAATTGCTGCAACAGGCGGCTGAGTTTGCGTTTGCGTTTGCGGCTTTGCCGGCGCAGGCGGGCGGTATGCGCGGCGACCTCTTGCCAGACCGGGCTGGCCCACGGTGGACTGGTGGCGGGGTCGCCGTGGAGCCAGCGATCCAACCGGTAGAGTTGCCATAACTGCCAAGCCAGGCTACTCAGCGCCGCCAGCAACAGACATAGCGTCAATTGACCCGTTATCCAGCCCAGCAATCCAGCGCCCGCAAAGATCAGCGCCAGCCGCTGGCATAAGTTCCACCAGGATTTGGACAAGACGCTAAACCCGAGTGGAAAACCGGTAACCCGCGCCGCGCACGGTTTGGATCAGGGCATCATAACCCTGTGGCTCCAGCACCTTGCGCAACCGGCGAATATGCACATCTACTGTGCGTTCCTCGACATAGACGTTGCTGCCCCAAACCCGGTCCAGCAACTGGCCGCGACTGTAGACCCGTTCCGGGTGCGACATGAAAAACTCCAGCAACCGGTATTCGGTCGGTCCCATCTCCAGTAATGATTCGTCAGCGCTGACCCGATGACTGGCCAGATCCAGCGAAAGACCATTCGCGCGCAGAATTTCATCTTCGGCAGCCGGACCGCCCCGGCGCAGCACCGCCCGGATGCGCGCCACCACCTCGCGCGGCGAAAACGGCTTGGTCACATAATCATCCGCGCCGCTTTCCAAACCCTGCACCTTGTCTTCTTCCTCGGCGCGGGCCGTCAACATAATGATGGGTAGTTCCCGGGTTAGATCGTCCTTTTTCAACCGGCGCGCGTAGTCAATTCCGCTAATGCCAGGCAACATCCAGTCCAGCAGGATCAAATCCGGCAGTTGCTCGACGATGCTGGCCTGCGCCTGTCGGGCGTCAGCGGCCTCTTCCACCTCATAACCGGCGTTAGTCAACGCAAACACGACCATTTCCCGGATCGGCTGCTCATCTTCCACGATTAAAATGCGTTTTGTGTTCATGCGCCCTCTTGAATTCGCTCGAACCGTCCCAAATGTATCCCAAAGTCGTTGCTATGGATTTCTGTATTTAAGGCAATTTGATGACAGGGAAGTGACAAGACGCCAGGCGGACGGATTTTCATAGCCAATCGCTATGAGGTCATTTGAATGATTCAATTTCCATAATGAATTGGCCTCGCTTAAGCTTTGCGCCACACTAACCCACGGCATTTCGCCACCCACTGTTGAGGAGATATTCCATGAGCGTTCTGGTTGCCCAACAAGCCCCTGATTTCACCGCCGCCGCCGTTATGCCCGATGGCTCGATCAAGGAGAACTTCAAGCTCTCCGAGCTGCGCGGCAAATACGTCGTGTTGTTCTTCTACCCCCTGGACTTCACTTTTGTCTGCCCATCGGAAATCATCGCCCATGATCATCGCATCGCCAAGTTCAAGGAACTGGGCGTGGAAGTGGTGGGCGTCTCCATCGACTCGCAGTATTCGCATTATGCCTGGCGCAATACGCCGGTTAACAAGGGCGGCATTGGCCCGGTGCAGTTTCCGCTGGTCGCCGATGTCAAGCATGAGATCACCCAGGCTTATGGCATCGAGCATCCCGCCGGGGTGGCGATGCGCGGCTCGTTTCTGATCGACAAAGCCGGCGTGGTGCAGGCGCAGATCGTCAACAACCTGCCGCTGGGCCGCGAAGTGGATGAAATGGTGCGTCTGATCGAAGCTCTGCAATTCAACGAGCAGTACGGCGAAGTCTGCCCAGCCGGGTGGAAGAAGGGCGACAAGGGAATGAAGCCGACGGCTGAAGGCGTGGCCGCTTATCTGGCCGAGAATTCTGCGGCGCTGTAAGAACTGTATAGAAATGCTCCTCTCCCCTTGGGAGAGGGGTTAGAAGTGAGGTAGTACCCGCACGCCAGCGCCCGGCCTTGGACGCTTGCGTTCCGGCATTGCCCGTTACCAATGAAAAATCAGGAGACGCCCCGATGAGCACCTCAAAGCACTGTCGCGTATTAATTCTGGGTTCCGGCCCCGCTGGCTACACTGCCGCCGTTTACGCCGCCCGCGCCAATCTTAACCCGGTCCTGGTCACCGGTTTGCAGATGGGTGGGCAACTGACCACGACGACCGAGGTCGATAACTGGCCAGGCGATGTGGAAGGACTGATGGGTCCCGACCTCATGGAGCGGATGAAACGGCACGCCGAGCGTTTTAATACCGAGATTATTTTCGATCACATCCATACGGCGCATCTACAAGAGCGGCCCTTTCGACTGATCGGCGATTCCGGGGAATACACCTGCGATGCGCTGATCATCGCCACCGGCGCCAGCGCCCAGTATCTGGGGCTACCTTCCGAACAGGCGTTCATGGGCAAAGGCGTGTCCGGTTGCGCCACTTGCGACGGTTTCTTCTATCGTAATCAGAAAGTCGCGGTAGTGGGCGGCGGCAATACCGCCGTTGAGGAAGCGCTGTACTTGGCTAATATCGCCAGCGAAGTGACTCTGATTCATCGTCGTCAGCAATTCCGCGCCGAGAAGATCATGGTCGACAAGCTAATGGAGAAAGTGAACAGCGGCAAGGTGCATCTGGAACTGGACTCCACCCTGGATGAAGTGTTGGGCGACGACAGCGGTGTAACCAGCATTCGGGTACGCAATGTCCAAACCGATGCCAAGAAAGATATTCCGCTTACAGGCTTGTTCATCGCGATTGGCCACAAACCCAATACGGACCTCTTTGCGGGCCAGTTGGAAATGCGTAATGGCTACATTCTGATCAAGACCGGTAGTGAAGGCGGCGCGACCTCAACCAGCATTCCAGGCGTATTTGCCGCTGGTGACGTAGCCGACCATGTCTATCGACAGGCGATCACCTCCGCCGGCAGCGGTTGCATGGCGGCTCTGGATGCGGACAAGTATCTGGATGGGTTGAGCTAAAAACGGTCTGCGACTGGCAAACTAAGATGTTCGGCGGGTTACGCTCCGCTAACCCGCCCTACTATTTGCTAACCTGCTCGACCAAGCTCAAATCAGCGGCTTGGCCCATTCCTGGTTCGTGCTGTCATCCACTGGAACAACCAACACTGGACGCTTCGACAGATGGGTGACCCGACGAGTCGTTGAACCCAACAAACCACCGGTTCGCAGCCCTGAACCGGTGTGCGTACCCATAATAATCATATCCACATTGTGCCGCTCCGCCTCGTACAGAATAACTTCCGAAGACTCGCCGCTAGCCACCCGCACTTCGGAAATCACTTCAGTTTGTTCCAGTGTTGCGCCCAGTTCTTCTTCGCAAAACGTCTCCATACGTTTATGAATCTTTTCTAAAATATCCTGGCTCGATACGTGATGGAGATGTTCGGCAGCCTCCGGTTGCAAGTAGGAGTCGATCAAAAACCGCACCGAATTACTCAACGGCTCCACGACATGCAGCAGGATGATGCGGGCGTTTAACTGCTTGGCCAGCCCAATGGTAAAGCGAAATACCGGTCGAGTGTGGCTGCCCAGCGCCGTGGTGTACAAGATGGTTTTGACTTCGGGAACCATGGATTCACTCCAGAACAAGAGTTACAAAGCCTTGCGACCCGGTCGCCGCGCACCTGTTTCCACGACCGATGACGTGCAAGAGAAAATGACGCCTTCTTCATACAACAAATATTTTTCTTTGAAAACCCACCTCTCTTTCATCCATTATGTTGCGCTGACTTTCCGCTCTGCGCCGACTGCGCTAACCTAGTCGGCATCCGAAAGGCAAAATTCCCTACCACACAATCCATAAACAGGAGAATCCTGCCATGCCTAAATCTGCACGCCCTCGCCGCAGTGTGTTGTATATGCCCGGTTCCAATGCGCGCGCCCTGGAAAAAGCCCGCACCCTGCCCGCCGATGGCCTGATTCTCGATCTCGAAGACGCCGTTGCGCCTGACGCCAAGGAACTGGCCCGCAAGCAAGTCTGTGAAGCCGTCGCCGCCGGCGGTTTCGGTATGCGCGAGATCATCGTTCGCGTTAACGCGCTGTCGACGCGCTGGGGCTATGAAGACATCGCCATGGCCTCGAAATCCGGCGCTGACGCTTTGCTGCTGCCCAAGGTGGAAAGCGCCGATGCTATCCACCACATGGAGGCGATCATGGAAGCCAACGGCGCCCCGGATAAGATGACGATCTGGGCGATGATGGAAACTCCACGCAGCATTCTTGAATCCCAGTCAATCGCCAAGGCGTCGCCACGCATGGAATGCCTGGTCATGGGTACTTCCGATCTGGCCAAGGAACTGGACTGCGCTCACACCCACGAACGGCTGCCATTTGTCACTTCGCTCGGTCTGTGCTTGTTGGCCGCCCGCGCCGCAGGATTGGGTATTCTCGACGGCGTCTATCTTGATTTGAACGACGAGTCCGGCTTTGATTTCGCATGCCGGCAAGGCAGTGAATTCGGCTTCGACGGCAAGACGCTCATCCACCCCAAACAGGTCGGCCCCTGCAATCAGGTCTTCACGCCAAAATCAGAAGATGTCGCCTGGTCGCGGCAAATCATCGAGGCGCACGCCGCCGCCGCCGCGCGTGGCGAAGGGGTCGTCGTGGTCAATGGGCGGCTGGTCGAGAACCTTCACGTCGAGAGCGCCCGCCGCGTGGTTAGCATGGCCGACGCCATTGCGGCAATGGAAGCCGCCGCTAAGGGTTAAGACCCATCTCCCTTTCCTTCTCCCCCAACCCCTCTCCCACCAGCGGGCGAGGGGAGTTCTTCATGATGAAAAAACTCTCCACTCCCTTCTATTCCGCGGCGCTATTACTAGCGATTCTAATACCGTTTACCGATAGATTTTGAATCTTCCTTTTCCGTAGTGAGCTTGGCGGTTCATCAGTTTTTTCGAGTTAAACCTAACGGTAATTGGTATAACCTTCGCCGCTTGTAAACCGACGCCGCCTGATCCGACCGTGCGCTTCACCGGCGCGACCATGGGGACGAGTTATGACCTCAAACTGGTTCCCACACCGAGTGAAACCCTGCCCACCGACTTCCAGACGCAAGTCGGCACTTTCGGCAGCACTAAACGGTTCTGGCTGTGCCGCCGCACCATGGCTCGAATCCAGATTGCAAAAATTCGCTTGAGTTCGGGATTATCGTCCAACCAGTCATTCAACAGGTCGATCAATCCGATCAGCGATGCTAAAGCCCCCGAAACACAGGAAGAGCCTTATTGTTTTCCACCATAAACTTGCTCTTTGGAAAACACCTTTTCAGCAATTAGAGTACTATCAATATTATCCTTGGTAATCAAAACAACAGGAGTAATAACGGTTGGAATCTTGGCGAACCCGTTATCGATCATGGCAAATCGCAGATCTTCCTTGCCGAACTCCTTGCCAATATCAACAGGGGATTTACCGGGGTTCCTGGCGATCTCGACGGCTATCTCAGCAGCCGCGAATGCCAATGGCTTGATCTTTTTCCAAATTTCGACCGCCTGCTTGCCTTGAACGATATATTGAATATTCTTCAAATCCGCATCCGATCCCGCTACAAAAACTTTCTCCACATCAGCCAGTTTTTCCAAGTCCAGCGCCGCGATTACTCCGCTGGCCAAGCCACTATTATTACAAACAAAAGCATCTACTTTATTATTATACTTGAGTAATAAAACACCTGTAGTTTCCATGGCTCGGTCAGGAGACCAATCGACGTGGGATATCTGGGCGATCAGTTGTAATCCAGGATTTTTTTGAATCGTTTCCAGAACGCCCTGGCTCATGGCGGCCGCATTGGAATCGCCTGGTTGCCCCATGATTAATGCAACCTTGCCTTCAACCTTGCCGTGGTGTTGCTGGAACCACTTAACCATGGCTTCTCCCTGCAACCGACCGACTGCCCAGCTATCCTGCATAACCATGATATCCAGAGGACCGTTGACCACCAGCGAGTCATAGCCGACCACTTTGACGCCTTTTCGATTCGCCAGGCGCACAAGCGCTCCGGCGGTTCCGGTATTGACGGGCTGGAGAACGATAACCTGAACCCCTTCATCCAGCATTTTTTCAAACTGCTGCAATTGAGTGAGTTCGTTGTTCCCGCTGGAGTCGAACAGAACTTGCGCACCCAGTGACTCGGCGTGGGTTATAAACTGGCTCTTGTCGGTTTGGTAGCGCTCTTCCTGCAAGGTCTTCAGAAGAAAACCAATCTTGACCGATGGTTCAGCCCCCATCCCAAGGGACGGAAATATCGCCGAAGCCATGATCAACAGAATTAGCACAAGGGTTCGGGCCATGACGGATGGCCCATTTGAGTTTACAGGCGGCGGCTTTGCCATATTCGTGATGTCCCCAAGGTAATAATGATGGGTGAATTTGAGCATGAGTACGCTCGGCTTCCTGCTCGTCGAATCCACTTTTACCCACGTTTCCTCTTGCTCAAAACGTCGAACCATACCGCCAGGATAATGATAAATCCCTTGATAATGAGTTGGTAAAAAGTCGGTACTTCCAACAGACTCATGCCGTTGTTGAGCACGCTGATGATGAATGCGCCGATGACCGTGCCGATGATGGTGCCTACGCCGCCGGAAAAGCTCGTTCCACCAATAATCACAGCCGAAATTGCATCGAGTTCGAACATGATGCCCAAGTTTGGGGAGGCGCCGTTAAGCCGCGATGCCAGCAGAATGCCAGACAGGGCCGAGAGGGTGGTGATAATGCAGTAAATGCCAAGCTTCATGCGGAAGATATTAATTCCGGATAGCCGCGCCGCCTCTTCATTGCCACCCATCGCATAAATTCGGCGTCCGAATTTGGTGCTCTGAAGTATGAAAGTACCTATAAATGCAATCACCGCGAAAATCGCGACTGGATAAGGTAGACCGCGATAGGTGAAGGCATACAGGGTCACGCCGCCAGCGAGCAGCATGACGACTACAGCGGTGATTAATTCCTGCGGTTTGACTTCGACGCCATATTTTTGTTTTTGTTTCAGATCGCGATATTCAGAGAAGAGCAAAAATCCGAGAATCACCAATATCGCGACTGTGGAAATCGTTACGGAAAAGTATCCGCCTCCAATCTCCGAAAAAATTGAGTTGGTCACGGGCACGGAGCCGCCCTTGGAAAGAGTCAGGGCCAAACCCCTGGCAATTGTCATCATCCCCAAGGTAATAATGAAAGGTGGAATATTGTAATGCGCGATCCAGAAACCATTCCAAAGCCCAATGAGAACACCGGTCAGAAACAAGGTGATGATGATCGCCGCCCAGATATTGACGCCGGACTGCATCAGAAGGGTCACCACAATCGCGGCCAGTCCAACAATCGAACCGACCGACAGGTCGATTCCGTTAATGATGATAACCAGGGTCATGCCAACCGCGATAATGCCAACAATCGTTGTTTGCCGAGCTAAATTAGTCAAATTTCTCGGCGTAAAGAAAGCATCATCCCAGAAGCTAAAAATGACCATTAACACGATCAAAGCGACTAGGGTTCCATTATCCTTCAAAAACTTGAGAAAGGCCCGAACCCCATCGCTTTGTAGAAATCCTTGCGCGCCTTGATCGTTGGTTACGCTGTTTGTCATGTTGTTATCCTCCTTATTTTCGGCTACCAGTAGCATAGGCCATAATCTGTTCCTTGGTTGCTTCCTCGCGTGTCAACTCAGTCACGATCTCCCCTTCGCACATCACCAAGATACGGTCGCTGATTCCCATGACTTCCGGGAGTTCCGAGGAAATAATAATCACTGTAACTCCATCCTCAACCAGCTTATTCAATAAATTGTAAATCTCGACTTTCGCGCCCACATCGATGCCACGAGTAGGCTCGTCGAGGATCAGAACTTTTGGTTTGGTGTTAAGCCATTTGGCCAAAATGACTTTTTGCTGGTTACCGCCGCTGAGCGTATCAATTTTGACGTCGAGTCCGGGGGTTTTGATCGACAATTGCTTTACGTAATTCTGGGCCAGGTTTCGCTCCCTGGCTTGATTAATCACGCCCAGATAATTGGCAACGGTTTCCAGTGAACTGATCATCATATTCTGGACGATGCTTTGCCCCAAAATCAGTCCGATGCGTTTTCGGTCCTCGGTAACCAGAGCAATACCCTTTTCAATCGCATCATGTGGGGAGCGAAAATGCACAGGCTGATTACTCAAGTAAATTTCACCCCGAGCCGGACCTGGCGGCGCTCCGAAAATCCCCGAGACCAACTCGGTTCGTCCCGACCCCATCAATCCGGAAAAACCAAGAATTTCCCCCTTATATGCACAGAAGGATACGTTTTTGACTTTCTTCTGACCCGGCAAATCCGGGTTGTCGATCTCAAAATTCCTGACTTCCAGCATTTTTTCACCGCGCTGACATTTCCCCTTGGGAAACATATCCTTGACATCACGCCCGACCATACGGCTAATCAGTTGATCCAGCGTGATCTCGGCGATTGGCGTCACATCGCCGATGGTTTTCCCATCCCGCAGCACCACCACGCGATCCGCGATTTGCTGGAGTTCTTCCATCTTGTGCGAAATGTAGGACATGCAAACGCCTTGGCGCTTTAACTTCCGAATAATCTCGAACAATGCCGCAACTTCCTTATCGGTCAAAGCGGAGGTAGGCTCATCGAATACCAATACATCAGCCTTTTTGGATAAGGCCTTGGCAATTTCCACCATTTGTTGTTTTCCGACAGTCAAGTTCTTGACTTGATCGGTCGGTTTGAAATCCTTGATATTGAGTTCATCCAATAAGCGCTGCGTTTCAGCGAACAGTTTGCTCCAATTGATCATGCCAAACGCATTGGTAATTTGGCGATCCAGAAAAATATTTTCAGCGACCGTCAATTCCGGGATCAGATTCAACTCCTGATAGATGATGGCGATCCCCGACGCTTCCGCCTCTTTGGTGTTATAAAACCGTTTAAGCTTTCCCCGTAGATAAATATCTCCCTGATAGGTTGGATAGGACCAGACTCCGCTCAAAACCTTCATCAAGGTTGATTTTCCTGCTCCATTTTCACCCATCAAGGCCAACACTTCTCCTGATCGCGCTTCGAAATTGACATCGTCCAAGGCGCGCACACCAGGAAAATCCTTAACGATGTTTTTCATTTCCAATACGATTTCGCCCATTGAATTCACCGTCCCGTCTTATATCAAGTTTTAATTATTAAAGCCCACTTTTATATTGACCATAAAAATGGGCTTCAACAGATGATCCCGTCGTGCGAAGGAAACTCGATCAGAACCGGTTAACTATTATTTACTGCCGTAGACTTGCTCCTTGGTATAAAGCCCTCCCGCGATAACGGTGGAGTCCAGGTTCTCCTTGGTGACCGGAACGATCTCGGTGACAACGGTTGGCACATCGACCGCACCGTTATTGATCGTTTTGTCGATTTTGACCAGCTCGGCGGGTTTCTTGTCAGGGTTTTGCGCCAGTTTGACCGCGATTTCCGCGGCGGTCTCTGCCAGTGGCTTCACTTTCTTCCAGATTTCGAGGGTTTGCTTACCCTGCGCCACATATTGAATATTGGCCAGATCGGCATCGGAGCCGGCGACAAACACCTTGTCAGTGTTGGCAAGACCTTGCGCGTTGAGCGCCGCGACCACGCCCCTGGCCATGCCGCTGTTGTTGCAGAGAAACGCATCAACCTGGTTCTTATACTTGGTCAAAGCATTTTCAGTCGTGGCCATCGCCTTATCGCTGGACCAGCCTTCGTGGGATTGCTCCACCACCAGTTCCAAGCCTGGGGTATTCTTGATGATCTCCAAGGCACCGCTGCTCATGGCGGCCGCGTTGGAATCGCCCGGCTGTCCCATAATGAGTGCGACTTTCCCTTCGACTTTTCCCTTGTGTTTCTTGAACCAGTCCAACATCGCCTCACCTTGAAGCTTCCCGACCGCCCAGCTATCCTGCATGACCATGATGTCGAGTGGGCCATTGACCAGCATCGAATCATAGCCGACGACCTTTACGTCTTCTTCATTCGCCGTCTTGACCATGTTACCAGCCGTTCCAGTATTCACCGGTTGTAGCACGATGACCTTGCAGCCCTTGGACAGCATGTTTTCAAACTTGGATAATTGCGCCTGTTCATCGTTGTTGGCTGAATCAAACACGACTTCAGCACCCAGGGATTCAGCTTTCGCGGTGAAATCGGCTTTATCGCGCTGATATCGCTCTTCCTGCATAGTTTTCAATAAAAGGCAGACTTTGACCGGCTTGGCGCCAAACGCCTTGCCGCCCACGGCAAAAATCGCCAAGGCAGCCACGATGAACAGAATCTTGAGATTTTTTTGGTTCATTGAATCCTCCTTATATAATGAAAATTATTTGATCAACCAACCGAACGAACGCTTGACCGGCATCGTCGGCCAGGGAAGGCGGATCAGGGTTATTCGGATGTTCAATTTGAAGTGTAGTCCCTTTTGAAAGTGTAGTTTCTTTATTTTGAGGGTTTTCCTTGGAGGTAGTCCTGCAGGATATAGTGACAACAAATATTTAATTATTAATAATTTTTTCAGATAAGCGGCAAGAAGCATTCCGGGTGACATCGATTCGAAGTGCCTGATTGCTATCGTGGCGCCGGCCGCCAGAAGCTCGATTTCCAAGATATACTTCACCATTGATTATAACTTAACCATCGAAGATTGACGGGATAGCTAGTCGGCATCCGAAAGGCAAAATTCCCTACCACACAATCCATAAACAGGAGAATCCTGCCATGCCTAAATCTGCACGCCCTCGCCGCAGTGTGTTGTATATGCCCGGTTCCAATGCGCGCGCCCTGGAAAAAGCCCGCACCCTGCCCGCCGATGGCCTGATTCTCGATCTCGAAGACGCCGTTGCGCCTGACGCCAAGGAACTGGCCCGCAAGCAAGTCTGTGAAGCCGTCGCCGCCGGCGGTTTCGGTATGCGCGAGATCATCGTTCGCGTTAACGCGCTGTCGACGCGCTGGGGCTATGAAGACATCGCCATGGCCTCGAAATCCGGCGCTGACGCTTTGCTGCTGCCCAAGGTGGAAAGCGCCGATGCTATCCACCACATGGAGGCGATCATGGAAGCCAACGGCGCCCCGGATAAGATGACGATCTGGGCGATGATGGAAACTCCACGCAGCATTCTTGAATCCCAGTCAATCGCCAAGGCGTCGCCACGCATGGAATGCCTGGTCATGGGTACTTCCGATCTGGCCAAGGAACTGGACTGCGCTCACACCCACGAACGGCTGCCATTTGTCACTTCGCTCGGTCTGTGCTTGTTGGCCGCCCGCGCCGCAGGATTGGGTATTCTCGACGGCGTCTATCTTGATTTGAACGACGAGTCCGGCTTTGATTTCGCATGCCGGCAAGGCAGTGAATTCGGCTTCGACGGCAAGACGCTCATCCACCCCAAACAGGTCGGCCCCTGCAATCAGGTCTTCACGCCAAAATCAGAAGATGTCGCCTGGTCGCGGCAAATCATCGAGGCGCACGCCGCCGCCGCCGCGCGTGGCGAAGGGGTCGTCGTGGTCAATGGGCGGCTGGTCGAGAACCTTCACGTCGAGAGCGCCCGCCGCGTGGTTAGCATGGCCGACGCCATTGCGGCAATGGAAGCCGCCGCTAAGGGTTAAGACCCATCTCCCTTTCCTTCTCCCCCAACCCCTCTCCCACCAGCGGGCGAGGGGAGTTCTTCATGATGAAAAAACTCTCCACTCCCTTCTATTCCGCGGCGCTGCTGCTGGCAGTTCTAACCTTCGCTGCTTGTAAACCAACATCGCCTGATCCGACCATGCGCTTCACCGGCGCGACTATGGGGACAAGTTATGACCTCAAACTGGTTCCCTCGCCGGGTGAAACCCTGCACGCTGACTTCCAGACGCGAGTCGAAGCCCTGCTGACGCGCATCAACAAAACGCTATCCACCTATGACCCCGATTCCGAGCTTTCCCGCTTCAACCAGAATCCCAGCACTGAGTGGATCGCGGTATCATCCGAATTGCAACAAATCGTTGCCGAGGGACTGCGGATCAGCGAATTAAGCAGTGGGGCCTTTGACATCACCGTTGGGCCGCTGGTGAATCTATGGGGCTTCGGCCCGGCGCCGCGCCGTGACCAGGTTCCCGGCGATGCCGAAATTGTCCAGGAGCGCGAGCGGGTCGGCTATTGGCATTTAAGCGTCCGCGAGGAGCCGCCAGCGCTCAAGAAAGACCGTCCCGACCTGTATGTGGATCTTTCCGCGATCGCCAAGGGCTACGGCGTCGATCAATTGGCGGCGCTGGTCGAGGCGGCGGGCATTGAGAACTACCTGGTTTCCATTGCTGGCGAGATTCGCGCAAAGGGCCACAACGGCCAAGGTCAACCCTGGACCCTTGCCATTGAAAAGCCGGTCGCGGGCCAACGCGCGGTGGAACGGCTGATTCAACCAGGTGATCACAGTGTCTCGACTTCGGGCGATTATCGCAATTTTTTCGAACAGAACGGCCAACGCTACTCACATATCATCAACCCACGCACCGGTCGGCCCGTGCCGCAAACCCTCGCGTCAGTGACTGTAGTTACCAATCGATCCATGATCGCCGACGCCACCGCCACCGCTCTGATGGCCTCGGGTGCGGAATTTGGTTTTCAACTTGCAAGCGCCCACCGTTTGGCGGCTTTTTTTATCACTGTCGACCCCAAGGGAGAGTTCCAGGAGCGCTATACGTCGGAATTTGAACAGTATCTGATGCAATAGGCTAAGCACCCCTGACCTTGTTCATTGCCCCCTAAAACATTAGAATTTTCTAATATACAAAACCTGACATCCATCCGGCTTGAGAGGGACTGCCATGTCCACGCTAATTCGCCCCTTGCTCTTGCTCATCCTGCCCAGTTTTCTGGCCATCCCGTCCATAACCGCGATCGCTGCGGAACTCCCTTTTCCGGTTGCTGAAGCCCGGCAACAAACCCTGCCCGATGAGCAGGTGCTTGACGGCGTCGTCGAGGCCGTTAACAAAAGCACGGTTTCCGCCCAGACAGCGGGGCGGGTCGAGGAGATCATGGTCGATGTTAATGACTTCGTTCCGCAAGGAGCGCCGATCGTCCGTATCCGCAACATCGAACAACGCGCCGGTCTGGAACAGGCACAGGCCGCTTTGCGCGAGGCGCAGGCCCGTTTCATTGAAGCCGACGCTGAATACAAGCGCATTCGCGGCGTGTATGAAAAACAGTTGGTATCCAAGGCGCAAATGGATTCCGCCACCGCCACGCTCAATGCCGCCAAGGCGCGTCTGGAAGCAGCGCAGGCGGGCGTTGCGCAGGCCAAGGAGTCGCTGGGCTACACCACGATCAATGCGCCCTACAGTGGCATTGTCCTGGAGCGCCATGTGGAGCTGGGCGAGACTGTGCAACCGGGCAAGCCGTTGATGACCGGTTTCTCACTGGATGAATTGCGCGTGATCGTCAACGTACCGCAGCGCCTCATTGGGCCGGTGCGCCAGTACAGTCAAGCGCGGGTGTTGCCACCGAATGGCGGACCTGGCATTCCCGCCGAGAAGCTAACCTTTTTCCCCTACGCTGATCCGCAGAGCAATGTATTCAAGGTGCGCGTGTACCTGCCGCCCAAAACCGAGGGGTTCTATCCGGGCATGTTCGTCAAGACCGCGTTCCGGGTGGGCGAGGATCAACGGTTGACCGTGCCGCGCGCCGCGCTCGCGCAACGCGGCGAAGTGAGCGCTGTTTACGTGGTCAAGAACGATCGGGTCAACCTGCGCCAGGTGCGGCCTGGCCGAACCGAAGGGGATCAGGTGGAAATCCTGGCCGGGCTGGACGCCGGCGAAACGGTGGCCCTGAACCCGATCCAGGCTGGCGTTTATCTCAAGGAACAGGCGCGGAGCGGAGGTCAATGATATGAACGAGGCCGCCGAACCCCGTCTCGGCCTGTCCGGGGCGATTGCAAAAAAATTCCTGCGCAATCAGATTACGCCCTTGCTGGCTCTGGTCGGGTTGTTGATGGGCTTGTTCGCAGTGCTGGTCACGCCCCGCGAGGAGGAGCCGCAAATCAACGTGACCTTCGCCAATGTGTTCATTCCCTTCCCCGGCGCTACCGCCCAAGAGGTGGAAAAGCTGGTGAGCAGTCCGGCGGAGCAGATGCTGGCGGAAATCGAAGGCGTGGAGCATGTCTACTCGATCTCCCGGCCCGGCATGGCGGCGCTGACTGTGCAGTTTTTCGTCGGCGAACCACGCACTGACGCCATCGTCCGGCTGTATAACAAATTGTATTCCAACGCAGACTGGTTACCACCGAACCTCGGGGTGGGACAGCCGATTGTCAAACCCAAGGGCATTGACGACGTGCCGATTGTCGCCCTGACCCTGTGGACCGAAGACCCTACGCGCAGCGCCAACGATCTGGCGCGGGTGGCGCATACCCTGGAAACCGAATTGAAGCGGGTCGCTGGCACCCGCAATCTGTACACCATCGGCGCGCCGGATCGCGTCGTCCATGTGCTGTTCGATCCGGCCAAGCTGTCGGGCTATGACTTGTCGCTGGCCGAATTGCGCCGCTCGTTGCAAGCTGCGAACGCTTCGGCAGACGCCGGCGCGCTGGTGAGCGATAACCGGGAGATTCCGGTCCAGGCCGGCAGTTTCCTGGTGAATTCTGGAGAGATCGGCCAACTGGTGGTCGGCTTGCACCAGGGAACGCCGGTCTATTTGGCCGATGTCGCCGAGGTCCGGCTAGGGCCGGATTCGCCAGAGCACTATGTCTGGCTGGGAACCGGTCCAGCGGCGGCGGCTAACGGCATTGCAACGCGCGGAGAATTTCCGGCGGTGACCTTGGCGATTGCCAAGAAGCCGGGCGAGAACGCCGTGCAAATCGCCGATCAACTACTGAAACGGGTTAAAGAGTTGCGGGGTACGTTCATTCCGGAAGGCGTGAATCTTACTGTGACCCGCAACTACGGAGTCACCGCGAATGACAAGGCGATGGCTCTGATCGCTAAGCTCATGTTCGCCACCGGCCTGGTGATCGTGTTAGTGCTGATTGCGTTGGGCTGGCGCGAGGCGTTCATCGTCGGCGCGGCGGTGATTTTGACCTTGACTATCACACTGTTTGCCTCCTGGGCTTGGGGTTTTACCCTCAACCGGGTGTCGCTGTTCGCGCTGATTTTCTCCATCGGCATCCTGGTGGACGACGCCATCGTGGTGGTGGAGAACATTCACCGGCATATCCATCTGGGCGGGCGCACGTTGGTTGAGGCGATTCCGCGGGCGGTGGACGAAGTGGGCGGCCCGACCATTCTGGCGACCTTCACGGTCATTGCCGCCCTGCTACCTATGGCGTTTGTGTCCGGGTTGATGGGACCGTACATGAGTCCGATTCCGATCAACTCCAGCATGGGGATGTTGATTTCGCTGGCGGTGGCCTTCGTGTTCACCCCGTGGCTGACCTACAAGGTATTGCATCGGGCAAACTCACCGTCGAACCACCCCGGCGCTGACGCGCCACCTCTCCTTGGCCAAGGAGGGGAAAATGCTGGGACGGAAGACTTCGCCCATCGCCTGTTCCGCCGGGTGGTTGGTCCATTCCTGCGCGGGCGGCAGGGCCGGCCACTGCGCTGGTTGTTGGGCATTGCGGTGCTGGTCATGATCGGTGGTTCGATCAGCCTGGCTTATTTCCAACTCGTGGTGCTGAAGATGCTGCCCTTTGACAACAAGTCGGAGTTCCAAGTGATCGTGGATATGCCGGAAGGAACCACGCTGGAGCAAACCGCCTGGGTGCTAGGCGAACTGGGCCGCTATCTGACCACGGTGCCCGAGGTGACCGATTATCAGGTCTATGCCGGAACTTCCGCGCCGATCAATTTCAACGGTCTGGTGCGTCAGTACTATCTACGCGAAGGGGCAAACGTCGGCGACCTTCAGGTAAATCTGGTGGATAAGAAACACCGTCACCGGCAAAGCCATGAGATTGCCCTAGCTGTGCGCGGTCCCTTGCAGGAAATTGGCGCGAAGTATGACGCCAATGTGAAGGTTGTCGAAGTGCCGCCCGGTCCGCCGGTTATGGCCCCGCTCGTCGCGGAGGTTTATGGATTGAATTACCCTGGGCAGATCAAAGCTGCGCAGCGCGTCCGGCAAGTGTTCAGCGCCACCCCGGACATCATCGATGTCGATGATACGGTGGAGACTCCTTCCGAACGCTTGATCGCCCATGTCGACCGAGCCAAGGCGGCATTGCTTGGCGTATCGCAACAAGCAGTTGCCGCTGACATCAATACCGCCTTACGCGGCGAGGATGTCAGCTATCTGCATTCCGAAACCGCTAAGTACCCGATTCCGCTGCGTCTGGAGTTGCCCGTCGCTGACAAGGCGGATATGGCCTCAGTGCTGGATTTACGCATGCGCAGTCAGGCTGGCCCCCTCGTGCCGCTGTCAGAGATTGTGGATATTGAAACGACGCAGCGCGAGAACGCAATTTACCACAAGGACTTGCTACCTGTGGTGTTCGTCTTTGGCGATATGGCGGGACGGCTGGACAGTCCTCTCTATGGGATGTTCGAGATTTTTAGCCGTCTGCGAGACACGCCGATTGCCGGGGAACCGGTTGAACAATTTTTCATCCGCCCACCGGATAATCCCTACACTTATAGTTTGAAATGGGATGGCGAATGGCAGATTACCTATGAAACTTTCCGCGACATGGGCATTGCCTACGGCGTCGGAATGATTCTGATCTACCTGCTGGTGGTGGCGCAATTTCATTCCTACCTTGTGCCGCTCATCATCATGGCGCCGATTCCGCTGACCATCATCGGCGTGATGCCTGGCCATGCCTTGCTGCATGCGCAATTCACGGCGACCTCGATGATTGGCATGATCGCGCTGGCTGGGATCATTGTCCGCAACTCGATTCTGCTGGTCGATTTCATCAATCTGGAGGTCGAGAATGGCGTACCGTTTCAGGAGGCGGTGATCCGTTCCAGCGCGGTGCGGGCTAAGCCGATCATACTGACCGCGCTGGCGGCGATGCTGGGGGCATTGTTCATTCTCGATGATCCCATTTTCCGGGGTCTGGCCATCTCACTGATTTTCGGGATTCTGGTCTCGACCCTGCTGACGCTGGCGTTCATCCCGGTGCTGTATTACGCTGCGTTTCGGCGGCGGCTAGAAAAATGATTAAGCGACTGCCTGGAGGAGTAAGCTGTGGAGAAAAAGCTTTTTTTAACGCGCATCCTGCATCCGAGCATCCGCCTGCGGCTACAGCTTCTGGTTGGAGCCTTCATGCTGGCGTTATTCGCCATGACGCTGCACGGTCTGTACGATATCCGGGTGCAGCTGATGGAAGACCGGATCACCGCTACTAAACAGCTGGTTGAATCCGTCTATAGCATCCTGGCTCGCTATCATGATCTGGCGGCCAGTGGGAGTATGAGCGAGACGGACGCCCAACGAGCCGCCCTGGACGTGATCAAAGACCTGCGCTATGACGGTAACAACTACTTCTGGATCAATGATTCATTGCCACGCATGGTCATGCATCCCTTCAAACCGGAACTGGATGGCCAGGACTTGCGCGGATTGCAAGATCCAACCGGGAAACATCTGTTTGTCGAGCTTGTAAAAGCGGTCAAACAGGCAGGAAGCGGAGTGGTGCCTTACTTATGGCCAAAGCCTGGCGCTGAGCAGCCCGTTCCTAAAATTTCTTATGTTAAACATTTTAAACCCTGGGACTGGATTATCGGCACCGGCATTTATATCGATGATGTTGACCGGCTATTTCAAGGACAATTGGTGGAGAACGGTGTTCTGGCGTTTGGCGCATTCTTCTTCTTGGCGTTGTTGAGCTACTGGGTCACCGGCAGCATTGTTAAACCGTTGCACCAGGCAGTAGATATGGCCCATAACGTTGCCAATGGCGATCTGAAAGTCACAACGACGATTACCGGACGTGATGAAGTTGCACAGCTATTGAGCGCCATGAGCGAAATGGCTGCACGTCTTAATGGCATCGTCTCGAACGTTGCACGTCTGTCCGGGCGCATGACCGCTATCGCCCATGAGCTGGACGACGACAGCAGTGGCCTGTCAAAACGCACTGCAGAGCAAGCGGCGGCGCTAGAGGCCAGCGCTACTGCAATGGAGCAATTGACGGCCACGGTCAAAAACAGTGCTGAACATGCTCGGCAGGCCAGTCAACTCGCGGCGGCAGCGCGCACGCAAGCCGAACAAGGCGGACAGGTGGTGGAACAGGCTATCGCCGCTATGGACACGATTAATCAGAGTAGCGGTCGGATCGCTGACATCATCGGCGTGATTGATGAAATCGCCTTCCAAACCAATCTGCTGGCGCTAAACGCCGCTGTCGAGGCCGCTCGCGCTGGCGAACAAGGTAGAGGATTTGCTGTTGTTGCCAGCGAGGTGCGCAAACTGGCGCAGCGCAGCGCTGACGCAGCCAAGGAAATCAAAGCATTGATTACCGACAGCGTGGCCAAGGTCAGTGATGGCAGTCATCTGGTCGAGCGTTCCGGCCATACCCTGCGTGAGATCATCCAGTCGGTCAAAAAGGTCAGCGACATTGTTGTCGAGATCGCTGCCGCCGCCAGCGAGCAAGCCAGTGGCATTGAACAGGCCAGTCAGGCGATCGTGCGGATGGATCAGGTCACCCAGCAGAACGTAGCTCTTGTGGATCAAACCGGGACGGTCAGCCGCACCATGAATCAGGAAGCGGACGAATTGCATCATTTAATGGAATTTTTCAAGCTGGATGAAGATACGCTAGCCGCGCTAAATGCGCCGGAGAACGACCAACGAGTTGTTGACCTGATCACATGGAGTGAGGACTTCAGCGTGAACGATCCCGAGATCGATCAGCAGCATCAAAAATTAGTGAGGATGATCAATGCGCTGCATGAGGCAATGCTGGTTGGGAAGGGCAAAAGCGTGATGGGCAAGCTGCTGGATGAGTTGATTGAATACACCGCTCAGCATTTCAAATATGAGGAAGAACGCATGGAGGCTGGTCATTATCCGGACTTAGCCGAGCATCGCAAGAAACATGCGGACCTGGTTAGCAAAGCGCTCGAAATCCAGAAGAAAGTGAAGAGCGGCAAACATATGGTCGAGATGGAGACGATGAGGTTCCTGAAGGCGTGGTTAACCGAACACATTCAACGCAGCGATAAGAAGTACGCGCCCTATATCCAGCGTAAACCGGAAATAAAACGGGCTGGATCGTCCATGGAAAACAGGGTAAAACCACGCATCGCCACCGTAACCAAGTCCGTAGCAGCCCAACATTTGGCGGCAATTCCAGCCAGAAAAACTCCAGCAGTTACGAGCGGCGCTGCCGACGAGTGGGAAGAATTTTGAGATAATTGCAAAATTCAAAAAGCTGAGCGCTTGACTCATAATGCTAGTGAGCGCTCGCTCGCCGCCAGCATCGCACCATCAAAGGAAACTTCGCATGACTTTTTTTCGTATCCTGCACACGATTATCGCGAATTTGGCGATGTTAGCCTTCACTAGCGCCGCGCTTGCCGAGGAATTGATCATTCCCGGCAGCGGCAATCCCGAATATGTCTTGACACAACTTGCCAAGGCCTTTAACCAACAGCAGAGCGAGCACATCGTAACAGTGCCGTCGTCTACGGGAACTGCTGGCGCGCTACGCGATGTCGAGGCGGGTACGGCCAGCATGGGGCGGGTTGGCCGCCCGCTCAAGGAAAATGAGCGCAACAAGGGAATAAGTTACGTCGCCCTCGGACGCGATCCAGTGATATTCGCGGCTGGGGCAGGCGTCACAGTGCATAGCATTACGTCAACGCAAGCAGTGGACGCCTTCAGCGGCAAGCTGACCGATTGGAGCGAACTGGGCGGCAATCCCGGCCCCATCCGGGCAATTGGACGCGAAACGACCGATGCTTCCAGACAAGCGCTCAGTCGCCTGATCAAACCGTTCGAGAACATCGTGTTCGGCGAGAACGTTAAGGTTGTGCATCTCGATCCGGAGTTGATTACCTTGCTTGACCGGTATCCGACCAGCCTCGGGTTTCTCAATAAATCAGCCCTCGGCGCTTGCAACAGCAAAATTGTCTATCTGGCGTTCAATGGCGTCGAACCAACATCGGAAAATGTGGAAAAGGGACGTTATCCGCTTTGGTTGGAAATCGGATTGATTTACAAGCCCGACGCGCTGACGCCGGCGGGCAGAACATTTCTTGAGTTTGCCCGCTCTCCCGCCGGGAGCGAGATCTTGCGCGAGCATGGCGTCCTCCCTGCCGCCACCGAAAATTGACCGCAATTGATTGACGCCGCGCCCCATGGTGGGAATCTAACCGTGAACGACCGAGCATCTGGCCTATGAAGCTCCGTCTCAGCACCAGCATGACGCTAGTCTTCTTGTTCGCCCTGCTGGCCACGCTTTCGCAATGGGTTGCCTTCCGGGTATCGAGCGATCTGCTGGATGAGACGGTGCGCAAGGGCGAGATCGACAAGATCAAGTCCGTTAGTCAGATTATCAACGGTTTGATTGCGCGCCAGAGTGCTTATCTTCAGGAGATAGCGCGATTGGCGGCGGCTGGAAACGAGTTGCCCGCCGCGCTTCAGCGCAAGGAGCCAGACCGCGCCGCCATGATTGCAGCGGTTCTCGGCCAGGTTCAAGACATTGTCAAGACAAACCTTTTAGAGATCACCGACGATAAGGAGATCGTGATCTATCGCTCCAAAGACCCAGCGCGTCGGGGCGATCACGCCATGGCGTGGGGGGTATATGAAG
The DNA here is from genome assembly GCA_024235095.1 of Gammaproteobacteria bacterium. Lineage (NCBI taxonomy): Bacteria > Pseudomonadati > Pseudomonadota > Gammaproteobacteria > Gammaproteobacteria bacterium. The sequence continues at coordinate 479,774 of JACKNC010000002.1, forward strand.
CGCTGACCGGTAACTCTATGCTGTCCAGCACCATTGATGCAGAGGGTGTGGCCATCCGCGCCATCGAACCCTTGCAGACGAAGGGTAGGATCGTCGGTACGCTGAGCGTTAGCCTGCGCCTGAACGAGAGTTTTATCAGGGCCTTGAGCCAGGACGTAGGCGCGGAGCTTGCGATCCTGTCGCGATCCGGTCAGGCGTTGGTTTCCAGCTCTCCGCTCGTCGCCGAGCTAGATGCCCAAACCGTGACCGAAGCGTTTCATAAGAAGATACCGATCTATCGGGAAGATATTGCTTTGCGCCACACCCGCGTCTACCTGCCCATACTCTTGGTCGATCAGGCCGTCGTGATCCTGGTTCAGCTCGACAGCGCCGCCGCCTATCAGTTGTTGGAGCAGGGCCTACAACGCTCGGCGGCGTATGGGGCGCTGATTCTAGTGGTCAGCATCTTGCTCGGCATTCTAGCCTTGCGCTGGGTCATGTGGCCGTTGCGCCGGCTACGCGCACAAGCTGAACAGATCGCTATCGACGTGACTGGCGAATCTATTTCCAGTTCAGACCGAGATGAGGTGGCCGCCGTGGTTCAAGTGCTGAAAACGCTAACCGAGCGCTTGGTCAAGCGCAACTCGGAACTGGCCGAATCCAAAGCAGTAGCCGAATCGGCGAGCCTTGCCAAGTCGCGATTTCTAGCCACCATGAGCCACGAGATCCGCACCCCGCTGAACGGCGTGCTGGGGATGTCGGAGCTATTAAGCAAGACTGCGCTGAACGCCCAACAGCGGCGGTTTGCCAGCATTATCCTGCACTCAGCGCAAGCATTGCTGGCGGTTATCAACGACATTCTGGATTTCTCCAAGATTGAAGCAGGCCGGCTAGAGCTGGAAACCGTAACCTTCGACTTGCGGGAACTCGTTGAGGAAACCGCCGTACTGCTGGCCGAGCGGGCTCACCACAAGGGACTGGAACTGGCGGTCGATCTGGATTCGGACCTGCCAAGGACGCTGCAAGGCGATCCAGGGCGGCTGCGGCAGATCTTGGTGAATCTGGTGGGCAACGCCATTAAGTTCACCGAGCGGGGCGAAGTGTTGATTCGCCTGCGGCTGCTGGAGCAAGACGCTAAAACAGCGCGGTTGCGGATAGCGGTGAGCGACACGGGGATTGGAATCGATCCGGCGGCCCAGGCTAAAATCTTCGAATCGTTTACCCAGGCGGACGGTTCTACCACCCGGCGTTTTGGCGGGACCGGTTTAGGGCTGGCCATCACCAAACAATTGGTGCGGTTGATGGGTGGCGAAATAGAAGTTGAGAGCGCCCCGGGAGCGGGCACAACGTTCTGGTTCACGCTCGCGCTGATTCAACCCAGGGTGGTCTCGACTCCCGTCCCGCCACCCCGGGCTGATTTACGGGGCTTGCGAGTATTGGTGGTGGACGACAACGCCACTAACCGTGAAATCCTTCATTATCAGTTAGGCGGCTGGGGGATGCGCGAAACCGGCGTGGCGAGCGGGCCGGAGGCGCTCGCTGCTCTGCGCCAGGCGGTGCAAGCGGGGGCGGCTTACGACCTGGCGATTCTCGATTGGCACATGCCCAGGATGGATGGTCTGGAACTTGCCCGTCAGATCCGCGCTGACCCCACCTTGAACACACTGCGTCTCCTCATGCTGACATCGAGCGGTTCGAGTGATGATGATCCTCAGGCGGCGTCAGCCGGGATCGACCGTTATTTACCGAAGCCCGTGCGCCAAACCGAATTTTACGATGCCTTGTGCCGGCTCGCACGACCAGCCGCCCCGCTAACGGCCCCTGTGACCAGCCGATCTATCCCACTGGGGAAATCACCGCGCTTCAATGCCCGTGTGTTGGTGGCCGAGGATAATTTGGTCAACCAGCAAGTGGCGCTCGCCATCCTCGAAAATCTGGGTTGCCGGGTCAAGTTGGTCAACGACGGGCGCGAAGCTATGGATGCATTGGCGCGCGAGCCGTTTGATCTGGTGCTGATGGACTGTCAAATGCCGGTGCTGGACGGCTTTGCCGCCACCACGGCTTGGCGGCGACGCGAAATCGCCGAGGGCGGTCGGCGAGTACCGATCATCGCCTTGACCGCTGACGTCATCAAGGGGGTGCGAGAGGAGTGCTTGGCGGCTGGGATGGACGATTACCTGAGTAAACCGTTCGAGCCGGCGCAACTGGCGGCTGTACTAGATCGCTGGGTGCCCGCCGCCGTCCCGCCTCAGTCGCGGGTCGCGGATTCCGTGACGAGTGACGCCGTGGCGGCCCTGCCGGCAGCTCCGCCTCCTGCGCCGTTGCTTTCTCCGGCTGATTCGCCGTTGGACGAGCGCGCCCTGGCCGAAATCCGCGCATTGCAACAACCCGGCCAGCCCAGCTTGTTGGGCAAGATCATCAGTATGTACTTCGCTAGCTCGCCGGCCTTGCTTCAACGGTTGCGGGAGGCGGTCGCCGCCGATGATGGCGAGGCGCTGCGCCAAGCGGCGCATAGTTTCAAGTCGGGCAGCGCCAACCTGGGGGCAACGCAATTAGCGGCCTTGTGCAAGGAGCTAGAGCAACGGGGTCGGGACCGGTGCCTGGAAGAGGTTCCCGCGCTGCTGCAAGAGGTAGAACGCCACTATGCAGGGGTTCAGGATGCGTTGACCGCGGAAATAGAGAAAGAAGAACGCACCCTTTAGCCACCCCCAGACAAAATAAAAACGCGCCACTTTGGCAACGCCAAAACCTGACTCGGATTCCATATCGTTAATTTTGTTGCTTTGCACAAATTTTTGTTGTAACCTTTTGATTCTATTTTTCAACCTTAAAAGAAAGAGTGGTCTGATCCCCCCTCATGGTTGATGGATCGCAAGGACAATTGGCGTTTGTTAAGGTCAATATCAACATTATTTTTAATCACAGGCAGGTGGAATATGTCCGAAGAGGCTATTCAGCTTTATCAAAAGCGCATTCATATTCATCCACGCTCAGTCAAGGGGCCGTTCCGTAATCTCAAGACCGGCATTCTGACCTTGGCGATGACCATCTACTTCCTGTTGCCCTGGCTGCGCTGGGATCGGCCCAACGCCCCGGATCAGGCGGTGCTATACGATTTACCCGGTCGACATTTCTATATCTTCGGCCTGACCATTCAGGTGCAGGACATTTTCTGGCTGGCCGGAGTCCTGATTATCTTCGCCATTCTGCTGTTCTTCGTCACCGGACTAGCTGGGCGGGTATGGTGCGGTTACTTCTGTTTCCAAACCCTGTGGACCGATCTGTTCATGATGATCGAACACTGGGTGCAGGGTGAACGACCGGCGCGTATGCGTCTGGATCGCAAGCCCTGGAGTAACCGGGATAAGTTGATCAAGAAGGGCGGGACCTATGCCCTGTGGCTGGTGGTCGCCTTTTGGACCGGTCTAAGCTTTACCATGTATTGGGTCGACGCTCCAACCCTGGTGGTCGAGTTCTTCACCGGTCAGGCGCCTTACGCGGCCTATTTCACCACGATCTTCCTCACCGTAACGACCTTTGTCATGGCCGGTCTGGCGCGTGAACAGGTGTGCATCTACATGTGCCCCTACGCCCGTTTCCAAAGCGCTATGTTCGATCACGACACCTTGATCATTTCCTACGATCAGAAACGAGGCGAAGGACCGAATGGTCGGGCCAAGCCGCGCCGGGGGTTCAAGACGCCCGAAGAGCGCAAGGCGAAAGGCGTCGGCGAGTGCATCGACTGCGGACATTGCGTCCTGGTCTGTCCGGTGGGGATCGATATTCGCGACGGTTTGCAATATCAATGTATCTCCTGCGCGCTGTGCATTGATTCCTGCGAACAGGACTTGATCAACTACACTTCGGAAAATGCCCTGAACGGTGGCAAGACCCGGTTCCTGCGACCGAAAACCGTTGGTTACGGGGTGATTTTGACCGCGGCGACGGCAACGTTGGCATGGAGCGTTCTTACCCGTTCACCCTATACCGGAACGGTGGAGCAGATTCGCCAGCCTTTGTATACCCAGCTTTCGGATGGCGGGATTCGCAATGCCTACGAGATCAAGCTGAACAACAAGCTGACTGAACCGATGAAGGTCGGCATTCGGATTGAGGGCCTGCCTGGCGCAACCCTGGACATGAGCGGCATGGAGGAGCTGGAGCTGGCCCCGCAGGAGCGGATCAAGCTGTTTGCGCGGGTGCAGGTTCCGCCATCTCGGCTCGATAGTGCGTCCGGCGACAAAATCACTTTCATTATTGAAGCCTTGGATGGTGCATCGGTCAAACCGATCCGTCAGCAAGCGCCGTTCTACATCCCGGAACATCGGGGATGAACCCGCTGTTGCTTGGCCTGGCAGTGGGCGCTGGGCTGATTGTTCTCGTCAATCTGCTTCTGGTGCGCTTTACCCGCATGAGCGCCCAGCAGGCGGCGATGACGGTCGCTTTAACGACGTTGGGTCTGTATGCGCCCTATGCCATTGTGCGCTGGCCGGGCGGAGATATCTTCGCTATTCATGTGGCGATTTACCTGCTGGCGTCGCTGGGCTGTGGCATGGTGTTGAGCGCCCGCGCCCACGGTCGGGGTTTACACTGGGGGCCAGCGGTGATCGGTGGCTTTTTCGTGTTCGTGGTGGCGTCGGGTGCGGTATTCATCGCAGTCGCCGAGCGTGGGTTGACTTCCTCTCTCTGGGATCGGCTGTTGCCTAAAGCCGACAGCCAGCGCGCGGTCACCTCGGTCTTTCCCGGGGTGGTTTCGCACGATTTTCACAAGAAGGAATCGCTGTATAACCAGTATCTACAGCAGGTGGAGCGGCAGCGGCAGCGGGGTTGGCAGGTGCAAAAAGGTTGGCTGGGCCGACCTGTCGTTGATGAACCGGCATTGTTCCGGGTCGCAGTGCGTACTCGTGAAGAGGAGCCAGTGACCGGCGCGAACGTGGCCGGTCAATTTCTCCGGCCCGCCACGAAAGCGCTGGATGTCGATTTTACCCTCCAGGAAACCGCGCCGGGCATCTATGAATCGAAAGTGACCCTGCCTGCCGCCGGGCGCTGGAATCTGGCGTTAAGTATCCGTAAAGGCGAGGAATTGCACGAGATCCAGGCCAACACGTCGGTCCTGGCGCACTCGTCGGCGCAATAATCCATGTCTGTCACGGCTGAACCGCCGACCGCTCCACCCGCCGCTGATTCCACAGTCGAATGTTTTCATTGCGGTCTGCCGGTTCCACCGGGCGCGCATTACGCGGTGGCGATTGACGGTCAACGCCAGCCGATGTGTTGTCACGGTTGCCAAGCTGTGGCCGAAGCGATTGTCGCTGCTGGACTGACTGATTTCTACCGGCATCGCACCACTCGTTCCCAGCGAGCGGAGGATCTGATTCCCGAGCAGTTGCGTGGTCTGGAACTCTACGACCGAGCCGATTTGCAAAAGAGCTTTGTTCGGGTCGAAAGTGAACAGGTTCGCGAGGCGGCTCTGATCCTGGAAGGCATCGTTTGCGCTGCCTGTGTCTGGCTGAATGAGCGGCATGTGAACGCTCTGCCTGGCGTTCTGGAATTCCGGGTTAATTATTCGACCCACCGCGCGCGGGTGCGCTGGGACGAAAGTCAAATCAAGCTCAGCGAGATTCTCGCCGCCATCGCCGCTATCGGCTATATCGCCCATCCTTTCGATCCTGGTCGCCAGGAAGCCCTGCACCAGCGCGAGCGCACCGTTGCCTTGCGGCGTCTGGCCGTGGCCGGATTGTTCGCCATGCAGGTGATGATGCTGGCTGTGGGTCTGTACGTGGGTGAATACCAGGGCATGGAGGAATGGATTCGTCAGTTCCTGCGCTGGGTGTGCCTGATCCTGACCGCACCGGTCGTCGCCTATTCGGCGCAACCCTTTTTCACGACTGCCTGGCGTGATCTGCGTCGCCGGCAATTGGGCATGGATGTCCCGGTAGCATTAGCCGTTCTGGCCGCCTTTACCGCTAGCATCTGGCATACCGCGCAAGGTCATGGCGAGATTTACTACGACTCGGTGACCATGTTCGTATTCTTCCTGTTGACCGGCCGGTTCCTGGAAATGGCCGCCCGTCACCGGGCCGGACAAGTCTCCGAGGCGCTGGTGCGGATGCTGCCGGCAACTGCGACGCGATTGGATCGCATGGGTGGAGAGGAAATCGTTCCCGTTGCAGAACTGGCGGTTGGCGATCAGGTGCTGGTGCGTCCGGGCGAGACGATTCCCGCCGATGGCCGGGTGGAAGAGGGCGCCAGCCATGTTGATGAATCGTTGCTCAGCGGGGAAAGTTTGCCCTTGCCTAGGCAGGCGGGCGAAACGTTGATTGGCGGTTCAGTCAATGTGGAAAGTCCGCTGGTGATGCGGATTGAGAAAGTTGGCGCGGAAACGGTGCTATCGGCGATTGTCCGGTTGCTGGATCGCGCTCAGGGGGAAAAACCGCGTTTAGCCTTGCTGGCCGACCGGATCGCCGGTTGGTTTATCGCCGCATTGCTGGTTGTGGCCGCTGGCGTGTTTTCAGTCTGGTGGTGGCTGAGCGACTTCGACACGGCCTTTCGCGTGACTCTGTCGGTGCTAGTGGTGACTTGTCCCTGTGCGCTGTCGCTGGCCACGCCGACCGCGATGGTTGCCGCGACCGGCGCATTGACCCGATTGGGGGTGCTGACCACCCGGGGACATGCTTTGGAAACCCTGGCGCGGGTGACGCAGGTTATTTTCGATAAGACGGGCACCTTGACCTATGGCCGACCGCAGGTGGTCGCCATAGAGTCGGTGAACGGTTTGGAGCCAGACCGCTGCCTGGCACTGGCGGCGGCGCTGGAACGAGGTTCGGAACATCCAGCAGGTCGCGCCTTGGCGGAAGCCGCTGGTTCGGTCGTAAGCGGTCACCTCCCCCCTTTGAAAAAGGGGGGCCGGGGGGGATTCCGCACGGGCGACGGGGCCAAAATCCCCCCTCACCCCCCTTTGCCAAAGGGGGGGGCTAAACAGTTACGTTCGGTCATTCCCGAAGCGGTGGAATTGCGCAATACGCCAGGCAGCGGCGTGGAAGGCTGGATTGAAGGGCGCTGTTACCGGGTGGGTCAGCCTGAATTTGTGCAGGCATTGCAGCCTGGCGCCTCCCGCCCGCATCCAGGTGATGAATTGGAGGAGAGGAGCAGGGGAGCCGAAAGAGCAGTTGACGCCGCCAGCACCTGGGTCGCGCTGGGCGATGAGACCGGCCTGTTGGCCTGGTTTCAGTTGACCGATGCGCTACGTCCGGGTGCAGCAGAAACTGTGGCAGCCTTGCAGAATCGTGGTCTAACTGTGGAATTGTTGAGTGGCGACCAGCCCGATACTGTGGCGCGAGTCGCTCGGGAAGTGGCTATTGTTTCAGCGCATGGGGGACTTTCACCGCAGAATAAACTGAACCGGTTGCGAGAATTGCAAGGGCAAGGCGCGGTTGTGGCGATGGTCGGCGATGGCGTCAACGATGCGCCGGTGCTGGCGGCGGCCCAGGTCTCGCTGGCCATGGGCAGCGGGACGCAGTTGGCGCACGCCACGGCAGACATGATTCTCTTGTCGGAGCGGTTGGAACATCTGGTGCGAGCAGTCGATAAGGCTCGACGCACATTGTTTATCATGCGTGAGAATTTTGCCTGGGCGATCGGTTACAATCTGGTGGCGTTGCCGCTGGCGGCGGGCGGTTGGCTCACGCCCTGGATGTCGGCCATTGGCATGTCATTCAGTTCGTTGCTGGTGGTAGTCAATGCCTTGCGACTCCGCCAGAATTGAGAGAGAGGTGCGCGCCTGATGCGAATCCTGTTATTTTTAATACCGATGGCTTTGGGAGTGATTGGCGTGGCGCTATGGGCTTTTCTCTGGGCCGTGCGCACCGGGCAGTTTGACGACCTGGAGGGACCGGCTCATCGTATCCTGATGGACGACGATGATCCGCGCATTCCCCGGTATTCCCGCCGGCAGAATAACAATCAATCCCTGGATGATTGAGAATTTTCAGTTACATTTTTACATAAACCGTAAGGAGAATCCTGATGTTTACTTTCCAAAACTTCCCGCTTGTTGTCATCATCATCCTGCTCATCATATCGTGGTTGAGCTTTTTCTCGGTTGTTCCATGGGGTCAGTTATTCTAATTGCCTGCTTTGCAGAAACCCGTTGTGGACCTGCTGGACCGGGATTGCATTCTGGCCGGATTAACGGAGGCCGCCCGCACTGCGTTGCATCGGCTGGAAGTACATCCGATCCTGGACTCGACCAACCGCTATTTAATGTCTGGAGCGCAGGCGCACTGGCCGAGTGGCGTCGTGTGTCTGGCCGAACAGCAAACGGCGGGCCGAGGCCGGCAGGGACGCAACTGGTTGACTCCCTTTGGCGCTAGTCTGGCGTATTCGCTGCTCTGGCGGTTCACGGTTCATCCAGCGGCGTTGAGCGGTTTAAGTCTGGCGACCGGTATTGCCGTTGCGCGTACCCTGAGAAAGGTGGGCGCCGCCGAAGTCGGGCTGAAATGGCCCAATGACGTGTGGTGGCGTGAGCGCAAGCTGGGCGGCATTTTGCTGGAGTCCGGCGGCGCATCCGGAGATTTTTACGTGGTGGCGGGCATCGGGGTCAACGTGTCGTTGCCGCGCCAGGAAGCCGCCATCATTGATCAACCCTGGGTGGATTTGCAGGAAATCCTGGTTGGCGAGTCCATTTCCCGTAACTCGTTGGCAGCCTGCCTGATCAGTGAGTTGCTGGAAACTTTCTTGTGTTTTGAACAGACTGGATTTGCCGATTTGGCGGCGGAATGGGCGCGCTTTGATCGAGTCAAAGGACGCCGGGTTTGCCTGCATCTGCCGAATGCAACCATGACGGGAGTCGCGCATGGCGTGGATGCGACCGGAGCGTTATTGCTGGAAACTGCAGATGGGGAGATCAAACCCTACATCGGCGGCGAGATCAGTTTGAGAGTCGAAGCGTGATCTTGTTGGCGGATGTCGGCAATAGCCGGATCAAATGGGCCATTTTCGATGCAGGCGGTTTCCAGCAACGTGGCCAAGCCGGTCATGGTGAGGGAAGCTGGGTGGATTTGCTCGAAGACCAATGGCTTGAGTTGATCCGACCGACCCGGGTTCTCATTGTCAGCGTGACGGGTTCTGAAACGCGGGCGGCGTTGACGCACTGGATTCGGCGGGCCTGGGGCATTGAGGCCGAATTTGTGGTCTCGACGGCGGCGGCCTGCGGTATTCGCAATTCCTACGCCGAACCGGAACGAATGGGCGCGGACCGTTGGGTGGCCATGATCGCCGCCCATGCCCTGATCGGTCAGGGCTGCTATATCGTGGATTGCGGGACAGCAGTGACCATTGACGCCCTGACGGTCGATGGCCAGCATTTGGGCGGGGTCATCATGCCGGGAATGCGTTTGATGCGCGAAGCGCTGTACCGGGAAACACGGCAGATTCCTCCCGAATCCGGCGAGGCGCTGCTGTTCGGACAGAATACCCGCGATGGTGTTTGGGGTGGGGCGCTGTATACGGTTGCTTCGGCGATTGACGGGATTACCGGGCGGATGATCGCCAATCACGGTCCGGGCGTGCGTCTGTTGACCGGCGGCGATGCGCAGGCCGTGTTGCCCTGTTTGCAAGCTGAATATCGCTGGGAGCCGGATTTAATTTTCACGGGACTGCAGGTGATCGCTGACCAAAGTTAGCGCACAAACTGTGTTCGGTTGTGGCAAAATCATTTCAGACCTATCGCTATTGGAGCTATTGTCATGTCCATGCAACCGAAGCCTCATTTGACGCCGGAAGATTATCTGGCTATCGAGCGCAGCGCCGAATTCAAAAGCGAATATTTTGATGGTGAAATGTTCGCGATGAGCGGCGCAAGCCAAGCGCATAATCTGATTGTTATTAATACAGTTATCGAACTCGGCAATCAGCTTAAAAAACGCCCCTGCAAGCTCTTCGCAAATGATATGCGGGTCAAAGTCAGTCCAACGGGCCTGTACACCTATCCCGATATGATCGTGGTCTGCGGTAAGGCGCAATTTGATGATAGCCACTTTGACACCCTGCTGAATCCGACCTTAATCGTTGAGGTATCGTCAGACTCGACTGAAGCCTATGACCGGGGCCGCAAGTTCGAACACTACCGCAGTCTGGAGTCGCTGGCCGAATATGTGCTGATTGCCCAGGATCGTCCACATATTGAGTCTTACCGGCGGCAACCGGATCAGCAATGGTTGTTCACGGAGAGCCGTGGTCTCGAAAGTACGCTCAAACTCTGCTCTATCGACTGCGATCTGGCGCTGGCGGAGATTTACGACAAAGTCGAGTTTTAAACAGGTAATAGGATTCTTGTCACTTGACAAGGGAACTCGCCTCATCATGACAAGTTTCAACGGAGCCGCTCTGTATGTCCAAAGAATCTGATTGGCCTAGTAATCGCTTCCACTTGTCAGCGCCCAATGCGCTGAACGCCGTACCTGTGGTGCAGGCGTTTATCAAGAGCTGCGCCATCGCCATGGATTTTCAGGAACCGGAATTGACGCATCTGGAAATCGTCGCCGAAGAACTCAGCATGAATATTCTGCAGCATGCTTACGCGGCGGGCGAAGCAGTGAGTTTCACTGTCGAGTGTTTGCAGGAGCCAGAGCATTTAGAGATCGTCTTTCGCGACCGGGGCCGTCCCTTTGATCCAGAATTATTACCCGACTTTACCGGGGTTGATCCAACCACTTTGGAGGCACCAGCGGGTTTGGGCCGTTACCTGGCGGCGCGTTTGGTCGATGTGTTCCAGGCGCGTAACCTGGGCGGGCGCGGCAAGGAGATTCGCTTGCTAAAACGCCTGCGGGGTTCCTGGCAACCCCCGGAAGAGCAGCCGGATTTCCGCCAGGCGACCCGACTGCCGACCGCCGAGGATTTCGCAGCATTGCAAGTGCGGCCCATGCAACCCCAGGAAGCCGTGGAGGTCTCGCGGCTGATCTACGACGCCTACCGCTACACCTATATGTCCGATGTGCCCTACTATCCGGACCGCCTGCGCCGCTTGCAGGCTGAAGGGCAACTCCATTCTTTCGTTGCTGTACTAGGCAACGGCATGGTTGCTTCACACATTGCTCTGCTACGTTCTCCAGAGATGCCGACCTTGGCGGAACTCGGGCTGGCGGCGACCCGACAGGAAGCGCGCGGTCATGGCCTGGCGGAAAAGGTCGGTATGGCGGCCTTGCAAGCGGCGGTTGAACAACTGGGGCTGGCCGGAATTTATGTTAACTTCACCACTGCGCATACGGCTTCGCAACGGGTGAAGCGGCAGGGCCTGGGCGTGGCGGTTGGATTATTACCGGCGCGTAGCCCGGAAACGGTGGAATTCAAGGGTATTGCCGATCAGGTTCCCCAGCGGATTTCCACCCTGTTGGTGTTTCAGACCCTGGCGGAGCGAGCGCCGGTTACCCTGTATGTTCCGGAAGCGCACCGTGATTTCATTGCCGATATTTACGAACGCTGCGAGTTGCCCGCTGAACTGGATGCTACCGTCGCTCCGTTGCCAGAGGCAGCGAGTCAACTGGAAATCGTCGTCGAGCGGGAGCGCAATCTGGCGCAATTGTCGGTGCGCGTTGCAGGGCATGATCTACTGGCTCAGATCAAGGAGCGCCTGTTTGGCCTGCGTTTGAACAAGACGCCGGTGGTTTTCTGTTTCCTGAACCTGCTCGACCCGAACACGCCGGCAGTCGCCGCAACCCTGCAACAAGTTGGATTTTTCTTCACGGGCCTGTTGCCGGGTGGAATGCGCGAGGGCGACGCCCTGCTGATGACCTGCCTGCTCGGTTGCGCAGTGGACTATGACCGGATCGAGGTCGCGGAAAAGGACAGCCGCGCCCTGCTGGATTATGTGCGTCGCCAAGACCCGCATTATCAAGCAACGCCGACTGCCTGAAATGATTTACCCTATTCCCGGGGCGTCGCCACAAAACTGGGGACGATGCTGGCGCCTTGGGAGACATTGGTGATGGGGGTTGTGGCCAGACGCGTCAGGTAACCGGCCAATTCGCCATCCGCAATGAAAATATTCTGGTCAGCGTACAAATCGACGTTGGGCAGACCTTCGGCCAGGGTAGGATGGGTTTGCGGAATCAGTGTTACTCGTTGTTGCAACAGCGAACCGCCGCGTTGCATCGCCTGTTCCAGATGCGCGCGCCATTGCGCCTCCTCCACCATCCAGCCCAGGATAACGCCCGCGCCGCCATAGCCGGACACCGGCTTGCATACCAATTGCTGACGCTGAGCAACGGCCCACGGCAATAGATCGATACGCTGGCCCGAGGGATCGCGGGTCGGTCCATCAATCAGCAGACGGGTCCAAGGGACATACGTTCGCACCAAGTCGCTGACTGTGGCGGGCAATCCCAAATCGATATCGGGATCGGTAATCAGAGCGAATAGCGCTTTATGGCCGAGCAGCGTATTGCGGAAGGCTGTGACCATGCAGACCGCCCTAGCCCGCACTGCTGCGAAAATGCCGCGCAGACGGTCGCCCAGCCCCGGAATCATTTCCGGCAGGAAGACCCGGATCAGCACGCCAACGGGATCACCCTGATGACGCAACGCTCCATCGGCGAATTCCAGCTCGCCGGGATCAGCGATGCGCGCGTTTAGCCCAGTGCTTGCCAAGGCGTCGATAGTGATCTGGACTTGGCCGATAAAATCCTTTAACTCATGCGGCACGGCAAAAATCAGCAACGGCGCGCCCGATCCACCCCAGGCTTGATAGGTTTTGATGATCGCGTCGCGCACAGCGGGCAATACCAATAGCGGATGAATTTGCCAATCGCGATCAAAGCCGATTTGACCGGCGAGTTGCTGGAACAGGACGCTCAATTGATCGCCCGGTAGGATACCGCCTGGGGTAGTGTTATATTCAATCACCTTCGGTCCCTCGACAGTCGGCAGCACATCCATCCGGGCCAGCACCGCGCGCTGGGGATAGCCTGGATCCAGGGTCAGCAGGTCGCCAAACCGGTCCACCCAGTCCCCTAAATACCGCCGGGCTAATGCCTGATCTTGCTCCAGCCGCTGGCTGGCGTGGACCAGCGCCATCACTACGGCCCGCGCCATGCGCTGGTCACGCTCCAATTGCGCCGGTTCCAGCAGGTGAGGGCGCAAGGTGCGCGCTCGGGGTTTCTCCTGTAAAAATAGCCCCGCATCGCGTTGCCATTGCTGTAGTCGGACAATATCTTGACTGTTGAGGCGATGGGCTTCCAGCAGGCGATCCCAGCTTTCCTGGGGCGATAAAGTATCGATGGTGGACATTATTCAGGCTTTCCTCTCGAAGAGTGAAGGGAAAATACAGAATGTACAACTTGTTAAGGACATTCCAGGAACGCAACTATGCGCTTTTTTTCACCGGGCAGAGTCTTTCCTTAATTGGCTACTGGATACAGAGTACAACGTTTAACTGGCTACTCTACCAATTGACCGATTCCGCGCTGTGGCTGGGTTACTTCAGCGCGGCGATCAACCTGCCGGTGCTGGTGCTGCTACCCTTTGCCGGTTCGCTGGTGGATCGTTTTGATCGGCGGCGCTTGTTGCTGATTCTGCAATTCTTGTTTATGTTGCAGGCTCTGGCGTTAGCGGTATTGACGCATTTCGATTTATTAACCCTGGCGCTCATTGTCGCTATGGGCTGTTTGCAAAGCATTCTGACCGCGTTCGACAGTCCGGCTCGCCAGGCGTTTGTCCCCCGGTTGGTCACGAACCGGGAGCATCTGCCTGCGGCGATTTCGCTGAATTCGATGCTGTTCAATACCTCCCGCGCGATCGGGCCGCCCATCGCTGGCTGGGTCATGGCGCAAACAGGGCCTGCGCCTTGTTTTCTGCTGAATGCGCTCAGTTATCTGTGCATCATCAGCGCCTTGCTGCTCATGCGGCTGAGCGCGCCGCCGATCCCGGTCAAGTCAGCACGGCGTCAAGGCGCTGTGGACAATCTGCGATTGATTCTTGGCGCGCCGCCCTTACGCTATTTGATTTTGTCCTATACCTCGGTAGCGGTCGCCACCATGTCGATCTATGTGTTGTTGCCGATCTGGGCGCGCGAGGTGCTCGGGACGGGTCCGCAGGGCCTGGGCTGGTTGATGGGCGGCATCGGCGTGGGCGCATTGATCGGCGCCGCCCTGGTTGGGACTCAACGCCAACCGGCGCGATTGTGGCCATTGTTTCGCCAAGCCGCCGTATTGTTGGGATTAGCGCTCATCCTGCTGTCGCAAGCCGAAGGGGTAGGGCCGGCTTTAGTGGTTACCGTATTACTGGGCCTGGCGTATATTGCCCAGGGCGTCGCCGCTAACACCTTGTTACAACTCAGTATCGATGACGACCATCGGGCTGGCGTCATGGCGTTTTACCTGCTGGCGGCGTTCGGTTCGATTCCGGTAGGCAATCTGATCGGCGGCTGGCTGGGCGAATGGCGGGGACCGCATGGCGCAGCGCTGATGAGCGGCATTGTGGTGCTAATAGTGACCGCATTGTTTTGGCCGACCAGCAATCGGGTCATCGCGCATGTAGCACGGGAATCGCCGTCGCCAACCGCGTAGTCCGATCAGGATCGGTTGGAAAAGGTATGGATTGCACTGAGGATATCCGCTTTTCGTCCGGCGATGGCCTGTCGACCCGTCTCGATAATTTCCGGGATATGGTGAACGTCCCACATATTGATCGGGTTCTTGAACGGGACTTTAATCATGATGATTTCATGTTCATGCATATCGATGGACAGCGCCAGTTGAAACCGGGTGATGGCGTCGCCCTGAATCGTGTAATAGTTGGACAGGCACGCCATGTAACTGTTGGCCTGCGTGTTGATCGGGTCGTGAAAAATGACGGCGATGATCACATCCATGCCGCGCTTTACCGCCTCCATGACGGGCAATGAGGACGTGTAGTAGCCATCGCCCAGCCAGCGGCCCTTCATCTGAATCGGGGGCAACAAGGGAAACACGGCGCTTGAGGCGTAAACCGCGTCGACCAGCGGGCCTTGTTCCATGATGATCCCTTCACCGGTTTCAATATCGGTGGCCTGGAGCAGGGTTTTAGGATGGAGTTCCTCAATCCGGCGCTGGCCGAACATCTCGTAGAGCGCCTGTTTGAGGTTTTGCGGACGAATCAGGCCGGTTTGTGTATTGAATCGCCCAAAAGGCAATCCGGCCATGCCCAGCACCGCCCGGAAATCAATGGGGGTAAACAGATCGCGCCGGGCGACCTTGGCAATCAACTCCAGGATTTTTGCTGTGCCATAGCCTGAACCGCGCAAGGCGCTCATGACGCTGCCGCCGCTGCATCCGACCAGCAAATCAATGGGCAGATGCTCCTCGTCCAGAAATTCAAACAGCGGAATGGCGGCCAGGGGCTTAATGCCGCCACTGGACAGCACGACAGCGATTTTCGGGCGTGGGGGTTCCTGGGATTGTAAATCAGTGGTGGGCATTGGAATTCCTGACTTTGCCAACAATCGCGCCGTCAGCTTGATGAATGGCTGAACATGCGGGGAATTAATTTGGCAAAGCTTAACAGACCGCGCCAGCGCTCGCCAAACTCATGGCTATACAGCAACTGTAACGCGCCCTTTAAACCCGCGTAGAGCGTTGCGTCGTAGGGATGCCAGAACAGGTTGCGCCGGGCAAAGGGCAGCAGTTCAGTGGTGACCACCTGGGGTTGGGTCATCTCATCAAAACCCGGTTCGCCATGACTGCGGCCAATGCCGGACTCCTTGAATCCACCCCACGGCGTTTCCGCCATGCTGTGGGTCAGCAAATGGTCGTTGATGGTAATCACTCCCGCCTGGATGCGCCGACCCAAAGCTACCGCTGCCGATGTGTTGTTCGACCAGACCGAGCCAGTCAAACCCAGGCTGGAATCATTGGCCAGTTCAAGCGCTTCTTCCATGTCCCGGACTTGCATGACCCCCAGCACCGGACCAAAGGTTTCCTGGCGCATCAGTTCCATGCGATGATCGACGTTGACCAGCACGGTGGCTGGGTAAAACTGGGCGTGGGCATGAGCCGGATCAATGGTGACTTGGGCGAGAATAGCAGCTCCCTTGGTGAATGCGTCGTCGACCTGGCGCTGAATGGTTTTGATCTGGCGTTCGGTGCACATAGCGCCGATATCCACATTGTGCTGAACGTCCGGTCCCTGGCGGAGCGTTTCTACCCGCTCCTTCAGGCGCTGGGTAAAAGGTCCATACACCTCCTGATGGACGTAAATGCGTTCGACGCCGCCACAGGACTGGCCGCTGTTCTGCAAACCGGCCCAAATCGCGCCATTCACCGCGCGCTCCAGATTGGCGTCCGGGCAAACCAGCATGGCGTCATTACCGCCCAGTTCCAGGGAAACCGGGGTCAGCGTTTCCGCCGCTCGCGCCATCAGGAGTTTGCCGACCGGGACGGAGCCGGTGAAGAACAGTTTGTCGACGTGATGGCCGGGTTCCAGCAACACCTCACCGGCAACCGCGCCCGGCAGGTTGAGATGAGTAAATACCCCTTCCGGTAACCTGGCGGCTTGCATCATTTCCTCAATGACGCGCCCAACCCTTTGCGTTTCCGGGGCGGTTTTGAAAATCACCGTGTTGCCAGCCAGCAAGGCCGGGACGATTTCATGTATGGGAATGCCCAGCGGATAATTCCACGGGGCGATGATGCCGATCACGCCGAAGGGAACCCGATAAAGCCGGCTGCGCTTGTTCAGAAACAGCAGCGAACCGTTGCGGATCTTGCGCGGTTTGAGAAAGCGCCGGGCGTTTTTGGCGTAATAATCGGTTGCCAGAGCGCTGGGCAACACTTCGGTGGCCAGCGCCTCGATTCGGGTTTTGCCGACATCCTGGGAGATCATCGCGCTGATCGCGTCGGCATGATCTACCAGATCATCGCGCAGTCGCAGAAGATAAGACATCCGTTCCGCCAATGGCAGCGCGGCCCAGACCAGTTGCGCGGCCTGGGCGCGGCGGAGGGCCTCGCGGGCTTCCTCTGGCGTGTTGATCGGGGAATGGCCGGTCACTTCACCAGTTGCGGGGTTGACGCAGACGGTTTGTCGCGCATCGAAAGTCTGGGAGATGCTCATGAGACGTTCCTCAAAACCCGGATAATGACTCATATAGCCGGTTTAGAGTGAATTTCGCTTGTAAGAGCTGGTTTTGTCGAGCAGGGAATTTGCCCGTTTTAGCGAATCGCGTTAGATTGGCAAGCCTCCAACAGCAGCCCGAAAGCCCATGTCCAAAATCACTAAAAGCATCTATCGCGTCCTTTTTGTTAACCAGGGCAAACTTTACGAACTCTATGCCCGCAATATTCATCAAGCCGATTTGTATGGTTTCATCGAAGTCGAAGAACTCATTTTCGGCGAGCGCTCCAGTGTGCTGGTCAACCCTGCCGAGGAGCGTTTGCAGAATGAGTTTGCCGGGGTGCAACGGACTTTTATTCCCGTGTACTCAGTCATGCGCATTGACGAGGTGGAGCGCGAAGGGGTCAGCAAGATTCGTCCGGCGGAAGGCGGCGACAACGTGACGCCGTTTCCGCAACCCGCGTTTCCCCCCGGTGGCAACCGGGACAAGAATTAAGCAATCCTGACAACGATTTCTCAAGCGGAGGCAATCTATGGAAAGCGCAGCATGGTGGGAAGTGCTACTGGGCGGAGTGGTGGCGTTACTGGTGATTTTATGGTTCCGGCCCGGCATCAAGGCCGCTCTTGAACGCGGTAAAACCGCCAAAAAGGATTGGCCAGCGGCGTTAATCCCGATTGGCTTGGTCGTGTTGTTTGTGTTCTTTTTGATCCAGATGGTGCGTTGAAATTGCTCATCGCCGCGAAGCAGGCCGCTTGGCTGTTCAATCCGTTACTGACTTACCGCTTCGAGCATCATGATCGGTTGTGACCTGATAGATAGTAGTAATCTTTGCAAAAACTCGCATAATCAGGCAATGTCAATAAAATTAAGAAAAGCTTAATTGCGTCGGATTGTCGGCGCCTTGGTGATTCCCGATAATTTTTCGTGTTCGCGCGAAAATACCCTGTACATAACCCACACCCAAGGAGTGCATTGATGAATCAACCTTCCTTCTCGCGTTGCCTTTTGGCGGTCGCTTTGGCCGGCGGCCTGGGCTTAGGCAGTCTGGCGAATGCCAAAGACACCATCAAGATCGGCGTGGCGGGTCCAATGACCGGCGGCTACGCGGCGTTTGGCGAACAGTTCTGGCGCGGCGCCAGCCAGGCAGCCGAGGACATCAATGCCGCTGGCGGCATCGACGGCAAGCAAATCGAACTGGTTAAGGGTGATGACGCCTGCGAACCCAAGCAAGCGACGGCAGTGGCTAACCGTTTGCTGGATCAGGATAAAGTGGCGGCCGTCGTCGGCCACTTCTGTTCTTCATCGACGATCCCGGCTTCCGAAGTCTATGCCGACGCGGGCGTCCTGATGATCACTCCCGGCTCCACTAATCCTCAAGTGACCGAGCGCGGTCTGCCGACCGTATTTCGCATGTGTGGACGTGATGACCAGCAGGGTCCTTTGGCCGCCGACTTCATCGTCAACGAACTCAAAGCCAAGAAAATCGCCGTGGTGCATGACAAGGACACCTATGGCCAGGGCATCGCCGACGCCATGCGCGCCCGGCTGAAAGAGTTGAATGCCGACGACCGGGTCGTGTTATACGAGGGACTGACGCGCGGCGAAAAGGACTTTAATGCGCTGGTGACCAAGATTAAAGCGGCTGGCGCCGACACCGTGTATTTCGGCGGCTTGTATAACGAAGCGGGACCGTTACTGCGTCAATTGCGTGAACAGGGTCTGAAAGTCAACTTTCTTTCCGGCGATGGCAGCCTTGATCCGGCCATCGTCACTACTGCGGGTGGCCCGCAGTTCGTTGAGGGCGCTTACATGACTTCAGTCCGCGAGGCGCGCAACATTGCTTCCAGCCAGGAAGTGGTCAAGAAAATGAAGGCGGCGGGCTTTGACCCCGCGGGCTTCACGCTGTATGCCTACGCTGCGCTGGAAGCCATCGCCGCCAGTATGAATGGCGCCAAGACGGGGGACGGTATGAAATTGGCCGAATGGCTCAAATCCCACACCGTACCCACCGTACTGGGCCCCAAGACCTGGGACGCCAAAGGCGATCTGAACGAAACCAGCTTCTCGTTGTTCGTCTGGGGGCCGGACGGTAACTATACGGAAATGCAGAAGTAATTCTTGCCTCCCTTGCTCTCCCTCCTTGTGGGCAGGGCTGTTAAATTCTGTGTAGGGCGGGTTGGAGCGTCAGCTCGTAACCTGCCGATTTTGCTGGACTTCAGCGGTGGTGGGTTACGCTACGCTAACTCGCCCTGCCCATCAGAATCAGCAGAACTTAACGGCTCTACCTCCTTGTGGGGGAGAGTCGCCGCCTTTTCCTATCACTCACCCGGCAATCTGATACGCATGGACTGGCATATTCTTGCCCAGCAACTGGTCAATGGCCTGACACTGGGTTCCATCTACGGCCTGATCGCCATTGGCTACACCATGGTGTATGGCATCGTCGGCATGATCAACTTCGCTCACGGCGATGTGTACATGGTCTCGGCCTATCTAACCGCGATCTGCCTGGCAGTCCTGTTCTCCTTTGGCATTGACTCGCTGCCCTTCGCGCTGTTGGCGACCCTGGCGACGACCATGCTGATCACCGCCGCTTATGGCTGGACCATTGAGCGGGTGGCTTACCGCCCGTTGCGCAGCGCGCCCCGGTTGGCGCCGCTGATTTCCGCTATTGGCATGTCGCTGGTGCTGCAAAACGGGGTGCAATTGAGTCAGGGCGCTAAAACCCAGGGCGTGCCGAGCCTGATTCCAGCCACGCTGCGTTTTGGCGAAGGCAATGATTTCGTGCAAATCACCCTGGTGCAGTTAATGATCATCGTGGTTTCCCTGACCAGCATGGCGGCGCTGACCTGGCTCATCCAGCGCACTTCGCTGGGCCGGCAATGCCGCGCGACGCAACAGGACCGACGGATGGCGGCGATTCTTGGCATTAATACTGACCGCATCATCTCCACTGTATTCGTGATCGGCGCGGCTATGGCGGCGATCGCTGGAGTGCTGGTTACCCTGAATTACGGTTCTTTCGATTTCTACATTGGCTTCGTGACTGGAATAAAAGCCTTCACCGCAGCGGTTCTGGGCGGCATCGGCTCGTTGCCCGGCGCGATGCTGGGCGGCTTGATTCTCGGTTTGTCGGAAGCGCTGTTCTCCGGCATGGTGAACACGGATTATAAAGACGTGTTCGCTTTCTCGCTGCTGGTGCTGGTGCTGATCTTCCGCCCCACCGGCCTGCTGGGTAAACCGGAAGTAGAGAAGGTGTAAGTCATGCCGTCGACTGCTGCTTCACCCGCTGCCAGCGAGGTTCGCTGGAATCTGGTTTTTCGTCAAGCCGTCCTGGAAGCCGCCGCTGCCTTCGCGCTGGCGCTCCTGCTGCTTGGCCCCATCGTCGGTCTGGTGCTGGATGGTTATCAGGTCAAAAATGAATTGCAGCGCCCGTTGCTGATCGCCGCGATCATTGCCGTGGGCCGGTTCCTGGTGACGTTGGCGACGCATACTCCGGCGGGGCAGGCCGCGCTTGACCGGTTCAACGCCCGTCGCCGGCAACCGGGCGTGCTGGTAGTCAGCGCCGCGGAAAGCGGCAGGCAGCGTTGGTGGTTGTTGGCCATTATCATCCTTGGCCTGACTCTGCCGTTTCTAGCCAGCAAATACTGGCTGACCGTACTGATCCAGGCCATGATCTACGTGCTGCTCGGTCTGGGCTTGAACATTGTGGTTGGACTGGCCGGATTGCTGGATCTGGGCTATGTCGCTTTTTACGCTGTGGGCGCTTACGGTCTGGCCTTGGGCGCACAGTATCTCGATCTCGGTTTCTGGAGCGCACTGCCATTGGCCGCGATGCTGGCGGCGCTGTTCGGCGGCGTACTCGGTTTTCCGGTGCTGCGTATGCACGGCGACTACCTGGCGATTGTCACCCTGGGTTTTGGCGAAATTATCCGCCTGGTGCTGAACAACTGGCTGGAGTTCACCGGTGGCCCTAACGGCGTCTCTGCCCCCGCTCCGCAGTTATTTGGTCTGGAGTTCACCCGCACCGCCCGGGATGGGGGTGTGCCCTTTCATGAATATTTCCAGATCAGCTATGACCCCCTCCACCGTTTTGTCTTCATTTACCTGGTCTTATTTCTGATCGTCTGCCTGATGGTCGTAGTGGTTACCCGCCTGCGCGACATGCCGGTCGGTCGCGCCTGGGAAGCGTTGCGCGAGGACGAAATTGCCTGTCGCGCCCTGGGTATTAACCACGTCCTGGTCAAACTGTCAGCCTTTATGATGGGCGCCACGGTCGGCGGTATCGCTGGCGTCTTTTTTGCGACCTACCAAGGTTTCATCAACCCGATGTCCTTCAATTTCTTTGAGTCGGCGTTGATTGTCGCCATCGTGGTGCTCGGCGGACTTGGTTCCACAACCGGAGTGATTGTGGCGGCGGTGGTGCTGACGATTCTCCCGGAACTACTGCGCGCCTTCGCCGACTACCGGGTATTTGCCTTTGGGGCGCTAATGGTGCTGATGATGATCTGGCGACCGCGCGGCTTGATGCGCCCCCGGCGGCGCGCTTTCGAGGTCAAGGGGTTATGCCCATGACCATTGATCCGATCCATCCGCCGATTCTGGAAGTGACCGGGTTGACCATGCGCTTTGGCGGTATCCTGGCCCTCAACGACATCAGCTTTGCGGTCAAGTGTAATTCGATCTCTGCGCTGATCGGTCCCAATGGCGCTGGCAAGACCACGGTATTCAATTGCTTGACCGGCTTCTACAAAGCCACGGAAGGCCGGATTGCCTTGCATACACCGCGCGCTGCCATTGATCTGATTAGTATTCTTGGCCAACCCTTCAAGGCGAGCGACTTTATTAACCCAGCGGTCTTTGCCGACCGATTGTATTACAAAATGTTTGGCGGCACCCACCGGGTGACGCGGGCCGGAGTGGCGCGCACTTTCCAGAACGTAAGGTTATTCAAGGAAATGACGGCGATTGAAAACCTGCTGGTCGCCCAGCATTTGCAACTCAATCGCAACCTGCTGGCCGGTTTATTGCGAACTGCAGCTTATCGCCAGTCGGAACGGGATGCTCTGGAGCGCGCTTATGCCTGGCTCCAGGTATTTGGATTGGCTGAAGACGCGAATCGCTTGGCCGGAGAATTGCCCTACGGCCATCAACGTCGGCTGGAAATCGCCCGCGCCATGTGTACGAGTCCCCGATTGTTGTGTCTCGACGAACCGGCGGCGGGTTTGAATCCCCGCGAAACGACGGAACTCAGTCAGTTGATTCGCCAGTTACGTGATGAACACGGCGTTACGATTCTACTGATTGAACACGACATGAGCTTGGTGATGGATTTATCAGAACACATTGTGGTGCTGGATTATGGCGAGGTCATTGCTGACGGCGATCCGCAGACTGTGGCGCATCATCCCGCCGTGCTGGCGGCTTATCTGGGAACCGAGGCGGTGAACGACGATGAGTCCCGTTGAGCCGTTGTTGCAAATTCACGAACTGGATGCCCGCTATGGCCCGATTCAAGCGTTGCGTCAAGTCTCTTTGTACATTAATCCAGGCGAGATCGTGACCCTGATCGGCGCGAATGGGGCCGGCAAATCGACCTTATTGATGAGCCTGTTTGGCGATCCACAACCGGCGGGAGGCTGGATTCGCTATCAGGGTCAGGATATCACCAGCCTGCCCACGCATGAAATCGCCAAGAGAGGCATTGCGCAAGCCCCGGAAGGACGACGAATCTTTGCGGCGATGAGCGTGGAGGAAAATTTGTTGATGGGGGCGATTCCCATCGGGATCGATCATGTGGACGCTGACCTGATTAAAGTATTTGAACTGTTCCCGCGTCTGAAGGAACGGCGCAATCAGCGGGCCGGCACGCTCTCCGGCGGTGAACAGCAGATGCTGGCGATTGGCCGGGCGCTGATGAGCCGGCCCCGGTTATTGCTGCTGGATGAACCCAGTCTGGGGCTGGCGCCGCTAATGGTGCAACGCATTTTCGCCACGATTCAGGAAATTCGCGATAGTGGCGCAACGATCTTTTTGGTGGAACAAAATGCTCATCACGCGCTGAAACTGGCCCAGCGCGGCTATGTGCTGGTCAATGGCGAAATTCACCTGTCGGGAACAGGCGAGGAGCTGCTGGCTGACCCGGAAGTAAGGCGGGCTTACCTGGGCGGACGAGGGTGAGATTTCCATTTCTGGGTAGCCCTAAAGGTAGTCCTGTAGAAAAAATTGATCCAGATCAACGTATCGACCCGAATCATACGGCGGGGTCGAACGGTTTTTTGGCGTCGGTTACAATTGCGGTTCGTTGCCGCCCGAGCGCTGGACGCTTTCACGTTCGACATGACGGTGCAGCAACCAATGTTTGTAAAAATGCTTGACGATCTCGTTGATGATCACCATGGCGGGCAGCGCGAAAATCACCCCAACGACTCCACCCAATGTCCCACCGAGATAAATGGTTAGGTACACAAACAATTCATAGACCTTAACCGTGCGGCCTATAATAGCGGGAGTCAGGATTTTATGGTCGATGGTGACACCTAATGTCACCGTGATCAGCAAGGCGATATAAATCCACAAAACTTCAAATTTAAAAGTCATCAGCGCCAATACGCCAGCGACCAATCCACCCATCGGCACCCCGATATAGGGCAGTATATTCAGATAGCCGGTGACGATGCCGATCAGCATCCAGACACTGAAAAAACGCAAATCTCCCTCAGCCAACGTCCCCAGAATATGGAACGCCAAACCATAATAGATCGCCAAAATGCTGCCAATCTGCAACTGT
This sequence comes from Gammaproteobacteria bacterium, assembly GCA_024235095.1. Lineage (NCBI taxonomy): Bacteria > Pseudomonadati > Pseudomonadota > Gammaproteobacteria > Gammaproteobacteria bacterium. Next base: position 503,626 of record JACKNC010000002.1, read on the forward strand.
CCGCGGATCAGGCGCGAAATTGACTGACCGATTTGCATGAACAATTGATCGATCTCATCGTTCCAGGCATCCGGAGTTAAATCGTAAAAAATGGTTCGCAGGGTAGCGATAATCCGTTCCCAATCGCGCAACAGAATAAAGGCGATCACTATGAACAGTAGTGCATACAAGTTAAATTTAAGAATGCTTTCAAAGCTGTGTGTCAGATAATCTGTAGACCAGCGCGGTAGATGGTCCATCACCCAGCTCCAGTCCAGTCGCACTCCAATCCGACTTTCAAGAATGGGTGCCAACGCCTGATCATACAAGGCAGGGAAGCCTTTTGTGATTATTATCAGTTGATTAAGGATATCAGGTAACACGAATAAAAACCATAACAACAGCAGATTAGGAAGAATAAAGGTTAAAATAAAAGCGCTGAATGATCGCCGACAGATGCGCTTCTCCAACCAATTGACAATCGGATCTAACACATAAGCCAGCAACATTGAACCCAGCAACACCAAGCCAAAACCAGGAATGAACCACATGATTAATAATGTTGGCAAGAGTAAAGCCAAAATTAAAGCTAAAGCATATTTGATCATTCGACCTTGATCCTGTTCTTAAAAATTTAAACTTTAAAATTTCTATATCTTGTATATTTTATATATTTTATATATTTTATATATTTTAATTGTGACATAGCAACTGTTCTTATGCATTACGATACTAATGACGATCCATGATTTTTGAAGTATTTAAAACTTCCTCTTCCTGTCAGAGAGGCATGGGGATAAGGGTTGCTCTCTTTAAAACTATGTTATATTAATCGCCCCGTTTGAAATGCAGCATATTCCTCAAACCGGGAATTGATGCAAGCGGTCGGAAAAAACTACTTTAGGAGAGAGAAAAAAGTATGTCTGAACAAAAACTTGGTAATCCAGCAGTGGTTGGGCTAGCTGGATTTGGTTTGACCACCCTGGTTTTGCAATTCCACAATGTTGGCTGGATGCCCAGCATCGGCCCTGTGGTTTGGCTGGGATTGATGTTCGGTGGAACCGCGCAGCTGATTGCCGGTCTCCAGGAGATGAAAACCGGTAACAATTTCGGTTACTGCGCTTTTACTTCCTATGGCGCATTCTGGATTGCTCTGTGCCTGATGTTGCTCGGCAATAAGTACGACCTGTTCAAGGCCAGCACCACCGATGTAGGCTGGTTCCTGGTCGCCTGGACATTGTTCACCGCGATTTTGTGGGTTGGGTCGCTGCGGGTTCATGGCGCGATGGCCTTTACCTTCACTACACTGCTCATTGGGTTCATCCTGCTCGATCTGGCGCATTTCGGCTATCCGGGCCTGACCGTGGTGGCTGGCTATGAACTGATGGTCTGCGCCCTGGCCGCCTGGTACATGATGGCGCGGGTCATTCTGAACGAGATTTACGGTAAGGAGCTCTTGCCAGCGGGCAAGCCCTGGGTTTCCTGATCACGGATTTCTTGCCCCCATCACTCATTTCGAGAGGATTTTCAAGATGCGAAAGAAATTGTTGAGTTGCGCCAGCCTGGCGCTGATGCTCGCCGCGCCAGCATGGGTTGGAGCCAGCGGTCCCGACGCCGCCACCGCCGAGGAAGTCATCGCTAAAGTTCACGAAGCAGCCAAGTACCTGCATGACAAGGGCCAGGCCGGTTTTCCGGACTTCAATAACAATGCGCGCTGGGTATGGAAGGACAGCTATGTATTTGTCTTCAGTTGTCGGGATAACAAGATGATCGCTCACCCCCTGCGCCCCGATTTAGTGGGCAAACCGATTCTGCAAATGGAAGATGACAAAGGAAATAAGCTCTTCCAGAAGTTGTGTGATGTGGGTAAAAAAGCGGATGGCGGCTGGGTCGAATACTGGTGGCCAAAGCCTGGCGAAGCTAAAGCCTCTCGTAAGATTTCCTACACCCAAAGCACCGAGGTGTCTTTTCAACCAGACGTAAGAGTCGGCGCAGGTATCTACGATGATACAATGAGCGTCGAGGAATTGAACAAGCTGGCGCAACAAGCGGTCGAGCCGAAAAAGGATGCGCCATAGCAGTATCGTTCATTCCCGTGCTTTTGATCCCTGCTCTCTGAAACAAGCGATACAAGGCGTCTGGTGAGGAGAGCTGTAAACTGTTTTTTCAGGATTTAGGTTGGGTTGCTGGTCTTTTGGCAGCCCAACTTTTCACGGTTTTTGTGGCGGCGTCACATTCGTATCGCTGCGATACTGGACAATATTGTAAGGTCGGTCCCGGGGTGGTTTATCGGTGATCTGCACTTGTCCCCCATCATCGCGCCACTGGTAGAGCGGCCTCGTATACTCGGGCATTCCCGGCAACCAGTCGCGTATCCAAGAGGGCGTCTCCCGGGGCGTCGTGTACCAGTACAACAGAATTCCCCCCAGAAGAATGCCTAGCGTAATCAACAACCACATTGGAACAACGCCGGACTGTCGCCGCGCGCATTTCCAGTTTTTTCTCGAATGTTCTTGCTGCATAAACCCTCAGTTCCTCCTCATCCCCTCCAGCCGGTGCCTGCAAGATTGGAAGAATAATCAATTCTCCTGTAAATAGCAGTCATCGACCCTGCAATTTCGGAGAGTCCTGCTGCATGTCCACCGGCAACGAGTTTACCCTGTTAAAAGAACGGCGATTCCTACCGTTTTTTATGACCCAGTTTCTGGGCGCGTTCAACGATAATGTCTTTAAGAACGCCCTGATTATCCTCATCGCTTTCCAAGCCGCCGATCCGGCCCAGGCGAATGTGCTGGTCAACGCCAGCGCTGGCCTGTTCGTGCTGCCGTTCTTCTTGTTTTCGGCCACTGCCGGACAACTGGCCGATAAGTACGAAAAATCCCGTTTAATGCGCTGGATCAAACTCCTGGAAATTCTGATCATGTTAGGCGCAGCGGCGGCATTTATTCTGGACAGCGTGCCTCTGCTAATCGGCCTGCTGTTCCTGATGGGCGCGCAATCGACTTTGTTCGGTCCGGTGAAATACAGCATTCTGCCCCAGCACTTGAAACCGGAAGAACTGGTCGGCGGCAATGGCTGGGTGGAAATGGGGACGTTTCTGGCTATCCTGATCGGCACCCTGCTGGGCGGAGTGCTAATCGCTATCCAGGACAATGGTCCCTGGCTGGTCGCGAGCGCCGTCGTGATTCTGGCCATTCTGGGCTTTCTTTCCAGTTTGTTCATTCCGCGCGCAGAACCCGATGCGCCTGATCTGCGCATCAACTGGAATCCATTCACCGAAACCTGGCGTACTATCAACATTACTCGTCGCAATCGCACCGTATTTTTATCGGTGATGGGCATTTCCTGGTTCTGGTTCCTGGGTGCGACTTATCTGGCGCAATTGCCCAACTATACCAAGCTGAACCTGGGCGGCGATGAACATGTCGTGACGTTGCTATTGACGACCTTCGCTCTAGGGATTGGCATCGGCTCTATGTTATGCGAGCGACTGTCAGGGCGGCAGGTGGAACTGGGTTTGGTGCCGTTTGGCTCAATTGGCCTGAGCCTGTTTGGCATTGATTTGTTCTTCGCGGTTCCTTCCGTTGCCATCGATGCGCCGCTGATCGGAGCGCAGGAATTTCTGCGCAGCGCTTCCAGTTGGCGAGTGCTGTTGGACATTCTGCTCATGGGGACATTCGGCGGTTTCTATATTGTGCCGTTGTATGCCCTGGTGCAGCAACGCAGCGAACCGGCCTTCCGTTCGCGGGTCATCGCTGGTAACAACATTATTAATGCCCTGTTCATGGTGCTGTCGGCGGTCCTGGCGATCCTTTTTCTCGACAGGGTGGGATTGAGCATTCCACAGTTCCTGCTGCTAACCGCTATTTTCAACGCCGTTGTGGCGATTTATATCTTTACTCTGGTGCCGGAATTCCTGATGCGCTTTATTGTCTGGATTCTGGTCAACACCGTTTACCGGTTACGCACCCAGGGACTTGAGCACATTCCCGAAGAGGGGCCAGTGGTAGTGATTTGCAACCATGTCAGCTACATGGACGCCTTGGTGGTGATTGGCTGTTGTCGGCGACCGATTCGCTTTGTGATGGACTATCAAATTTTTCAAATCCCAGTGCTCAGCTTTGTCTTTCGCACAGCGGGGGCTGTTCCCATTGCTCCGGCGCGAGAAAATTCTGCAATTCTGGAACAAGCTTATGAGCGGGTCGCCCGCTATCTGGAGGAAGGCGAGGTGGTGGGAATCTTTCCGGAGGGGCGCTTGACCGGGGATGGCGAGATTGGTCCGTTCAAGGGCGGCGTTCAGCGTATTATCCGGCGTAACCCGGTTCCGGTCGTGCCGATGGCGCTGCGCGGGTTATGGGGCAGTTTCTTTAGCCGACGGCTTGGCAAGGCGATGAGCCATTTTCCAAGGCGCTTCTGGTCGCGGATCGAGCTGATAGTCGGTGAACCGGTCCCCCCGAATCAGGCGGCCTCTCCCCTGTTGCGCGAAAAAGTGGTTGCCTTGCGGGGGGATTGGCCCTGATCCAGCCGTTCACTCCCCTTGCCCGCTTGCGGGGAGGGGAGTTAAGGGGAGGGGGGCGCTGATTCTATCCAAACAGAGTGCGAGGGATATAATCTATTCTGGACGCGGCCAGATCGGACAGGGGCTGCGGTTTGCCGACTCCATAGCCTTGCGCATAATTTACGCCGATCATGCGCAATTTATTGAGAACCTCATCGTCTTTCACGAATTCGGCAATGGTTTCCATGCCCATGACATGCCCGATCTCATTGATAGAATTCACCATCGCCAATGAGACTGGATCATCGATGATGTCCTGGACAAACATGCCATCGATCTTGAGAAAGTCCACAGGAAGTTTTTTGAGATAGGCGAATGAGGAAAAGCCGCTGCCAAAATCATCGAGGGCGAAGCGGCAGCCAATATCTTTCAGAGTATGAATGAAATGCAGGGCGCTGGAAAGATTGGCAATCGCAGCGGTTTCGGTGATTTCAAAGCAAATTTTGCGCGTCAGCGGCGGTTGCGGCGCCAGACGCCCTACGAGATAGTTCAGCAAATAGTCGTTGCCCAGGGAATGACCGGACAGGTTGATGGAGCACAGGGAGAGATCATTAAGATGACCAGGATTGCTGGACAGCCAGTCTAGAGCGGTTCCCACCACCCATTGATCGAGCTTTCCCGCCAGGTGATAGCGTTCAGCCGCCGGTAAAAAAGCGCCTGGCATTACGAGCTGGCCGGTCTCGTCCTTCATGCGTAGGAGCAGTTCGTAGTGATGGCCACCGAGCGGCCCCAAAGTGGGGACAATCGGCTGGAAAGCCAGTTGAAAGCGATTGTCTTCCAAAGCCTGATTAATGCGGGACACCCAGCGCATTTCGCCCTTGCGGCGCGCTAGCTCCAGGTCGTTCTCCTTATACAGGTGGACCCGGTTGCGGCCCGCGTCCTTGGCGGCGTAACAGGCGCTGTCAGCGGCGCTCAGGACGCTGGCGCAACTTTCGCTGTTTTCATTAATCGGCACCACGCCAATACTGACGCCCACATGGAACGTCTTGTTATCCCAGGTGAAGCGGAATTCGCTAATTGCAGCGCAGAGCGTGTTGGCCACGCGCAAGGCGTCGGACAGGGAACAATGCTCCATGAGCACCCCAAATTCGTCGCCGCCTAACCGCGCCAGCGTATCCTGTCGACGCACCCGTGTTTGCAGAATCCGTGACAACTCGCGCAGCAAGGCATCGCCCGCTATATGCCCGCAGGTATCGTTAATAATCTTGAACTGGTCCAGATCCAGATAGAACAAAACATGTTCTGCGCCTTGACTCCGGGCGCTTTCCAGCGCCTGCTGAAGACTGGTTTCAAAAGCTCGCCGATTGGCGAGCTCCGTGAGTGAATCATGGCTGGCCTGATGGGTCAGCTGCTCGGCAAGTTGTTGCGCCTCGGTGTAGTCCAGCCAGGAGCCGACCCGCTCCAGGGGGCGCCCCTCGTCGTCGAAAATCAGGCGCACCGTATCCCGTATCCAGCGCCATTCGCCATTCCGATGCTGCACTCGGTATTCGCAGCTCACGGGATGGTGCTTGTCCAGGTTTTCCAGGGCTGCGTCCAGGCGCATCCAGTCATCCATATGAATCAAACGCTCCCATAGGTGGTGATCAGCGAGCAATTCTTCCGCATGATAACCGATCAATTCATATATGTTAGCGCTGACAAAATTGATCGGCATGCCCGGACCGGGGTGGCGTGAGTAAATGACCGCCGGGCTGGCACCAACGACATGCTCCAGACGGGCGCTGGCCCGGCGCAGGGCTTCTTCGGCCCGGCGGCGTTCGGTGATATCGTGGGCGACGATATGGCTGCCCATGCAGCGCGACGCCTGCAAGTTTTCTTCGATGATCGCCAGTGCGATGACTTCCACAATCACCAGCGGCGGCAAGCGGGGATAATGACGACGGAATTCGGGATCGCGCGCCAGGCAAAGTTCAGCAGAAAGAGATTTTGTCGGTCCATCGGCCAGATCGGCCAAAAGCTGCTTGACCTTTCCGCGGTCCATGGGCGTGACCAGCTCCAGCAACGATTTTCCGACCAAAACCTCGGGTTCGAAACCCAACAACGTTTTGATGCGGTGATTGAGATAGGTAAACCGGCCTTCCACGTCGAGCACGAAGATCAGGTCGGGAGAATGCTCAACGATGAAGCGGTGCAGGCGCTCGGAGGCTTCCAGGCGCTGACTCATGCGCCGGTTAGCGCGCTCTAGCGCCCGTTTATGGGCGGCATTGGCTACGCTGCCCAGCAGTTCCTCGGGACCGAAGGGCTTGCGCAGAAAATCGATGGCGCCTCGCCGCATGGCGGACGTCGCTTCAATCACCGAGGTGGTGCCGCTAATGACAATAACCGCGATATCCAAACTGTGTTCGGTGATAAAGTCCAGCACCCGGGCGCCGCTGACGCCAGGCATGGCCAAATCCAGCAGCAACAAATCGTAGCGGATTTCGGCAAGATACGCTAAAGCCTGTACGCCGCTGGCGGCGACGGTCACCTGATAACCCTGCATCCTGAGCAATTGTTCGAGGCTGACCAGTAAGCCCAGTTCATCATCCACTACGAGTATGGATAATATCTCGTTTTCATCCATTCCCTTATTTCCCCCTGTTTGTCGAATCCTAGTTCCCCCAGGGTTAACAGTCCTGGCGCTTTAAAACGCTCTAATAGAAGATCGCTTCGCTTACAATTTATTAGTATTAACTAATTCAGGGCAAGATGACAGTTACGATCTGTAAAGTGACCCATCGTTATAATCGATTTGCCGGGAATTTTGCGCGGGGAGAGAGGGAAAATATGAAAAACGCGAGATTAAACATTAGCTTGTGGCAGTAATATTAGAAAGACCGTACCGCCTCCCGGATGGGGACGACAGCTTATTAGACCGCCCAGCTCGTCAACGAGATTTTTGACAATCGACAACCCTAGGCCGGCGTGTCCTTCACCCTTGGCGCTGGTTACCGGTTGGAAAAGCCGGGCGCGTAATCCTTCGGGGAAACCCGGGCCGTCGTCAGCGACAGCGATTTCCACATACAGACGCCCGTGCAGATTGATATCGTCCTGGGTCGTCACGCTAATATGGCCTCGTTCTCCCAAGGCTTCGGCGGCGTTGCGCACCAGATTCAGCAGCATTTGCCGGATGGCGTCGCGTCCCTGCGTGAGCGGCGCCAGTCCTTCTTGGAGATGCAAGCTCAAGTCGATGCCGTGTGGCCGACACAGCGCTTCATCGAGCACCCGCGCCAGGTCGTAGATCGTTGTGTTTAAATCGAAGCTGGATTCCGCCAGTGATTCTTCTGGTTTAGCAAGACGCTGCAAAATGCGACTCGCGCGTTCGGTTTCTTCCCTCAATACTCGCAGTTCTTCAGCGGCTTGCTCGCCGACTTTTGCAGCCAGCATGTAAAGCGAATTGCGAATGATGGTCAGAGGATTGGAAGCTTCATGCAGGATCGCGCGCAAATGTTGTCGTTGTATTAATTCCCGATCTTCACGGACCCGGCGTTGCTGGATTTCCCGCCGGTTCAGATTGTCGATCGTCGTTGCCGCAGTCGCCGCGAAACGGCGCAACAGGCGCTCCCGGGCTTGCAGACGGGGCAATTGAATCCGTGAAACACCCGCGCCGAGTATGCCTGCGAGTCGATCTCCGGCATGAAGCGGCAAACACCACACCCCTGCGCTTTGCCACTGTCTGGCCAGTTGCTGGTCAATAATGCCTGGCGGGATTTCCGGTTCCAGCGAATGATGGATTTGCTGCTCCTGCGCTGCGCGCTGGAAGGCATTGGTCGCTCCAGCTAGGTCGATAGTGAATGGATCGGGCCATTGCGCCGAAGGATGATGGCGCAGCAGGCCGGTCTGTGCGTCGTAATGAAAAAAATGAGCCTCGGTCAGATCAAAGAGCAGCGTTGCGCATCGAGCGATCGCTTCCTGTATTTGCGATGCATCTTCGGCGCTGTTGAGTTCGCTGCGGATAGCGTCAATCAGCGCCAGTTCATGAATGACATCGGGCAGCGCTCCACGCACGGACGCAGGCCCCGCCCGATGCTCGACATCGGTCGCCGCGATTCCCAGCTCGTTGATCAGTGGTTCAATCAGTGACTCTATTCCGACGTGTGCGTGTTCCAGTGCGGATGGATTCAGGTACAGCAATTCACTCTCTTCAGCCAGCGCCGTTTCCGAACATCCGGTTTCCTGACTCAGGGCATTCGCGACATGTAGCAAACACAGCAGGGGATGAGCGCCGCGCAACTCGTGAGCGTTCAAGTGATGGTAGCGGATCGCGTCGCTCAATAACGGAGGCAATTTCCAGTTATCCAGCAGCGCTGCGCCCAGTGCGCAATGATCAGCGCCCAGCAAGCGCTGCTCCAGCTCGAGAGCTTCATTCAGAGTTCGGGCGGTGCGGCTTAGAGTATGGATTTCATCGAGCGCCGTGGCCTGACGGGCGCTGAGCGCCAATTTGCCTAGATCGTGCAGTAACCCGACTAAATAGGCGGTTTCCGGATCAGGGAAACTTGTAATCTCAGCCAACCGGCGGGCGAGATGAGCGCAACGCAGGGAGTGACGCCAGAATCGTTTCAGCGTCGAGGCCGGAAAACCGGCCTGCTGGATTGCAGACTGTTGAAGCGCATTAGCGACTACCAGGGTTCTCAAGGTGGTTGGATTAATGATCGCCAATGCGTTTTGGAGGTTTGGCGATTGCGAGGTCTGATCTGGCGCATGCTGCATGGTCAGCAACCGCAGGCTTAAAACCGGGTCGCAACCCATCCATTGCGCCTGCTTGTGGATATCGATATTCCTGCTTTCACTGACTTCCAGTAATTCTTCCATCACAGTTGGCAAAATCGGCAGCGCTAATAAATCGCTTGCATCAAACTGATCCTGGAAAACTGACATTTCCAACAGGGGAGAATCAGACACTTTATCGGTTTAACCGTTTCAATTTCATGGCTTGTGTTTGGAGAACTGCTGTTATATCCCTTGCAACGGATGTGCCTTGTTTTTTTATTTTTTTTCATTCGCTTTCGTATCAGATTGAACGCAATGGGCTTGCAGACCGACAGTTGTCCGCCAAAAAATAACACTTACTTGTCAGAAATAACGAAGGAGAAATCAATCAGGTCAAGTTGGCCCGATTGAGAACAGATAAAAGCGGAGCCAGGATGAAATCACGGGAAAGGCGGGAAAAGAGGGTATAGTCAAACAGTGTTACGTTAATTGACTTTTATAAAATAAACTATTGTTATTATTAATTAATATAAAAATATCAAAACTGTTCGACTATAGAAAATAGGTGGTGTCCCTCAGTTTACGTGATGAGCATCGTCGAGTGCGGGGAACAAGTGTTTGATGGTTTCCAAGGTATTCAGAAACGGTGCGGGTACCCGAAAGCCCAGCAACTCCGCCGTGGTCCAGATATGATCGGTCATCCCCGCCGCCATGGCCGGCGTGACAGGCCGCCATTTACGGGGCGATCCGTTGCCTCGGGTCGGTTCCGGGGTGGGCAATTCCTCACGCAGGCTCAGGTGGGGCAAGCAGAAATGGTAGTAAGCCAACGACAGCCACACCTGCTTTTCCATCCACGACCGTTGCTTGGAAAACGCGGTCGTCTTGCGAGCCAACCGCCGATTGTGTTCGCGCCAGGCCAGGTTATCCCGCTCCACAAAGCTCGTGTTGATCGTCGTGCTGGTGGCGGATGCGGCCAATCGCGCCTGAAGCTCGTCCGCGCTTCCCCAGACCCTCTTACGGGTCACCTCGACCACCCGTCCTTTTTCACGTCGCTTAACCACTTGAGCATACAGCAAATTCGGCGGTGGGCGGCACCGTGGGGCCGGATATCGTCCTCGCGTCCCTTGGCGCTCGGGCTGATACCATTCCCCATAGGCATGGAGCAAGGCGCTGGGATAGCCCGGCCATTGGTCGCTAGTAAAGAAGGGGACGTGATCGTCGGTCACATACACCACGCGCTCCAGGAGCAGGTTCGCCTGAGCCTGCGTGCGCTGGCCCACGACAAACCCTACCACCAGGCGCCATTCGGGCGCAAAGGCGACCCACACCCAAGCATCGCCATCCGTCTCGCACCATTGCTGCGCCATCGGCAGATTCTGGTCCTTGGTATGGACAAAGCTCCACAATTCATCCAGTTGACACTCGGTCACCGTCAGCTCGCGCCAATGGGACAAAACCACCAAACGACATTGCTGGGCGGCCCGAGTCAACCACGCACAAACCGTATCCTTGTCGATCTGGACGATTCGTGCCGTACCCTGGATGGAATTTCCCTCCGCCAACGCCCGCATCGCCAGTTCGAAAACGGCGGGGTCGGCCTCGAGGTCAAAATACGCAGTTCCGTACGTCAAGGACACTCTCCTCCCGCACGAACGACACAACGCCTGCTTTTTCCCGTGACTGGAACCATTTTTGACCAACAACCCTTGACCAAAGGGCCGACCGTAGTGGTGACAGGAACGATTGGGGCAGTAGAGCGTTTCCCACTTCATAAGATCCCCGGTCAGTGATTAACACCACAATCACAATGAGGATACATGTTGTCGTCGTCACTGGCTTAGCTCATCACGTAAACTGAGGGACACCACCAGAAAATAGATCCCGGCCAGATCCTGGATAATCCGGATTCCAGGCGCTGGCTCACTGCCATTAAGTTACTCCTCAGTCGTAAGTTCTCGGTCTAATCGTCGAACAAGACCGCCCCTGACTGAAGGTTAATCAGCCAAGAATACATTATTTAACCGAGTGATTTGAGCAAGGATTCAGACGATCGAAGGCGGGTCGGCCGGTTCCTCCTCCGTGGTACCTTGGAAAGCGTGTCGGATCTGCGCGATGAGACTGTTTGGTGGGAGATCGAGAAGTGGTTTGATCACCTGAGGAGCGAGGACTTGCCGGACTGTTTTCTCCGAGGGCAGGTCGCGGGAACGGGTGCGCAGATAGAACCGATGTTGTTGCCAGACTTCAGGGCCAAAGCGCAGAGCGATCAGCTGCAACAAGCCTTGGGCGACCACGGCGCAGAAGACGAAGACTTCATAGGCTTGCCAACAGGCGGCGACCGTGGGCTGACGCTCAATCACCGGGGCCTTGAGCGACCGATTCCGGGTCGGACGGCGGGCATGGCGTGGTAGGTGTGAAGTCCAGAAGTGAAAACAAAAAGCGCCCAGGAGCTGCTTTAATACCGCGAACAGAATTTCGATGCGGGTGCGGACACAATAGAGTTCCAACGCGGTGATGGGTGAGAGGCTCAGATCGGAGCACATGAGGACCAAAGGGCCGCGCGAGGTGATCGCGAAGATGAACAGGAGGGCGTCGCCGAGGGGCTTCCAGAGTAAGGGGACGCTCATCAACCGCACCCGTTCCCGCTGGCCATAGACGCAACACTCGACCTCGTCAAAACCTTGTGGATAATCAAAAACTTCTATCAGATGGACTTTCTCGCCATAACGGGGTTGTGGTCCGGGCCGGCCGGCCGGCTTCGGGGTCGCCGGAAAATAGGCGACGTAATTTTTCTTGGCCCGGGCCACGATCACCAAATACGGTTGCTTCAAGGCGATGGAATAAACGGATTGGGCCAAGCGAAAGACCCCCGCGATCGAGAAAAAGGCATCCAAGACTAAAAATGCGGGGCCATCCTGATCGATGGTCAACGTCAGGGCCATCTGCACCACCCGCTCGGGCAGGCTCGGGTCCGCGCCCCTTTGGGGTGAAGTCGGTTCCACCTGACCTAAATGGCAAAAGCCTTGATGCATGCGCAGGGCTAAAGGCAAACAAAAACAAGCATCGAGTGCGCCAACCACCACCCCGATCGCGCCCCAGCAGTGCCCGCGGAAGTACGATGGCTTGTGCTGGGTTTCTGAAGCGTCATGTAACGACACGACGCCTGGCATACGCCCCCCATCCTTGACCACCAGCGTATGATCACCCAACAAGACAGCCCGCCCGGCCACCTGGACGGCGACGGCCTGACGCCACACATAACCCTGCCACGTCGCCAACAGGGTCTCTAGATCATAAGCTTTGGAGCGACAGAAATGCAGAAACCGGTGATAGACCGCTTCATTCCCCTGCCAGAACCGGCACATTGACGTCACCCCGATCATTTCCGGGGCGGCGAGAAAGCTCAACACCACCGCGCAGAACAGCAGCCAACTGCGCTGCCGCGCAAAGGCGCTGCGAAAACTTTCTCAAGCATGGTATACATAAATCAGCATGGATTCTCCTCGGGCGACCGGGTTGTTCAGGCGCGGACCGCTGAGGGGAATTCATGCTGCTCTTGAGGAGCGGCCGTCAAGGCTTTTCAGGGAGAGAACTTATGACTGATGAGTAAGTTAAGAGAATCTTTGTTTACAATACCCTCGCCAAAAAAGGAGGAGGGCGGCAGGCTAGGGTGATAGAGTAAAAAGTGACGACCAATCACTTACTCTGTCAGGAGCGAGCCGCCCATGCCGAACATTATGCTGCTATAGTCAAACAGTTTTATGTTAATCGATTATTCAAAAATAAGTATTTGTAATTAATTAAAAATTTATAAATTATCTAAAAAACGGTTTGACTATATTGAGTTGCCTAAGCCAGAGCCTCGATCAAACGAATGTGCGTCGCTTGGCGCGGATTGTCGAAGCGATGTTATCGGTCACCGGTCGGGTGACGATGCTGGGGCTATCACGCTGGAGCGAGCGCGGAAGCAGCTATCGGACGATGCAACGATTATTCAGCACGACGATGGACTAGGCCGAGGTGCATTGGCAGTTGGTCCGCACGCATCTGCTGGGTGAGGACACGGAATGGGGACTGGCCGGTGATGAGGTGGTGGTCACCAAATCGGGGAAACAGACCTATGGACTGGGCCGGTTTTTCAGTTCCTTGTACGGCAAGACGGTGCCAGGGTTGTGTTTTCTGAACCTGTCACTGCTCAATGTGGAACGAGGTTGTTCACATACCCTACGTCTGGAACCGATGGTCAAAGAGGCGACCGACAGCAGTCCCAACGGCAAGAAACCCGGTAAGAAGAAAACCGGCCAGAAGCAGTCAAGCGCGAACCGCACAGCGAGCCCCGCTCAAGGGACGCCCCAAGGGCAGTCGCAATCGCAACCGTCAGGAGGTGACGCTATCGCCTTATTTATTGTTTGTACAGGAAATGATCCGGCAAGTGTTACGCCTGTTAGGTTCCTCGGTTGTGCTACAGTACGTCCTCTATAGTCAAACCGTTTTTAGATAATTTATAAATTTTTAATTAATTACAAATGCTTATTATTGAAAAATCGATTAACATAAAACTGTTTGACTATAGAGCCTGAGCTACGGTGATTTGGCGAGGGTATTGTCTTTTACAGCCTGTTTTTTCTATCCAATATTTAGGAGAGAGTCGCTTATGACCGCAATTCGCGTAGATACTGGACGTGGCTGGGGATGGATCGTCGAAGGCTGGCAATTATTCGCCAAGGCGCCAGGCGTGTGGATCGTTATTCTGCTCATCTACCTGGCGATCAGCGTCGTGTTGTCGCTAATTCCGTTGGTCGGCATGATCGGCCATACCCTACTCAATCCTGTGCTGGCCGGCGGCATGTTGTATGGCGCGGCGGCCCAGGCGCGAGGCGAAAACCTGGAAATCGCCCATCTGTTTCAGGGCTTTCGTGATCAGGAGCGGATGGGGCCATTGATTATGCTCGGCCTGTTCAGCGTCGGTGGCTACATCCTGATGTTCATCGTGTTCATGATCTTCATCGGCGGCGGTCTCGCCACCGGGCTGGCCCTGAACAGCACTGGGGCTAATGTGCCCAACGAGGCGATGGGCGGTATTCTCGCTGGGGTCGGTCTGATGGTCATATTGGTCGTGATCACTATCGGTATTCTGATCGCTATGGCGCTTTTCTATGGCGTTCCATTGGTCATGCTGGGCCGGCAAAACGCTTGGCCTGCGGTGCAAGCCAGCATCGCCGCCTCCTGGATTAATATGTTGCCGTTGCTAGTGTTCGGATTGATCTATATGGTCCTCGGGATCATCGCCGTTATCCCCTTTGGCCTAGGGCTCCTCGTGCTGGGTCCGGTGACCGTTTGCGCCATCTACGCCAGCTATCGGGAAATCTTCGAGGAATCGCCATCGACGACGGGCATCAATCTGGCCAAATAATCTTCGGATGCCTACCGTGCCGCCAGGATCGCCGCCCGCAACCGTTCCAGATCACTATCGCCATCGGTCTTCAAGGGATATTCATCGGGAGCGGGCGGTTCAACAAACTGGAGTTGTCGTTCCAGCACTTCGACATCGGCTTCAGCGGCGTCATCGCCGCGCTCCCGCCGTGCGGCGACCCGTTTGCGCAACGTATCCGCACTAGCGCTGCATTCCAGAAGAATGAACGGTACTCCACGCCGGAACGCTAACCCGCGAAATGGCTCTCGATGGGCGCGTTTGAGAAAAGTCGCGTCGACCAACACCGGATGACCCGCTGTCAGTAACGCATCGGCTAATTCAAATAACCGTTGATAGGTGCGAGCGCTGGCCTCGGAGGTGTACAGCCCTTGACCGAGACTGGAGCGGCTGTCGTCCAGCGGACCCAATCCAAATAACCGCTTGCGCTCGACATCAGCGCGAAGGCGAATGGCGCCCGGCAATACTTCCATTAACTGACCGCTCCGGCGCGATTTCCCGGAACCAGAAACTCCATGCGTGATCAATAGAAACGGCGCTGGCTCCTGGGTCAGCGTCAGCGCTAGGCGCAGATAGTCCTGACAATGTTTGCGGGCGGCAGAGCGATCCGTATCCGGAATTCCCTCCTGACTGGCTTGGATCGCGTTGACTTTCGCTCGCACCATCGCCCGGTAAACCTGGTAATAGGTCAGTAGCGCCATACCGGCAAAATCGCCGCTGTATTCCAGCCAGGTATTGAGTACGCGCTGTGCAAAGCGGCCAACGCCGCGCGCTTGTAAATCCATGGTCAGAAAGGCCAAATCATTGATGACATCAATCCAGCGCAGCGCGTCATTAAATTCAATACAATCGAATATCGTCACCTGACCATCATCCGTCAGAATCATGTTGCCCAGATGCAAATCGCCATGACCTTCACGAATCCAGCCACCGGCCTTGCGCTCTATCAACCGGCCTCGCAAGCGCTCGGAAGTGTCCAGCGTCCAATGTTCTACCTCGGCCAAAATCGCCAGATCGTCCACGTCATTCAACCGGGGCCGAATCACGGTAAAATCATCCAGCATTGGCTGAAGAACCTGATCCGGCTCGCCAAACGACGTACCGGAATCAGCAACGGGAATCGTCTGATGAAAGCGGGCCAACTGGCGAGCCAACCCCTCAAAATGGCGGGATTCCAGCCGGCCCGCAGTCAACGCCCGATCCAGCAACGCCTCCTGAAAAAAGCGGCGCATCCGCACCGCATACTCGATGGCTGGCTCCGCTCCAAATATCGGATGGGTTACATCGCCGCCAATCGCCAGACAATCCAGGTACAAATCTGGCGCCAACCGTCTGTTCAGGCGCAGTTCCTGTTGGCAGTAATAATAACGTTGTTCCAGACGGGTAAAATCCAGAAAACCCAGATTAACCGGTTTTTTGATCTTGTAGGCATAATCACCGGCCAGCAGGAGATGGGAAATATGCGTCTGCAAATGTTCGACCGTGGTTGCCGGATGCGGATAACCGTTTGGTCGCAGCAGCGCCGTGATCAACGTCGACTGATCAAAGGGTTTATCAAGGGAAGACACTCGCCGGACTCCAGGATGGTCGTGAAAACTGAAACTTTGGTATTAAGACAGAATGACCGGCGTCCGCCAAGCGGATGGGCCGTAATCGTTGACGCTGGAATGGAATAAAGATGATTAAAGCTCGATCTGTGCGTAAGTTGGGCGCATTGCCGCTTCATGTAGTCCGCGCCCTGCTGTCGCTGATTTTTTCGCTGTTTTTAGGCAGTGTGTTGCTCGGAGCGCTGGGTCTGGGTCTATACATGCTGTACCTGGATTCGGTGATTCGCACCGAATTCGATGGGAAGCGCTGGGCCATGCCCGCCCGGGTGTATGCCCGGCCACTGGAACTGTTCGAGAGCATGTCGCTGAGCGCCGATGATTTTGCTCAGGAACTCAAGTTGCTTGGTTACCGCGATGTGAATTGTCCGGAAGCGCCGCCCGAACCGGTCGAGAAGAACAAACGCCGATTCAAACGCAAAGCGCCTCCCACGCCTGTTCAGGACTGTACGCCGCCATCGAACGGTGGTGAATCTCCCACTACCCCTGGAACCTACGCGCGTCGAGGTGAAATCTTCGAGGTGGCAACCCGGGATTTTACCTTCTGGGACGGTACCGAACCCACTCGCAAGGTGCGACTCACCTTCGCCGGAAATATTCTGGCTGAACTGGCCAGTCTGGACAGCCAGGATACACCTGGATTGCTGCGGATGGATCCCCCGGAAATCGCCGGTATCTATCCTTCTCATTACGAAGACCGCATTCTGGTCAAAGCTCAGGATCTGCCGCCTGCCCTAGTGGATACCCTGATGGCGGTTGAGGACCGTTCATTCTTCGAGCACGCTGGCATCAACCCCAAGGGTATTTTCCGGGCGCTGTTAGCGAATTTGCGGGCTGGACGCACTGTGCAGGGCGGTAGCACCCTGACCCAGCAATTGGTCAAAAACCTGTTTCTCAGCAACGAGCGAACCTTCAAGCGCAAGATCAATGAGATGCTGATGGCGATCCTGATCGATGCGCGTTATAGCAAGGATGAAATTCTCGAGGCTTACAGCAATGCGATTTATCTCGGTCAGGACGGTAGTCGAGCAATCCACGGCTTTGGTTTGGCCAGCCAATTTTACTTTGGCAAACCGCTTGGAGAATTGGACCTGCACCAGATCGCCCTGTTGGTGGGAATGATTAAAGGTCCGTCGCTTTACGATCCACGCAAACATCCCGAGCGCGCCAGGGAGCGCCGGACCCTGGTGTTGGAAGTTATGGTTGAGCAGAACCTGATCAGCGCTGAGGACGCCACGCTTGCCAACAATATGTCGCTGGATGTGTTGCCCAAGACCGCCAGTGGCATTACCGCTTATCCCGCCTTCCTCGAACTGGTGCAACGCCAATTACGTCAGTACTACAAGCCGGACGATCTGTTATCCGAAGGTCTGCACGTGTTTACAACCTTGGATCCTCGCGTTCAGGCGGTGGCGGAAAACACCATCGCCAACAAACTGGCGGGGCTTGAAAAAAGCCAACGCCGAGCGCGGCCCTTACAGGGCGCTGCGGTGGTAACCGATACCCAGACGGGAGAGGTCCTGGCGATGGTTGGGGACCGAGAGCCAAAGAGGCTGGGGTTCAATCGAGCGCTTGACGCCAAGCGGTTGGCGGGTTCGCTGGTCAAACCGATCGTCTATCTGACGGCGTTGGAACAACCGGATCGTTATACTCTGATGACCCGGCTTAACGATAGCCCGCTGGTCTATACCTCGGGCGGTCAGCGCTGGGCGCCGGCTAATTACGATCATCGTTATCATGGCCGTGTCGTTCTACGAGATGCGCTGGCGCGTTCTTACAATATTCCTGCGGTGCGGGTTGGCCTGGACATGGATGTCATTAATGTAGTGGAAATGTTGCGGCGACTGGGATTTGAACGAGATCTGAAACCCTATCCCTCGTTACTGCTAGGTGCGTTCGGAGCCTCGCCGTTCGAAATTGCCCAGGTCTATGCGGGCATCGCCAGCGGCGGCTTCCGCATTCCCCTGCGGGCAATTCGTGAAGTGACCGATTCTGCTGGACAATCGCTACAGCACTACAGTCTGGATGTAGAAAAAGCGGTCGATCCGGGACCCGCTTATCTGATTACCCACGCCATGCAACGGGTGGTTAAAGCAGGCACTGCCAGCGCAGCCAAGAGCAAGCTGTCACCGGATCTGAACCTGGCCGGCAAGACCGGCACCACGGATGACTATCGGGACAGTTGGTTTGCGGGTTTCAGCGGCAACCGCTTAGCGGTGGTCTGGGTTGGGCGCGATGACAATAAACCGACGGGACTCAGTGGCTCCAGTGGCGCGTTGCGCGTCTGGATTGACCTGATGGCCGATTTATACCTGGAACCGCTGGATGCGCCGCCGCCAGCGGATGTCGAAGAAATCCGTGTGGATCCGCGGAGCGGATTGCGGCTTGGATCCGGTTGTGGACGCGGCCAGCCGGTGCCGTTCCTGATCGGATCCGGCCCCAAACGATCCAGTTCCTGTAGCAGCGGCGCTGCCACGCGCCGTGTTAAAAAGCCGGCTGAACCAGACCCATCAGCGGATAGTGATGGCGGAATGAGCGACTTTTTCAGACGATTAATGGAGTAGGTCAGCGTTTCCGCCACATAGCCGGATCGCACCCTCGAATTCCCGGTCGCGTCGGCCATATAGAGGCTTCAGGCATCAGGCATCAGTTACAGATCACTGCTATCACAGAAAAAACCGCACATCGCCCATAACATCGTCACCGGCATCCTGGGCGGTAGTTTGACGGTGTCCAGCGAAGAAGGCCAGGGTTGTGAATTCGCGATGTTGCTGCCCAAACAAGCGCCGCACACTGCGCAAAGCGCCCTGCCCGATTAAACCCACATTTCGCAAGCCATCCGCTGGCCGGTTGCGGTATGCTTGCGTCATGAACCTGACCGATGCCCTGCTTCCCGCCGACCTTCTCTTTTTCGCCAACTTCGTCTGGCTGGCGATTGGCGTTTACGCCGTGCGCGCCGCGCCCTGGCGCGCATTACTAGCCAACCCCGGACTTCAGCATGTTTTTCTGGGCGCGTCGGTAGCCTTGTTCCTGATGTGGATTTTTGAGGCTGGCGTGCGTCCAGCGCTGGGTTTTCACCTACTGGGCGTGACAGTTTATACTCTGATGTTCGGCTGGTCGCTGGGAGTCATTGGCGCCAGCCTGATCATGCTGGCGGTGACGGTCACGAACGGCGATTGGGCGGCGTTCGCGGCAAACGCCCTGTTGCTTGGCGCATTGCCAGTCTCGATCAGTTATGGCGTGTATGCTCTGGTGGATCGCTATCTGCCCCGGCATCTTTTCATCTATATTTTTCTGTGCGCCTTCTTCAACGCCATGCTGGCTGCCGGTGTGACGGTCGGGGCGTTGGTCGCCCTGCTCGTCGTCACCGAAACCTATACCTTTGCCCGCATCAGCAGCGAGTATCTGCCCTTTCTGCCGCTCTATCTGTTCCCGGAGGGTCTCATCAACGGTATGGTCATCACAGTATTAGTGGGACTACGGCCAGACTGGCTGAAAACTTATGATGATGAACGGTATTTGAAATCTTGAATGGCGCGGATGACAAACGAGGCTTTGATTAAGCGTGTTCGGAAAACTGTTTGGCGGAACTTTTGGCTTTATGGTCGGCGGGCCGCTGGGCGCATTGCTGGGCGCGGCGGTTGGTCATAATTTTGATCAGGCCCAATGGAAAACCGCTGCATCGTCAACGTCCGAAACTTCAAGCCACGATCAGGCGCGGAACGTGTTCAACGCCACGGCATTCCAGATCATGGGCCATATAGCCAAAGCCGATGGCCGGGTTTCGGAACGCGAAATCGGCGCGGTGCGCGCAATCATGGATCATTTGCGATTAAACGCCACGCAACGCCAGGCGGCGATGGAAGGTTTTACCGCGGGCAAGCAACCGGAATTTTCGGTGGAAACGGCGATTGAGACGTTCCAGCGCGCCTGTCGCGCTTATCCGGCGATGCTGCAACAATTGTTGGAATTACTGTTGAATGTAGCCTATGCCGATGGCGGGCTGCATCCTCAGACCCATGCGCGTCTATCAGCAGTGGCTGAACGCCTGGGTATTCACCGTTTGCAATTTGAAACCCTGCATACCCTGTTTCGCGCGCAGCGCTGGGCGCATGAGTCTAGCCAGAGCGGATTTGGCGGCGCCGGGACTGGCGGGCAACGCGAACGCCGGGCGCATGGTCAACGGCCAACTACTGCGGTCAACTCATTGAACCATGCCTATAGCCTACTTGGCCTGAAGCGCGAAGCCAGTCCCGAAGAAATCAAGCTGGCCTATCGCCGCCTAATCCGGCAACACCATCCTGACAAACTGGCGTCCAGTGGCGTTTCACCGGCAGAGATGGCGCGCGCCACCGAACGAACTCGGGAAATCACCGCTGCATACGAGTGCATTCGAGAAGCGCGAGGATTTTAGAGGCTGTATTTCTGTACATGACAAAAATTATTTGTTTCTATATTTATAGGGATGATTTAATGAAGTGACTCCATAGGAAATCACTATGTCCATTCGTGATTGGCCCGATGACGAACGTCCTCGGGAGAAGTTACTGCAACGGGGCGCCGCCGCACTTTCTGATGCTGAACTACTGGCGATTTTTCTACGGGTCGGCGTACCCGGCCGTAGCGCGGTGGATCTAGCACGCGACATGCTTAAGCAACATGGCGGTCTTCGCCAGCTGCTGGAACTGGATCAGGCCGCATTCTGCGCAACCCCTGGATTGGGACCCGCCAAGTTCACGCAATTGCAAGCCGTATTGGAGTTGGCTCGCCGCCACCTGGAAGATACCCTGCAACGAACCGACGCCATTCAAAGCGTGGCTGATACCCGACGCTATCTGATGGCGAAGATGCGCCATCACCCGCACGAAGTTTTTTCCTGCCTGTTTCTGGATAACAAGCACCGGGTCATTCAGTATGAAGAGCTGTTTTTCGGAACCATTGACAGTTCCGCCGTGCATCCCCGTCAGGTGGTGAAACGCGCTTTGCACCATAACGCCGCCGCAGTAATCGCGGCTCACAACCATCCTTCCGGGATCGCCGAACCGAGCCGGGCCGATGAGGCGATTACTTTGAGATTGAAAGACGCCCTGGCTACAGTTGATGTCCGCTTGTTGGACCATGTAGTGGTCGGCGATGGACAGGCCGTATCGCTGGCGGAGCGGGGGGTGTTATAGCTTCCGCTCGACTCGTCGGGTGAGCAGAATCAATCTGTTATTTTTCGCGCAATTTCTCAATAGAAGAATTGACCCCCAGTCGGCTCAAATCCAGCGCTGGAGGTCAGTTCTACATCGCATTTCATGAAAAACCCATCAGAAATTTTTCGACAGCCTATCAAAACAGTTTGCCGAGCAACATGTACATCGACGTATTGCCTCCCTCGGCGTAACCACCCGCGAAATAAAAGGGACCCAGTGGGGTATCCACGCCCAGGAACAGACTGCCCGCCGGAATCAATGAATCAAAGTCGATATCCCGATACTTATTCCACACGCCGCCGACTTCCAGCGATCCGCCCGCATAGAGCGGTATGGTAAACGCTGAGGAAGCGCTATCCAGCCGGTACATAAAAATCACCTCGCCAAGCGCAGCGTATTCGCCAGACAGGTGAGCGGGTTGATAACCGGACAGATTCAGAAAACCGCCCAACAGAAACAAATTCTGAATGTCCATGTCGCCCGCCAGCCGTCCGGCTAGATAGATGCGGGGAATGATCGAATACTTGCCCCAAGTGTAGGCGTGGGTATAGTTCAAGCGCAGAGTGCTGAGATTCTGGTCGGCGCCGAGAGCGGTCAGCGAATCGCGAAAAGTCAGGTCAGCAGCATAACCTGAATTGGGGAAACCAATGTTGTCGAGCGTATCTGCTTCCCAGCGCAGCGAGTAACCCGCATCGTCAAACTGTCCCTCATAGTCGGAAGGCTGACCCAGACGCAGATCGTTGCGACCCCGAGCATAGTGCAATCCCAGGGACAAGCGTCCCCAATGCTTCAGGTTGCGGCCAATGCTGAGGCCCACTTCATTGCGATAGATCCGGAAACTGCTGCTTTCTCCATAGATGCCATTAAACAAATCCAGATTGTACTGCTCATAACGCAAATAGGGATCGATGAAATATCCCTGATCGGCGTCCAACGGCTGATAGAAATCGCTGAACAGGGCGATATTGCTGCCTAGTTGGATGAAATTGCGCCATTGACCGCCCAGGTCGTTGAGTTCCGACATCATGTAGGCGGCGCTGATATCAAATGTCGAATCGCCCTTGAGATTGGCGCCGAGAAACAACCCGAGCTGCAACGTATCCGTGCCGATATCCTTGGGTACAACTTCGACAACCAGGCCGGTTTGACTGTGCTCTTTAACCAGCGTGTAGTTAACCCGCTGGAAGTCGCCCATACCATAAATTTCGTTCAGGTTGCGATTGAGCTTCTGTGGATCAAGCCGGTCGCCAGGCTTAATCTGCAATTGTTGCTCAATCACTTGATCGGACAGTCGAGAGCCGTTATTAATGCGAATAAAATCGATGACTGGTTGATCGGAACCTGGCACCGGCGGCAGGGTGGCGAGGTAAGCCCGATAACCGTCTGGAGAGAGAGATAATCGGTTTAGATCGCTTCTTTTGCCCTGGGCAGCGATATAACCGAAGCGGAAGGCATCCGAGAAACGATCAAAATCGATGCTGGACACATCCTGAAGATCCGGCGTGATCAAGATATCCTTCTTTCCCAAGGTCTTGACCTGTTCTATGACATTACGCACGGTCAGGATGGTAGTGAGTTGATTGGTGACCGACAAGACGGAATTCAGTTCACTCGCCGACGCCAGAGGCGCGCCGACATCCACGGCAATAACGACATCGGGACGGCAGAGTTTTCGGACAACGTCGATGGGCAGATTGTTGGAAACACCGCCATCCACCAGGATTTTTCCATCCAGCTCCACCGGCGCCAGGGCGCTGGGGATGGACATACTCGCACGCATCGCCTTCGCCAGTTCGCCAGAACCGAGTACAACCGGTTCGCCGGTCACCAAATCGGTAGCGACTGCCCGATAGGGAATGCGCAGCTGATCGAAATCATGAATGCTCGCCGCCGGTAGCGACAGCTCTTCCAGCAACAGCAACAAATTTTGACCTTCAAGCAGACCTTTGGGCAAGGTGACGCCTTTAGCATTCAAACCTACAGTGGCGTCAATCAGCACCCGCTGCTCCTGTTTCGTGCGAAAAGGCAGATCCGCGCGCGGCGGACCATCCTTGAAGACTTCCGGCCAGTCGATCTGCGAGAGCGTCTCCTCCATCTGCTCGGGCGTCATGCCTGATGCATACAACCCACCGATGATCGAACCCATGCTTGTGCCGGCGATACAATCAATCGGAACGCGCATCTCCTCCAGGGTCTTGAGCACGCCGACATGGGCTATGCCGCGAGCGCCGCCGCCACCCAGCACCAGCCCAATGTGCAGACGGTCCTTGGCAGCTTCGGCGGTTGCGACAATATTTGGAATCGGCGCAATGCCAAATCCCAGCAATAAAATGATTACCCAGGGCAATCGGTGAAGGAATAAACTTAAACTGGACATGGGAAGCAACCGCGATGGGCGAAGGTTTGACGGGATATTCAGCGAAAATTCAGACAGTGTATGCCAAATTTCAATGGCAATATGAAGTAATAGGAGACGGTCATGACTGATCAAGAAAACGATTTCTTACCGAATGAAGCCGAAATTGTAGAGCCGGAACTTCGTGAACGCCGAAATTTTCTCGTAGGTCTGGGTAAATGGTCAAAGGCAGTGATCGGCGGCGTGTTGCTGGGTGGGTTACTCGCCCCTGGGCGTGACGCTGAAGCCGTAGGCTGGGCGAATCGCGATGGTGGCAAGGGCAGTTGGGTGAACTTCCCAGGCGGCTGGGGTTGGGGTCCCGGCTGGTATAACCGGCGACCGGGCGGCTGGTATAACCGGCGACCGGGCGGCTGGTATAACCGGCGACCGGGCGGCTGGTACAACCGGCGACCGGGCTGGTATAACGGCCCCGGCTGGGGCGGCAGTTGGTTCAATCGCTAACTCATGCCTATGAATGAATTCATCCATAATATTCCACTGCATTGTCTGCCGCTTGGCTCAAAGGAACAGATCATCGTCCGCACCCATGAACCGGCGGCGCTTCCTGCTGCTTTAGCGAGCGAGAATCCTGAACGGGTCATCGCGGTGCAACTACTCTCGTTAGCCGCTGATTCCGAATCTCTGAACGCCTGGGCGCCGGGTTTGCCGGTAGAACTGGTCATGGCGGATCCGGCTACCGAATTTCCCCTGTTGTACCGCCACACTCCGTTGCTGGACCAGCACCCGGTGCGCGTGGTTGTCCCCGTTCGACCCGGATTCTTTAACGCGGTTAAAACAGCAGTGGCGCTGGATTTCGCAGTGCAACTGGACGTGGGGCAGCCTGATCCGGCGTTGATTGAAGAGCTGGCGGCAGTGTTAAAATTTTATCTTCACCAATCGACGGTAGCGCAACCGATTGAGTATTTTCAGGGAGCGCTGCTCGGCTTTTACCACGAAGAACCGGTGCCGTTATGGGCTATTCTCGATGAAGATCCCCAGTGGCTGCGCTATGTTGCCAATGATGGCGCAGAGTCGCTGAACGGACGGCTGGCCGGAGCCGGGATCAAGACATTGGCACCCGAGGTCGAGTTGGATGTTTGGATCGAGCAGGTTCTGGCGACACACGAGGAATGCCGTAACTGCGCGTTTCTCCGCCATTGTGGCGGCTACTTCAAGTGGCCGCGCCGGGATTATGATTGCACCGGAGTTAAACGGTTGTTCAGTGAATTACGAGAGGCTGCTAGCGAGTTGCGCCGCGATATCGAAGCAGCTCCGGTTTCGGAATAGCAGCGGTCAAATGGTGATCAATTATCAGTGGTCACTCTTGAGTTGGGTTACAACGAGCTACCATCGACCGATGATCTCCGCCACTGTGCCAGTTCTCGGCGCAGCACCTTGCCGTTAGCGGTGCGCGGCAGCGCATCGGTGAAAATAATCTCACGGGGACATTTATAGGCGGCTAAATGTTCATGGGCGTAGTTCAGCAACGGTGCGGCATCCAGCCCATCCGGCTCATCGGGATCACGCGGCACAACAAAAGCCGCGATCACGCTGACCTGCTCGCGCACCCGCAATTCGGTCACCGCGACCTCTAAAACCGCCGGATGCTGGCTCAGGCAATGCTCCACTTCCAACGGCGACACCCGGTAACCCATCGCATTCATGACATCATCGTTGCGCCCGTGATAGAACATGCAACCGTCCGCATCGAAATGCGCCAGATCACCGCCGATGAACCAGTCGCCCCGGTATACCAACGCTTCCTCGTCCGGTCGATTCCAGTAACCGAGCATCAAGCCTGGATCGCTGCGATGCACCGCCAGCAGACCCATTTCGCCGGGCAACAGTGGTTCATCACCCGCTTCTCGATCGACGGGCAACGCCGCAACGCAACGACCGGGTTGGACTTTGCCCGGACTGCCCGGCCTAACCGGTGCTTGCGGCGATGAGGAGATATAGGTGGAACACTCACTCATGCCCAGTGCCTCGTACAGTTCTTTACCGGTTACCGCCCGCCACTGTTCCAGCAGCGCTACGCTCAGCGCCTCGCCCGCGGTCAACCCATGGCGCAAGCTAAACAAGTTAAAGGTGTGCAAATCATTGTATTTCAAAATTTGCCGATACAACCCTGGCACGGCGGCAAACAGGGTCGCCTGGAACTGCTCCATTAACACCGGCCAGACCGTGACATCACGCGGTCCGTTGTACAGCACCGTTGTCGCTCCATTCGCCCAGGGATCGGTCAGACCTACCCCCAGGGTATAAGTCCAGTTAAACGCCCCGGCATGGAGCATCACATCATTCGAGCGGATGCCATACCAGCCTTGGTACATAGGCCGCCGTCCCCAAGCGGAACGCTGGGCGTGCAATACCCCTTTGGGCTGGCCGGTGGTGCCAGAGGTATAGATCAGAAAAGCGGGATCATCGGTGGCAGTGTCTGCATAATCTACGGGTTCGCCCGTGCGCAACGCCGCGATGTCCGCGGGGTGCAGAACCCGAACTCCGGGCGGCGGCGTAATTGCCAGTTCATCCGACACGGCCAGTAATTGAGCGCCAGAATCCGCCAGCAGGAAATCCGCTTCCTCTTCAGTTAATTGCGCGGAGGAGGGTAACGGTACACAACCAGCGGCGATGGAGCCGAAAAACAACAAAGCATAATCGCTGGTGTTGCCCATGCGAATCATGACCCGCGCGCCCGGCTCCAGACCCAGACCATGCAACCCCGCGGCGGTTCGCCGCACTGCATCGTCCAGTTGCCGATACGTCCAGCACTCCGCTTCAACCACCGGCGCATGGGCATCGGACACCACGATGAGCGCCACCTTATCCGGGGTCACCTGCACCGCCGCCTCCAGACAGTACCGCGCCATGTTGAACCGCGTGGGCGGTAATTTGCCGGTATAACCCCGTCGACTTTTCACCTCTCCTCCTCGCCTTTCACCTTTCGCCTTCATCCTTCGTTTTATTTCCAGAAATCCGGATGGAACAATAACAACACCGGGAACACCTCCAACCGACCGACGATCATGGACACGGTCAACAACACAGTCGCGGTGTCGCTGATTGAACTGAAATTCGACGCGGTGCCTCCAAGCCCGACTCCCATGTTATTCAGCCCCGCTGCTGCGGTGCCAAATGCTGTCACCAGATCCAGGCCCGTCCCCACTAGCGCCAGCGACAGGGCGCAGTAGCAGAAAATATAGAGATAGTAAAATCCCCACACTGCCTGCATGACCCGATCAGGAATCGGGCGATTACCCAATTTGACGGCGATTTGCGCGGTGGGGCGAATCAGCAACCGGATCTCGCGCACACTCTGTTTATACAACAATAGAAAACGGATTGCCTTGATGCCGCCGCAGGTCGATCCAACGCAACCGCCGAAAAAGCTGCCCAACAGCAATAACAAGGCAACGAAAAACGGCCAGTCCGAATAGCTAGCCGTTGTATGACCATTGCTGGTCACAATGGAAAGACTCTGGAAAAAGCCATGATGAAGCGACTCCCACAGCGGAAATGCGCCGCTGAAATAGAGGTACGCGCAAGTAACCGCGACAATTCCGCCGATCACGGCCAGGAAAAACCGAAACTCCGCGTCCTGAAACACGACCCGCAGGCTACCGGCGCGCAAGGCCATAAAGTACAGCGCGAAATTAACTGCGGCGATCAAGGTGAAGATTCCCGAGATCAGTTCAATATTCAGGCTGTGGAAATAGCCGATACTGTCATCGTGGGTGGAAAATCCGCCAAGCGCCAAAGTGGAAAAGCTGTGACAAACCGCATCAAACAAGCTCATACCGGCCGCCCAAAACGACAGCGCACAGGCTACATTCAAACCGAAGTAGATCACCCAGAGGTTCTTGGCGGTCTCGGTGATGCGCGGCGTCAGTTTCTCATCTTTCATCGGCCCCGGCGTCTCCGCCTTGTAGAGTTGCATCCCGCCCACCCCCAGCATGGGCAGCAAGGCGACTGCTAATACCACTACCCCCATGCCGCCAAGCAGATTCAGTTGCGCCCGATAGTACAAAATAGCTTTGGGCAACGCATCGAGACCGGAAAGAATGGTGGCGCCCGTCGTCGTCAAACCGGAAGCGGTTTCAAACACCGCGTCCACCAGACGCATGTGTGGATGTTCAGCCAACATGAACGGTATCGCGCCCAGGAAGGACAGCAACACCCAAAACGCAACGACCACCACAAAACCATCCCGGTTGCGCAGGTCTGCTTTGAGCCGGCACACCGGCAACCAACAGAGTAGCCCGAATCCCAGGGTTGCCCCGAGAGTTTCCGCAAAAGGGGTGACTACGTCATAGCCGTCATACCACCAGGCGACCGCAATGGGCGGCAGCATGGTGGCGCTGAACAAAATCATCAACAACCCTACCATGTATAACGCGGTTTTGAATGGCGCGCGTCGCTGCAAGGTTTGCTGCGTCTTCCAACCGGCTCTAGCGGGCGTCACTTCTTTTTCATCAAGCAATGCGCCTTCCGTGCCTGGTGGCTGTCCGGCTTCTCTCTCGCTATCAAGCCTGCTTCCATTACCAGGCTGGTGCGAAGATAAATCTAACCTTGTTCCGTTACGATCCGCCTGATTATTCATGCTCAATACTCAACTCCAAAAGCGCGGCACAAATAGCAACAACAAGGGAAAGATCTCCAAGCGACCCACCAGCATCGATAACGTCAACAACCAGGTCGCCGTATCATTCAGGGGCGCAAAATTGGACGAGGTTTCACCCAACCCAACCCCCATGTTATTCAGACACCCTGCTACTGAGCCAAACGCTGTCACCAAATCCACGCCAGTCGTCGCCAGCGCCAGCGAGAAAAAGCAGTAACTGAGAATGTACAGAAAATAAAATCCCCATACCGCCTGCATGACCCGATCAGGCATTGGACGGTTGCCAACCTTGACAGTGATTTGCACGCTAGGCCGAATAAGTAACTGAATTTCGCGCCAGCTTTGCTTGAACAACAACAGAAAACGGAAGGCTTTGATACCGCCACAGGTCGATCCCACACAACCGCCAAAGAAACTGCCCAACAACAGCAACAGAGGCACGACAAACGGCCAGTCTCCTGGATAGCCGGCAGTGGTCAAGCCATTGTCAGTGATAATGGAAGCCGCCTGGAAAAAACCATGATGAATCGAATCCAACAAGGGAAACTTGCCACTGTAATAAAGGTAAAAGCAGGTCGCAGCGATGATGCCCCCCATCACTCCCATGCAGAATTTGAATTCGGCATCGCGGAATACGGCTTTGAGACTGCGTGAGCGCCATGCTAAAAAGAACAGAGCGAAGTTAACCGCCGCGACCAGCGAGAAAATACCAGAAATCAACTCAATAGCCGAGCTATGAAAATAACCAATGCTAGCGTCGTGGGTGGAAAAGCCGCCCAACGCCAAAGTAGCGAAGCTATGGCAGATGGCGTCAAAGAAACTCATGCCCGCTGCCCAAAATGACAGTGTGCAAATCACATTCAGTCCGACATAGATGTACCAGAGATTCTTGGCGGTCTCGGTGATGCGCGGCGTCAGTTTCTCATCCTTCATCGGTCCCGGCGTCTCCGCTTTGTAGAGTTGCATCCCACCGATGCCTAACATCGGCAATAAGGCAACCGCCAACACCACGATGCCCATCCCACCCAGGAAATTCAGTTGCGCCCGATAGTACAGAATGGCTTTAGGCAGATCATCAAGACCGGAAAGAATGGTAGCGCCCGTCGTCGTCAAACCAGAAACAGTTTCAAACACGGCATCCACCAGGTGCATGTGTGGATGTTCAGCCAACATGAACGGTATCGCGCCCAACAAGGAGAGTAGCACCCAGAACGCGACGACCACGACAAAACCATCACGGTTGCGTAGATCTACCTTGAATCGGCATACCGGCAACCAACACAACAGGCCCATTGCCAACATTGCTCCCATCGCCTTCGCGAATGGCGCGACCACTTTGTCACCATCGTACCACCACGCCACCGCGATAGGCGGCAACAAGCTGACGCTGAACAGGATCATTAACAACCCGACCATATACAGCACCGCCCTGACCGGCGCCCGTCGCTGAACTGCTGTCCACCCTTGCCCGACAGTTATTGCCTGCATTGCTATTATCTTGATATAAATTGAGTTTAAACGCCGTCACCAAATCTACAGCTAATCCATTCCATCATCGGATCCTGGAAATAGCCAATGCTAGCGTCATGGGGCGCGAAACCGCCCAACGCCACAATGGCAAAACTACTTCAATACCGTCATACCACCCAGCCACGGCCATGGGCGGCAGCAGGGTAGCGCTGAACAGCATCAGCAACAATCCTACCATGTACAACCAGGTTCTGAACGATGAGCGCTGGTAGGCCGGTCGCCGCAATGGTTGCACCATCCACTGCTCAGCCGATTCATTATGGACGACGTGTTTACCTGAAGGCAGGTTCTCGGAAACTCCACTCTGCGAGGCTTGATCGTTCATCAAGTATTCCTGACCATTCGGTGATGACGTAGCCTGGACACCTTACTGATTTTCCGGCGCGGCGAATTTATCGTGTTAGTGAGTCTATGAGTTATTATGTGTTGCATATCGAACTGATCGCTAATTCCAGTGATGTGATGCTGCCTTGCTAAAGGAGAAACTACATGAAACTGACCAGCCCCGTTCTGCGCGACCGCCAATCCATCCCCGCTGATTATGCCTTTGGCGTTGCTGATCCTGAACAGCATGTCGTGCTAGGCTCCAACACCAACCCGCCGCTGGCTTGGAGCGAGTTGCCGCCGGAAACCCAATCCTTGGTTCTGATCTGTCATGATCCGGACGTGCCAACCCAAGCGGATGATGTGAATCAGGAAGGGCGGCAGGTGCCGGCCGACTTGCCGCGCACCGACTTCTACCACTGGATCCTGGTCGATTTGCCGCCGACGCCCGATCATATTCTGGCCGGCGAATTCTCGGAAGGCGTCGCCCCAAGAGGCAAACCGGGACCGGAAGCCCCACGCGGCGCGCGTCAGGGCATCAACAATTACCGGGAATGGTTCGCCAGCGATCCGGCCATGGCGGGCCGCTATTTCGGTTATGATGGACCCTGCCCACCCTGGAATGACAGCATTGTTCACCACTATATTTTCACTCTGTACGCGCTCGATGTGGAACGCTGCCCTGTAGAAGGCGATTTCACCGGCCCGGATGTGCTGGCCGCGATAGCAGGTCATGTGCTGGATCAGGCCAGTCTGACAACCACGTATAGTCTCAACCCGGCCGTACCGGCTTGAATCCTGGGCAATCCCCGCCCTTTTTCATCGTATTTACCAGGAGGTTGCCATGAGTCCCACCGATTCCATCAACGCCGACAAACGCCGACTCAAGCGTTGGTATCTGATCATGTACCTGCGAGTTTATGATCAGGATACCCAGGAGTTGTTAGGCCATATTGTAGACATTAACAAGGAAGGCATCCGCCTGGTCAGCGACAAACCGATTGCGCTGAACCGGACATTTCGTCTGTGGCTGGATGTTCCCAAGGAGAACAGTTCGCATCAGCGCATTTTTCTCGATGCAGAAAGCCTGTGGTGTGGCCGGGATATCAACCCGGACTTCTACGACACAGGTTTCCGTATTCTGAACATTGGCACCTCGGCGTTGCTGCAATTGCAATTGCTTATCGAGGAATTCAAGTTCTGATGTCTGGTCTTCACACATAGGAGTCCGGTTGTGGGCGATAAACCGTTAAATCGCTGGCGATCTGGCTCCTATAAACAATTCAATGTCTCTGAAAAACAGTATGATGCAGGAACTTAATCCCTACTTTAACCAGATTCAGGATCTCCAGGAGCGCTGCGCGTCCCTGAGGGGGTATCTTTGACTTTGAAACCCGGCGTGAGCGGCTCATCGAAGTCAATCGTGAATTGCAGGAACCCAACATCTGGAACGATCCAGAGCGCGCCCAGGCTTTGGGCAAGGAGCGTGCGCAACTGGAAGCGGTCGTGGAGCGCTTGGAAAGCCTCGGTCGTGGCCTGAACGAATCTGCTGAATTGCTCACGTTGGCCGGCGAGGAAGGCGATGAAGCCGCGATTGCCGAAGTCGCGCACGACCTGCAACAACATGAACACATCGTTGCCAATCTGGAATTTCAACGGATGTTCTCCGGCGAGCTGGATTCCGGCAATGCTTTCCTCGATATCCAGTCCGGTTCTGGCGGCACTGAAGCGCAGGATTGGGCGGAGATGCTGTTGCGCATGTACCTGCGCTGGGGAGAGCGGCGCGGCTTCAACACCGAGTTGCTGGAAGCCTCGCCAGGTGAAGTCGCGGGCATCAAAAGCGCCAGCGTCCGTTTTGAAGGCGCTTACGCGTTCGGCTGGCTGCGCACGGAAACCGGCGTTCATCGCCTGGTCCGCAAATCGCCGTTTGATTCGGGCAACCGTCGCCATACCTCATTTGCTGCGGTCTTTGTCTCCCCGGAAATTGATGACAGCATTGAAGTGGACATTAATCCAGCCGATTTGCGCGTCGATGTCTACCGCGCTTCTGGCGCCGGCGGCCAGCACGTCAACCGCACTGAATCCGCGGTGCGCATCACTCATCTGCCCACCGGTATTGTGGTGCAATGCCAGAATGACCGCTCCCAACACAAGAACCGCGCTACCGCCATGAAGCAACTTAAGGCCAAGCTCTATGAACTGGAACAGCAAAAGCGCAATACTCAGGCTCAGGCGCTGGAAGACAGTAAATCCGACATCGGCTGGGGTAGCCAGATTCGCTCGTATGTCCTGGATCAGTCGCGTATCAAGGACTTGCGTACTGGCGTCGAGACCGGCAATACCCAGGCCGTGCTGGATGGCGACCTGGATGACTTCATTGAAGCCAGTTTAAAGAGCGGACTGTAAGATAATGAATGAAGCCATTGATTCTCCTAGCGTGTTGCTTGAAGAAAACAAGCTCATCGCCCTGCGCCGGCAAAAGCTCCAGGAATTGCGCCAGCAGGGCAACGCCTATCCCACCGATTTCCGGCGCGATGCGCTGACGGCTGAACTGCATACCGCTTATGGTTGCCACGATAACGCCCGGTTAGAAGCCGAACCCCATCGGGTGCGGGTGGCCGGGCGGATGCTGGCCCAGCGGATCATGGGTAAAGCCAGCTTCGTGCGGCTGCGCGATCAGTCCGGCGATATTCAACTGTTTGTTCAGAAAAGCGCGCTGCCGGAAGGATTATACGAGGCGTTTAAGACCTGGGATCTAGGTGACATTCTCGGCGCCGAGGGTGTGGTGTTCAAAACCAAAACCGGCGAACTGTCCATCAAGGTCGATACCCTGCGCTTGTTGACCAAATCGCTGCGCCCCTTGCCGGAGAAGTTTCACGGGTTGGCTGATCAGGAAATCCGCTATCGCCAGCGCTATGTGGACCTGATCATGAACGAAGCGACCCGTGCGACCTTCCAGTTGCGCTCAGCCCTGGTCGCCCATATTCGCGACTTTTTCAACCGGCGCGGCTTCCTGGAGGTCGAGACGCCGATGATGCAACCTATCCCAGGCGGCGCGGCGGCCCGGCCATTCATCACCCATCACAATGCGCTGGATATGCAACTTTACCTGCGCATCGCCCCGGAATTGTATTTGAAACGATTGGTAGTCGGCGGTTTTGAGAAAGTCTATGAGATTAACCGCAATTTCCGCAACGAGGGGCTGTCTACTCGCCATAACCCCGAATTCACCATGCTGGAGTTCTATCAAGCCTATGCGGATTACCGCGACCTGATGGATCTGACCGAGGAACTGCTGCGCGGCTTGGCGCAGGCGCTGCTCGGCGACGCGGTTATTCAATATCAGGGCGAGCATTACGACTTCGGCCAACCCTTTCGACGCTTGACGGTGCGGGAAGCGGTGCTGCATTTCAATCCGGCGATCACTGCTGTCGAACTGGATGATCCGGCGTCTGCCCGGCGCATCGCCCAGGACTTGGGCGTGAATGTGCAACCGGAACACGGTCTGGGCCGGATGCAACTGGATATTTTTGAGCAGACGGTCGAACATCAGTTGCGCGATCCAACTTTCATTACTGCCTATCCCACCGAGGTCTCGCCGCTGGCCCGACGTAATGACGCCGATCCGACGATCACTGACCGCTTTGAACTGTTCGTCGGCGGACGAGAAATCGCCAATGGTTTTTCCGAGCTAAACGATCCCGAGGATCAGGCCGAGCGCTTTCGCAAGCAGGCGGAGGCCAAGGCTACCGGAGATCATGAGGCGATGCACTACGACGCTGATTATATCCGGGCGCTGGAACACGGCTTGCCGCCGACCGCTGGCGAGGGGATTGGCATCGACCGGCTGGTCATGCTGTTCGCGGATGCGCCTTCCATTCGCGACGTGTTGCTGTTTCCGCACCTGCGCCCGGAGTAAAGGGTTTACGCTTCCGCGTGATCAGGCTGCCTCCGCTGGGGGCGCTGGTTTGAGCGGAGGATTCACAATTGCGCTGCGCATCGGCACTACAACGCCATGCTCGGCGCAATGTGCGCGTGGCTGCTCGCGTAACGCGACCACGGGCCGCTTGCAGTGCGGACAAACCGTATGAACAGGATGTGAAGTCGTCATGGCTTAAGGTCCTTAGAAAAGGGAGTATTGCTTTCTTGGACTCCTTCATACCGGTTTTGTTTTTGCAACGCAACATAAATTTGCTGCTTAGCAACATCAAGTAGTAAAAAAACCTTTTTGTCAGCATTTTATCTTTACTACAACGATAAACGCCTTATGTCGATCTACGCTTTTTTCCGGCGATGCCCACGTATCGAAAATCCCAGAGTGATCATGACCCTGCTGGTGCGGGATGAAATCGATATCATCGAGCGGCATCTGCGCTATCACACCGGTTCAGGCATCGACGGTTTGATCGTGACCGACCATCAGTCCCGGGATGGTACGCGCGAGATTCTGGAAGAGCACCGGAAAACCGGGTTCATTCTGGAATTAATCGACGAACCGAGTCCCGCTTTCGATCAAGTCGCCTGGGTGCATCGGATGATTGAGCGGGCGCGCGACCACTATGGCGCGGACTATTGCATTAACAGCGACGCCGATGAATTCTGGTATGCAAAGGACGGTTTATTGCGTAGCGAACTCGCGCGCAGCCGAGTCAGCAAAATCAAGTGTCCGTCTTACAGTATGCTGCCGCCTGCGGAGGGCGGGTTCTGGACTGCGACGGATTGCGTTCAGCGCGGCATACCGAAACGCTTTCCACTCGATGGCTTCAATGTGCTATTCCATAAACCGACGCACAAAGTCATTCATCGGACCCAGAGCTATCGCCGAATCACACCGGGCAATCATGGCGTGGAGATGGCGGACGATATCAGCGAGCGATCCAGGACCATTCGCCTTTACCATTACAACATTCGTAGCCGGGAGCAATTCAAGCGCAAGATGTTGCAGGGCGGTGCGGCGATGGAGGCGAATACCAGTAGTTCGGAGAAGCAGGGATCGCACTGGCGGCATTTTTATCGCGGCTACCAAGCCGGACTGATTGATTTCGATGAAGAGTTCGACAAGGTGATAGGCCGACGTCAACTGGCGGAATTGCGCCGGTTGGGCTGTGTTGTCACCGACCCGACCATGCGGGATATTTTTGCAACCCTGTAATGCCAGAGTCTGATGTGCACGAGACCACTTGCGGGCGATTTGGCGAATCAGCGCCCACCAGCGGTCTTCCTGCCTCAAAATGACAACCTCTCAGCTTCTGACCCGCTCCAGGATAGCATTGATTATCCCTTCGCTGGAGGGAGAATCTACGGTAAGCAACATTCCTTCCTGCCGGTAAAAGTCAATCAGCGGCGCGGTTTTCTGGTTGTAGGTGTCAAGGCGATTACTGATAGCTTGCTCGGTCTCATCGTCGCGCTGCACGATGGGGCTACCGCATTTGTCGCACACTCCCTCGACCTTGGGAGGTTGGCTCCGGACATTGTAAATGGCCTGACATTGCGGGTTCACGCAGGTGCGGCGGGTGGTGAGACGGTTAAGAATCTCCTCACGCGGGACTTCAATATTGGCCACCACGTCCAGCTTAATGCTCAGCTTGTTCAGCAACGTCTTGAGCGCCTCAGCTTGGGGGATGGTGCGCGGAAAGCCGTCCAGCAAAAAACCCTTGGCGCAATCAGATTCCTGCAAGCGCGTTTCCATGATGCCCATGATCAGATCATCCGGCACCAGATCGCCAGCTTTCATGTAGGCTTCCGCTTTTTTACCCAGTTCCGTGCCGGCCTGCACTGCACCGCGCAAGATATCGCCAGTGGAGATTTGGACGGAACCATCGACCTGGGTCAAGAGTTTGGCGATGGTGCCCTTGCCTGCGCCGGGGGCGCCTAATAGAATGACTTTCATAATATTTTCCTCGATTATCGGTCAATTGTGAGAGTAAGTCGCAGTCAGTTCCAGCGCCAGGCACTGACTGCCAAATGTTTAATGATAGTCCATGATGACGGTCTTGCCTGATGGACTGAAATCAGAGAACGGTCGAATCGCCATCCTTATTACCGACTTCATGGGGTACTTGGGGTTTTGAGCGCAACCGACCCGTCGGGTGGACAAACGGCGCAGGATAGATCGTCATTCTGCGCCGTTGATGGATAGACTTCGTGATTGGGAAAACGCAGGCGGTAGAAATAAGCGCTGCCTAATAGTTCCTCCCAGTCAATCGTCAGATAGCCGGTTTAGAACAGCAACGCCTCGGTGGGCATGTCGTTAACGTCGAAGGTGGCCAGCAATTCGGCGTCCGATTCCAATTGCTCGAGCATTGGCAACCAGGTTTGCCGTTCGGTGAGCAATCCTTTCCAAAAAAGATCGAAAATCAGTTGGTCGTTAATCCTCGCCGCGATTTTCAATCATCAGCCGCTCCCCATCGGCACCCTCCCCCACCAGAGGGGAGAGGATTTCGAGGAAAGTTTAACAGCCCTGGCCCCCAAAAGGGGAGTGAGCATTGATGAATGAGGAAGCGCTTGGGAGACTTACTGAGCGCCGCCTAACTGATAGACATAAACCGCTAGGAGTTTAATGTCGGTGGGCGACAGGCGATCCTGCCAGGCCGGCATGATTCGAGTATTGTTCACACCTTTGGCCACAAACTCCTTAATCGCCGCCTTCTTATCCTGGAGAGTCTTATGAGCCGGCACGTTAGCAATCGTCCAGATCTTGTCCGTCAGATTGGCTGAACCCAGCACAGGGAGACCTTTAGCGTCGGCCCCGTGGCAATAGTAGCAACCGCCCACTTGCCCCTGGAAAATCGCCTGGCCCCGCTCAGACGCTTCGCTCTTTGGCGCTTCATCCGAAAGAGTCAGGACATACTCGGCCACATCATCTAGTTGTTCCGGTTTGAGCACTTGACCGAAGGCTGGCATAAACCCTCTGCGGCCCTGTACCAGGGTTTCATGAATTTTGTCGATGCCGCCGCCCCATAGCCAGTCATCATCGGTCAGGTTGGGATACAGACCCACCACGCCCTGCCCGCCGCCGCCATGACACGCTGCGCAGTTATCGCCGAACAGGCCCTTGCCGACCGAGCGCACGAATTCCACCATTTTCGGGTCTTTGGCGATTTGCTCGTAATCCGCCGCCTGCACCTTGGCCAACATCTCCTTGCGCTGTGGATCATTCGCCGCGTCGCCCAACGCTTCGAGTAACAGAGCGCGGGTGTTCCAGCGGAATTCCTTTTCCTGTTCCTTGCCGGTCGCCTTGTCTACGGTCGTATATTCAACCTTGCCAAAACCCTTGATCCAGGTATCTCCGACCGGCCAGGAAGGGTAAACAAACCAGTAGAAAATCGAGAACACGACGGTTCCGTAGAAAGACCACAGCCACCAGCGCGGTAGTGGATTATTGTATTCCTGGAGATCGCCATCCCAGGCATGGCCGGTGGTTTGCACCGCGCCGGAAGGTTGGGAGGTATTCGTATTATCAGTCATTGTCCGTCACCATTGCAGGATTGGGTTTCAATCCGCGCCCGTTGATCATCGCGGGCGAAACCATGAAGCTCGGACTGCCGGGGTTCATCCTCATCGAACGGTATGTACTTGTAGGACTCCAGCCGCCGAGCGCGCTGTTTACCGGTGAATACATAAAGCAGGATGCCGCAGAATGCGCTAAAGAAGATCACCAGCGCCAGCGGCTTGGAGTTTTCCATGTGGGTGAACCACATCAGCCAGTCGAACATGGGCCAGGCTCCACTCCGTTCCTCTCGCAACATAGAGAGGAACGGGTTCAGATTATTTAGCGGAATTCGACGAAATAGCCTTCGTCGTACTGGTTAAAGTCCACCATCGTGCCAAGCACCTGTAAGTACGCGACCAGCGCCTCCATCTCGGTGATACGGTCCGGAAGACCGTCGAAGTCCTTCTCACGCGCCTGTTGGAGCAGGCTATCCTGCGCCTTGCCGATATCCAGTTGATCGGCGATAGCCTGGCCGTAACGCTGGACATTGGCGTCGTATTCAGCCTGGGTTACGGAATACGGTACGCCGGTTACTCGCAAAGCGCGCATCCGGCTGTCCACATCTGCGTAGTCCAGATCGCTGTCCAGCAACCACGGATAATTGGGCATGATGGATTGTGGCACCACCGAACGCGGCGCCACCAGATGCTGGACATGCCACTGATTGGAATACTTGCCGCCCAGTCGCGCCAGATCGGGACCAGTACGCTTCGATCCCCACTGGAAAGGATGGTCGTACTGTGATTCCGCCGCCAGCGAGTAGTGTCCATAGCGCAACCATTCATCGCGGAACGGACGAATCTGCTGGGAATGGCACAAGTAACAACCTTCGCGGACGTAGATGTCGCGACCGCGAATCTCCAGCGGCGTGTAGGGACGCACCCCGTCCACTTTTTCAATCGTTTCGTTGATGTAAAACAATGGGACGATTTCCACCAAGCCACCGATACTGATAACCAGGAGGATGAGCACCAGCATCAACGCTGAATTGGTTTCGATTTGTTCATGTCGCATGGTTTTGCTCTCCAGCGCTCTCAGGCTTTCGCCAGTTTGGCCGCCAGTTTGGCCTCAAGCGCCGCCTGCTCGCGCCGGCCAGCCTGCACGGTCATATAGATGTTGTACACCATGACCAATACCCCTGCGACAAAGAACGCGCCGCCCAGCGCCCGCCAGATATACGGCGTATGCATAAACTCCACCGTTTCGATGAAGGTGTAAGCCAAATTGCCGTAGTCATCGAAGCTGCGCAGCATCAAGCCCTGGCCGATGCCGGCCACCCACATCGAGGTGATATAGAGCACGATGCCAATTGTAGCCAGCCAGAAATGCACATAAATCAAGGTCTGGCTGTACATCCGTGTGTCGTACAGGCGCGGAATCAGGTGATAGAAGGAACCAAAGCTGACCAGCGCAACCCAGCCCAGCGCGCCGGAATGAACATGGCCAATCGTCCAGTCGGTGTAGTGCGACAAGGCGTTGACGCTCTTCAGCGACATCAATGGCCCTTCAAAGGTGGACATGCCATAGAACGACAGCGACGTAATCAGGAACAGCATGATCGGGTCGGAGCGCAACTTGTCCCAGGCGCCCGACAGAGTCATGATGCCGTTGATCATGCCGCCCCAAGACGGCATCAGCAGCAGGACAGAGAAGGCAGCGGACAGCGTGGACACCCAATCGGGCAGCGCGGTCCAATGCAAATGATGGCCGCCAGCCCACATGTACAGGAAGATCAGCGCCCAGAAGTGAATGATGGACAGTCGATAGGAGTAAACCGGTCGCCCGGCCTGTTTGGGAACAAAGTAGTACATCATGCCGAGAAACGCAGCGGTCAGGAAGAACCCGACGGCATTGTGGCCATACCACCACTGGGTCATAGCGTCCTGCACGCCGGCGAACAAGCTGTAGGATTTGGTCAGACTGATCGGCACGGCGAGGTTGTTAAAGATGTGCAACAGGGCGACCGCCAGCAGGAACGCCATAAAAAACCAGTTGGCGACGTAAATATGCGGCTGGCTGCGCCGACGAATGGTTTCAACATACACCACGATATAACTCACCCAGACCACAGCAATCGCCAAGTCGAGTGGCCACTCAAACTCGGCGTATTCCCTGCTCTGAGAAAAACCCGCCATGTAGCTGAGTACGCCGAGGGTTACGCCGCCGGTCCACCCCCAGAAGGTGAACTCGGCCAACCAGGGAAAGGCCAGCCGCGCCTGGCAAGTGCGTTGTACGATGTAATAGGAGGTGGCGAACAGAGCGCTACCGCCGAAACCAAAAATAACCAGCGTTGTATGTACGGGACGCAAGCGTCCGAAGGTCAGAGCAGGAATATCGAAATTCAGGAACGGCCAAGCCAGTTCGCAGGCAATATAGACGCCGACCGACATGCCGATCACCGCCCATACCATGGCTATGATCGTGAATTTGCGGACGATATCATAATTATACTGCTCGGCTGGCAACGCTGAACTCAGGGCCATAATCCAAGTCTCCTTAGCAAGCCATAGATTAAGATGTTTTTAGCGTTTTCCAATCAATATTGTTGTCAGCATTGGAAATGCGCGCCGGGGTCAGTCTGGAAGACATGGCATTCTACTAGGATTTACCGGGTTTTCTCAATCAGAAGAAGCTAATATTCTGGAATGGAAGCGTCCCGCATGAAATAAGGTTAGGGTCGGATCAGGATTCACGGAGCCGGTCGTCTTTTTGCGTACTCACGGGCAAAGGCGAAGTCCCATGTGGGCGCGATGCAAAATGACCTGGCAACTCAAGCACACTTATGGGAATCGATCTTCCGGGGCGCGCCATGCGGGAGGCGCGGCCTGTGAAATCACATGGGCCGGGCCGCGCCGGATGCGCTCGAAATAGGAAACATGAGCCGGTGATGCGGGCGGCCAACGCTTTAGAAACTCACGCTCCCAGCGGTCGGCATCGAAGTCAAGCGCTAGGGCGTCGATGTGAATCGGCCCTGGATTTGCGCCATACAATCGCTGATGCGGGCTGGGCGTCGTACTGATTCGGGTGATAACGCCAAATCGCGTGTTCGCAAAATTGGGCATTCCTGCTGCCCCATTATTGATAATCCAACCCAGTCGTCCTTCAAGACCAAAGCAACGGCAACCGGGCAAACAGGTATGGCTGCTGGCAAAAACCTCGACATTTGCTTGCAGAAACGCGGATGTCAGCCATTCATGATTCACTTTATTGTCCAGCGCATTGACATCAAATCGCCAACCGGCGAGCGCCTCGGCGTCGCCATGCACCACTCCGATCCGTGCGTCGCCCACTCGATAACAGACGTACATCGGCAATTTACGCAGACTGGCCAGGGCATCGGGATGGCGTTGAGCGGTGGCCTTGAGATAGGCATGAATCTGATTGGAGCGTTCCACGACTTTTGCGTCGACCGTTTCCGGGTAGGCGCAACCGCAACCGGCTTCCGCTGCTCCTTGGGTCAGCAATTCCGCTTCCACGTTGCCGAGCAGGGCGTCATGGCGAAGCACGCGCGCGTTGATTTCGACGAAGGCGCTCTCATCGGCATCAAACCAATGAAAGTCGCCATTGAAACACAGCGTTACCGGACCCGATTCAGTCGCGGCCAGCACCTCCACAGCGTCAAGCGCAGGTCGGTTGCCATACAGGCCGCCGATGACATACAGGGTTTCCGCTTGCCGTTCAGGCGCGACAGCCAGCGCCGCTGGGCCGTAGCGGTAACGCAGGGGACAAACCCGGCCCGGCGCGTTCATGCAGACGCACTCTGCGCTACAGGCATCCCACGCCACCGACGCAAAAGCGCAGGTAACAAATAACCTGTCGTACAGATCAGCAATCCGTAAAGATTGGTTCCCAGAAGAAGCGCGTACTTGCCTTCGCCGATCGCCCAGGCCGCAGGAATCCAGCCGATTGCAAGCAGGACGCCAAGGAGCAGACCTGGCCAGAAGCTCAGATGAAAACTCCAGGGAGAATAACCCACCCCGCATTGCAACAAAAACACGGGCGCTAAACCCATGACCATCGTACCGCTCAGGGTTGTGGCGGCAAGAATCTCCGCGCCAGCGATCATGGGCAGATTACCGAGTACAGCAATGACAATCATCGCCACGGTACCGTAGCGCAAAGCAGAAACTGTCGGCTGTCGCCCGGCGATAGCCGGCAGTTCTTGCGCAACCACTTTGGAAAGAGAGGCAAAGGTCGAATCCAGAGTGGAGCCAGCGGCGGCGATCATCAACACTGTCATGACGAACAGCGCGCCAATCCCCAGCGCCTGGGCGACCGCTGCCGGCGCATTGCCGCCCACAGCGAGTCCGCTTAACCGGGCGTCGATGCCCACAAAGCTAAAGACCAGAATGGCGAAGAAGCCACCGACGCCCGCCAGGATAAAGGCTTTCAACATCGCCTTTTCCTCGGTAATGAATCCGCGATCGGTCAATACCGGATCGTGGAACGGATAGCTGAGGATTTGCAAGCCGGCGACCCACAATAAATCCATACCAGCCGCCAGCTTGAATTCACCAACGCTCAACAGGTTCGCTACCCCGTGCTTGGGCAATACCAGCAGCAGCACCGCTGCCAAAAAGACCACGAAAACCGCCGCCTGAATGACATCAGTGACGATTGAACCACGCAGCCCTCCCTTGACGCTGTAGAACAAGGTCGCTGCGGTGAATAGCAGCGCCGCGCTAATAAACTCCGGGCTGCCCGCT
Organism: Gammaproteobacteria bacterium; assembly: GCA_024235095.1. Taxonomy (NCBI): domain Bacteria; kingdom Pseudomonadati; phylum Pseudomonadota; class Gammaproteobacteria; species Gammaproteobacteria bacterium. The sequence goes on from JACKNC010000002.1 coordinate 546,147, forward strand.
GGACCATAGTAGCCACCGACCACCGCCGTGTTGCTCCATACCTCGTTATAGAGCCGGATCAGAATGGCGGCGGTAAAGGCCAATGCCGCGGCGCGACCGTACTTTCCGGTCAGGAAACCCACCAGACTGGTTGCTCCGGTGCTGCGGCGCAGATAGTAGATAACGAAGCCCGCCAACGGAATCGACAACCAGTATGTCGCGTAGGCCAGTCCGCCAACAATGCCGTAACTCGCTCCCAGATTAGCCGCGTTCGTTACCGACTTCGCAAAAATCCACGAAATGAAGATACTGGCGGTCAGCGCCCACTGACGGGCTTCCCGTCCATTGTTATCCTCACCCCGAAAGAAGGCGCCGACGGTGCGCGCGTTCGGCGTCACCGCATACAGCGCCGCGCCGTAAAAAATCAGAACACCCCAGAACGTCAGGCCAAAAGCCGTGGACAGCATGATTGAATCTCTCAGTCGATGGTTGGGAGGGATCAGATAGCGGTGTTAGCGTCACTGACTGCTGTTTCCAGTGAGCGGGTCGGACCCCGCCGCCAGGCATGAAAGCGCTCCACCCAGGCCAGCAAATTCTGTGGAGCATGGGCTTTCTTCCAGACGCCGGCAACGTACTTGTTGGCTTCCGCCAGGGTCGGGTAAATGTGAATCGTGCCGAGAATTTTATTGAGACCAATGCCGTGGCGCATGGCGACCACGTACTCAGCGAGCAGATCGCCCGCATGTTCGCCGACAATGGTCACGCCCAGGATTTGGTCCTTGCCGGGCGTGGTCAGTACTTTAACGAAACCGTGCGCCTCTCCATCGGCAATCGCGCGATCCAGATCATCGATGCCATAAACGGAAACCTCATAAGAAATGCCTTTTTCTTTGGCATCCTGCTCATTAAGGCCGACGCGCGCCACTTCTGGATCGACAAAGGTCGACCAGGGAATCACTGAATAATCGGTGCGAAACTTCTTGAGCGGATCGAACAGGGCGTTGACGGCAGCGTACCACGCCTGATGAGCGGCGGTGTGGGTAAACTGGAACGGCCCCGCCACATCACCAGCGGCGTAGATGTTCGGATAGAGCGTTTGCAGATACTCATTGGTCTCCACGGTGCGAGTGCGCGTCGTGGGAATGCCCAGTTCCTCCAGCCCGTAACCAGTCGTGTTCGCCACCCGTCCAACCGCGACCAGCACCGCATCAAAGGGAATGCGCACATCCTGGCCTTCATGTTCGGCGATCAATAATTTTTCACCGTTTTCCACCAGAAACTGCTTGGCCCGGTGATTGACCAGCACGTTGACGCCTTCCGCGCGAAAACGCTGGGTTACTAACTCCGAGACTTCCGGATCTTCGCGAATCATGATGCGCGGCGCCATCTCGACCTGCGTCACCTGCGCGCCGAAGCGGGCAAAGGTCTGGGTCAGCTCCGAACCGATCGGGCCGCCGCCGAGCACTACCAACCGGTGAGGCAATTCCCGCAGCGCCCAGACATTATCGGAAGTCAGGTAGCCGACCTCTTCCAGTCCGGGAATCGGCGGTACAAACGGCCGGGCGCCGGCGGCAATGACCATGCTGCGCGTCGTCAAAGTCCGCGTTCCCTCAGCAGTAGTCACTTCCACTGACCAGGGTGAAGTGATTTTGGCCGCGCCTTCCACCACGTCGACGCCCAATTCGGTATAGCGCTCCACGGAATCATGCGGAGCAACCTCTTTTATTACCCGCTGAACCCGCTCCATCACTTCGGCAAAATCAAAATCCGCTTCGGCTTTACGAATGCCAAATTCTGATGAGCGGCGGATATGCGAGAGGAGCTTAGCTGAACGGATCAGCGCCTTGGAAGGAACGCAACCGGTGTTCAGGCAATCGCCGCCCATCTGATGTTTCTCGATCAGCGTCACCCTGGCTTTGACCGCCGCAGCAATGTAGGCTGTGACCAACCCGGCGCTGCCTGCCCCGATGACCACCAAATTACGGTCGAAGCGAGTCGGCTTGGACCACTTTGCATAGACCCGCCGCGCTTTCACGACGGCAACGATCTTTTTGGCGATCAGCGGAAAAATGCCGAGCAGGGCGAAGGAAGCCAGTAGTTCGGGCGATAGAATGCCCTTTAGCGAATCGATATGCGCCAATTGCGTACCCGCGTTCACATAGACCAGCGTACCGGCCAACATGCCGATCTGGCTGACGCCGTAGAAAGTCCAGGTGCGGATTGGCGTCAAACCCATCGCCAGGTTGATGACAAAGAACGGGAAAATCGGAATCAAGCGCAAGGTGAACAGGTAAAAGCCGCCCTCCTTTTCCATTCCGGCATTAATCGCTTTCAGCTTGTCGCCAAATTTTTCCTGCACCCAGTCGCGCAGCACAAAGCGGGCGGCGAGAAAAGCCAGGGTTGCGCCGATGGTTGAAGCAAAGGAAACGATGATCGTTCCCCACAGTAACCCGAAAATCGCGCCAGCGGCCAATGTCATGATCGCCGCGCCTGGCAACGACAATCCCGTTACCGCCACGTAAATAGCGAAGAAGATTCCTGCGGTCAAAGCAGGATACGCCGTTCGATAAGCGTCGATGGCCGCTTGCTGATTTTTTACATAGTCCAAGCTAAAAAAACGCCCCAAATCGAGGATAAAAAAAATTGCTATTATCAGAGTAATTGCTAATGCTAATACAATCTTGCGCATATTCATGAAGTGGCTCCAGTGCCTGCGGGTGCGGTGGTTGTGCGATAGATCAAGCGTTGGTGGGCGAACGACGAATGAGTGACGCTACAAGGGCTTTTACGCAGCGCCCCCGGATCTGGATGCAGCGAAATGCAGTAAACCGGCAACCAGAAAGAAGCGCGGTCGAGTTTGCAGCTGGAAATTAGCCTGATTATTGATGCTGATACAACCATGCCACAGCGTAATTCCAGGATGGGTGCGCCATGTCGGAAAAACTTGACGTTTTGCCAGCCATAGACTAGCTTTTCGTTGGCTTGGTCTGGGGTCAGAACGATTAGGTAATAGTGCTATACAAGAAAATTTTATGTATGACACATTGGTTTTTATCTAGTGATATATCGACCCATTTGATTTATTTCACTGTTGATGAATGATGGAGATGCAATGCAGCAAAATAAGATTTATGTTGGCAACTTCCCATATACTGTTGATGAATCACAGTTACGGGAACTGTTCTCGCCTTATGGGGATATTGAAGATCTCGCCCTGATCATGGACCGGGAGACGGGACGACCCAAAGGATTTGCTTTTATCACCTTCGCCGCACAACACGCCGCGGAAAAGGCCCTTGAACAAAATGGTAAATCCCTGGGGGGACGGCCGCTCAAAGTGAACATGGCGACCGAGAAACCGGCGCGTGGAGGGCGCGGCGGCGGTAGCCGGTCACGGTGGTGACAGGCTGACATCTTCGGCGCCCTGACGATTTTTATAAGCGCTGCGAAAAACTGTAGATCCGCTTGAAAGCGGGCTTTACAGGATTTTTGGGTTCATTTTTGGTTCTTCAACCTTATCTTTGGAGTGAGTTCCGTAAGGTAACCAGTTCCATAAGAATCGTCGAAGAACCAAGTTTTTACACAGACATCAGACTGGATTCCAGCGCCCCGCCGCAACTACTGCCTTGCCCAGCGGTGCAGCCATAGCAATGGTCAGCGACCTGAATTCGGGTGCCGGTCAGATCGCAGTCCAGCAATTCGCCAAGATGGGTGCGTTCCAGTTCGCTGGCGCCTAGGGGCAGTTTCAGCATCTGGTTGAAGTCACAGTCGTACACATACCCCTGCCAGTCCACTGAAATCAGATTTCGGCACATCACTGCATCCAGATTCTCGGCGCGGTGCGCGGACTTGAGCAATTGCATATAGGGCGCGAATTGTCCTTTTGAGATCAACTGGCTGCCAAAACGCTGAATGGGCATATTGGCCAACGCCAGCAAGCGCGAGAAAACTATCCCGTAACGGGTCAGTAGCTCCTGTTTGTAAGCGGCTTCCAAACCCACTTGGTCAGGCGGCAGGATCGGACCGAGCGGGTTATAGACCAGATTCAGCGTGAGTCCGCTATCGAGTTGGCCATAGCCTTGGTCATTAAGTTGCCGCAAACCCGCCAGACTGGATTCGAATACACCCTTACCACGCTGCTGATCGACGTTTTCTTCCAGGTAACAAGGCAGAGAAGCGGTAATTTCAACGGCGTGCCTGGCCAGAAATACTGCCAAATCCTCTTGGCCAGGCTCCTTGAGGATGGTCAGATTGCAACGGTCGATCACCCGAACGCCTTGACTACGGGCATGGGTCACCAGGGAACGGAAATGCGGATTCAGTTCAGGAGCACCGCCCGTCAGATCCAGTGTCGTCACCTGACGCAACTTCATATAGCGAAGCAATAGCTCCATTGTCTCCCATCTCATTTCCTCAGTGCGTTGAGGGCCGGCTGCAACGTGGCAATGGGTGCAGGATTGGTTGCAACGATAGCCCAGATTAGCCTGCAAGGTATCGATGCGGGCACGGTAAACCGTGGGGAAATCGGTTTTCACCAGAAGTGGAAAAGTATCACGCATACCTGTTCTCTCGAACGAATCAAGGGATTTGCTGGCTTAGTCGTAGTAAGGAAGATCATTCTTACATCCAGACTGATTTCAGGAAGCATCCTGGATCGTTAATCGACCTTGCGTCTCGGCTTCATCGGTAGTCAGGGCGTTGCCGGAGACATCCTGCCACTCGATTCCCCCCCCACCATAGACGACTGGCGTGAGTTCAGTCTCCACGATAACGGGCAGGTAATCAATATCATAGTAGGGATTAGGCCCGCCTTCATCCTGGGGTTCGTTGTAGAGATCCCAGCGCGGCCAGTTATCGGGGTTATCCGCGCCAGCGCGCAAAACAGCGCGGCGCTGATAAAGCGTATGTTGCGTTTTCATGGGCGGACTCCTCATTATTTTGTGCTGCAAATGTGGTGAATACCGGATAAATGCTTGTCGTCGCTTCCATTGCTTCTTACACTGGCGACCGGGAACCGACTGCGGTAAGTGGTTCAGCGTAACCGACATCAGCATTTTATAGAAAATACTATGACCCAAACGCGATGTTCGACTTTTTCGAGGGGAGATGAGGGCAGGCGGATGCGGCATAGCGATGTAGGCTAAGCGGAGAGGAACCAATCACCTCAACCTCACGGAGAGATCACCATGCCGCTCGAAGATTTTATTATCACGGTGTTTTGTTGGGTAGAAGAACACACGACTTCCGTGCTTGGGGATCACCGCTTACGCTCCCGCGGCTTTGCCCCCAAACTGATGGATAGCGAAGTGATTACGATGGAAGTGGTCGGCGAGTTTTTGGGTTTGGATACCGATGTGGGCATCTGGAAGTACTTCAATCGACATTGGTTGTCATGGTTTCCGAAACTCGGATCGCGGACCACGTTTGCCCAACAAGCGGCAAATCTGTGGGTCATCAAACAGCGGTTCCATCAGCAGCTACTCATGGATTTAGGCACCGCGGCTGATCCGATTCATCTGGTGGATGGCTGTCCGATGCCGGTGTGTGTGTTGACCCGCGCTCCTCAATGTCGGTTGTTCCCCGCGGCGGCGGACTTCGGTTATTGTGCAGCAAAAAAGCATTATTATTATGGACTTCACGGTCATCTGATGGTCACGGCCCATGGCGTGATCACCGCTTGCACGGTGACGCCGGCTTCCGGTGATGAGCGCGAGGCACTGTGGGATTTGACCGACGGCGTTCAGGGCCTCGTGATTGGCGACAAAGGTTACATTAGCGCCTTTCTTCAGGCAGAGTTAGTGACAGTCGGCATTGATCTGCAAACCCCCTTGCGGGCCAACATGACCGATCCTCGTCCTGCTTGGGTCGTCCGGCAATTGACGAGCACCCGCCGTCTCGTAGAAACGGTCATCGGTCAACTTGTCGCGCAGTTCCATTTTGAAAAAATCCGGGCGCGAGATGTTTGGCCTTTGACCCGTCGGGTCGCCCGAAAAATCTTGGCGCATACCTTGGGTATTTTCATCAACCGGCAAGTCGGTCGTCCCGACCTGCAGCTTGAGAGCCTAATCGCCTGAAAGTCGAACATCGCGTATGACCCAAGTTATTGGGCACATCAGCATTAACAACATTATTGCTGACCTGGAAGCCCTTATGGGCAGCAGCGTTGCCAATCAAGCGGGGTCGCGCAACGAGCCTTTATGTTGTGCACATACCGATTGTCGCTATACCCTTTTTCACCCCGCCCGTCGGATGAGTCCCTGATTAAGAGAAAGACCATTTTTTCGACAGCCCCCAAGATTTTTCCTCATCCATGAACACGCCGGCAAAGCCCTATAATCTGCTCCGCTCATTTTCAGCGCTCAGCCTGCTAACTATCGTTATCATCAGCACCGCATCGGCGGTGTTGTTGTCCCGGTTCCTGCGCGAGACCTTGCTGGAACGAAATGGATTGTTGACCTTGGAGTTCGTCCAGGGCATCGCTCAGTCACAAAACACCAGCCTGTATTTCAGCGAACCGGACAATAAACGTCAGGGACCACTTGACGATTTTTTCAACCGAATCGCCCACATGCCCGATGTGGTCCGCGCCAATGTCTACTCCCGCGACCGCGTGGTGCTCTGGTCCACCGAAAAGCCGCTGGTGGGCCGGCAATTCCCCGAAAATAACCCGGAACTGGACGAAGCCCTGCGTGGCCACTTGGCGCTGCACACCGGACGGGTCGAAGCCCACAGCAAAAGCGAGCACATCCTGTTCGCCCCGGACGTAGAAGAATTCGTCGAAAATTACATCCTTATTTACGGGCCAGGCGGCATGGTGGTCGGAGTCATCGAGCTTTATAAACTACCGCGCATTCTCTGGGAAACCATTGCCCGGGGCCAGCGGCTGGTCTGGATGAGCGCGGCATTGGGCGGATTGTTTCTCTACACGGTGCTCTTCTGGATCGTGCACCGCGCCAGCCGAACGATCACTCACCAGCAACAAGCGCTGGTCGAGGCCGAACAGTGGACGCTGGTCGGCGAGTTGACTGCTGCGGTCGCGCATAGCCTGCGCAATCCGCTGGCCGCTATCCGCTCTTCTGCTGAATTGGCCGCTGAAACCGAAGATGTCGCGAGCCGCGAATGCCTTGGCGACATCATCGTCCAAGTGGACTGCATGGAACGGTGGATTCGTGATTTGCTGCTCTATTCGCATCAACCCGACGGCAACACCCAGACCGCCAATTTAAGTGAAACGCTGCGGCAGAGTCTGGCTGGCTTCAGCGACCGCTTCACCCGGCAGGGCATCATCTTGCAGGTCGCCTTGCCGGAACCGTCGCCCCGGGTATGCGCCGATCCTCAACTGTTGAGGCAGGTGTTCAACAGTCTGCTTGCCAATGCTCTGGAAGCGATGCCGAAGGGGGGGCAATTGCGCGTCACCGCAGAACGACGCGGTCGCCAGCTAACCTTGGCTTTGCGCGATACGGGGACTGGCCTGTCGTCTGAACAACTGGCTGGAGTTTTCAAACCCTTCGTCAGTCATAAGCAGCGAGGCTTGGGGATAGGTCTGGCGCTGGCGCGGCGCATCGTCCAGCGCTACGGCGGTCACCTTGAATTGCATAGCCAGCCCAGCAAGGGCGCAACCGCTGTTTTGCAACTGTCCCTGGCGGAGTGAACGCCATGTCACACGCGGTCCTGATCATCGACGATGAAGAAACCCTGGCCAGAAATATCCGCACCTACCTGACTCGCCACGGTTATGAAGCCCGCATAGCCGGCAGTGGTGAGGAAGGCCTGGCTGCGTTGGACAGTTTTAATCCCGATCTGGTCTTGCTCGATTTCCAGTTGCCGGGCATGGACGGTCTGGAGATCCTGCGCCGTATCCGCACTGCCGCTCGTCATGTCAAAGTAGTGATGATGACCGCTCATGGCGGGGTGCCGGTCGCGGTGGACGCTATGAAAGCCGGCGCTTACGACTACCTGACCAAGCCATTGGCGCTCAGCGAACTCAAGTTGCTGCTCGACAAGGCGATCGGCCAGGAACAACTGGAAGGCGCGCTCGCTTACTATCAGAACCGGCAGGCGGAGCGCAGCGGACTGAATAAACTGCTTGGGGAATCGCCGCCCATGCAGGCGCTCAAGCGCAAAATTCAGCAGTTCATCGACGCAGAGGAGCGGCTGACGGAGGGCGAGCCGCCGGCGGTGTTGATCACCGGCGAAACTGGAGCCGGCAAGGAACTGGTGGCGCGCGCCTTTCATTTCGAGGGACCACGCCGCGACCGACCCTTTGTCGAATTGAACTGCGCGTCTATCCCCACGCCACTCCTTGAAGCCGAATTATTCGGTTTCGAGCGCGGCGCTTTCACCGACGCCAAGGAACGCAAACTGGGATTGGTGGAAACCGCGAACGGCGGCACCCTGTTTCTGGACGAAATTGGTGAGATGGAACCGGTGCTGCAAGCCAAGTTGCTCAAATTGCTGGAGGATCGTCGCCTGTGCCGGTTAGGCGGTCTGCGCGACCAGAAAGTGGATATCCGCGTAATTGCCGCTACTCATCAGCCTCTGGAAGAACGGGTTCGGCAAGGGTCGTTTCGCTCGGATTTGTTCTTTCGCCTGCGCATCATTTTGGGGTGCCGCCGCTGCGCGAGCGCGGCGAGGACATCGCTCTGCTGACCCAGGCTTTTCTAGTTCATCTGGGGCGACGCTATGGCCGCACCGGGTTACAGCTGACCCCGGCGGCTGAGCAGGCGCTGCAACGCTATACTTGGCCGGGCAATGTGCGGGAATTACGCAACAGCATCGAACATGCCGTGTTACTGGCGGACGAGGGCGTAATCGACGTGGGTCATCTCGCGCTCTGCCCGGCGCTGTCATCAGCGCTGCCTCGTGATGACTCCGCCCTGATTCCCGGTTCAGACTTTCCTGAAGAGGGCATCGATCTGGAAAAACTGGAGCAACGGCTGATCGTGCAGGCGTTGCGCAAGACAGGCTGGAACGTCACTCGGGCCGCCAAGCTGCTAAGCTTGTCGCGGGACACGCTGCGCTACCGGATGGAAAAGTACCGGCTGTCGGCTGAGGAAAACTGACGGTATCGCCGCTTTGTTTTCTGCTCACAATGGGCCGGCGTTATCCCCCAACCTGGGGCCATTCCCCCAGACAGCCGGGGTATATCCCCCACCCCACTTCATTCTCTCCCTGCTTCATCACTGATAAATAAACGGCGTCTTCATTGAAAAACAAGCCATTAGCCTGATGGCTTTTGCCAGGTTGCATTTGGCACATGCCTTGCCATCACTCTATCAGACCTGACTGTTTCTCTGACTGCGAGTGAAATCCATCATGTATAGTCAAACAGTTTTTTATTAGTTAATATATAATGAAGAAATTAGCTCAATAAGGAGTATTGCAATGTCCAAGCCGTATAGTGAAGATTTAAGAACAAGAGTGATACAGAGTTACTTGAATGGTCTGTCGAAAATGGATATCGTTACGCTTTTCAAAATAGGGATGGATACTTTGAATCGTTGGATTCGTCAGTATTTGCAAACGGGGGATATTAAACCAAAAAAAAGGACTCAGTTTCGTGCAAGAAAATTCAGTGACTCTGATTTAACGGATTACATTAGAAACAATCCTTCGGTGACCCTCAAACAAATTGCAGAACATTTTTCGGTTAAACCCTCATCGGTTCAAGCAAGATTGAAAGCACTCAATATTACATATAAAAAAAACAATTTCTCTACGAAGAAAGGGATGAACAACAAAGAATGGAGTTTATTCAACAATTAGCGGCGAATGCATCCCGGGGAGATGATGCACAACAAATTGTTTATGTAGATGAATCTGGATTTCATAATAATGTAAGAAATGAATATGGCTGGAGTCCAAGAGGCGAAATTATTTTTGGTGAAAGGAAAAGCAGACCCACTGAAAAACTAAATTTATTGGGTGGACTACTCAACAATGAAATCATTGCGCCACTTGCCTATCAATCTTATACAGATACGGAGATATTTAATACTTGGCTTGAGAAATTCTTAATCCCTGAACTTCCAAAAAATTGTATTATCGTGATAGATAATGCTCGTTTTCACAAATCGGAAGAAACACGAGAAATCATTGAAGACAATGGCCACCAACTGTTGTTTTTGCCTCCTTATTCACCGGATTTAAATCCCATCGAAAACTACTGGGCACTTCTTAAGGAAAAGTTGAGGAAAATTGTTACAAATTTTCAAAATATTTTTGATGCGTTAGTTGCGGTTTTCCAAACTATCTAAAAACTGTTTTACTATATGTCGTTGACCGCTGGCTGCGCCAGCCCGCGGCGCTGACGCCAGCGCTGGCTGGACCGACGCTGGGATTGATCTGCGCTGCAGCCATCCATGCCTGGCTGCGATTGCGGGAACGGGTGGACGCCGAACAGTTGGGGCAGGATTACGCCTACCGGGTGCGACTGGCCTTGTTCGACCGTCTGAGCACCTTATCGCCTCGTCTAGCGCAGAAACGCAGGCGCGGCGGTCTCCTGCTGCGTTTCATCGGCGATTTGACCGCACTGCGGCAGTGGGCCAGCCTGGGGTTGGCCCGGCTGAACGTCGCGGGAACAACTGCGCTGGCCGCACTGCTAGGGCTGGCCTGGCTCGATGCGGGGCTGGCGCTGGCCATCGCTATCCCGCTGATGGCCGCCGTCAGTGTGGCACTATGGCTTGGTGGACCGCTGCGGCGAGCGGTACAGGAAAGCCGACGCCGGCAGTCGCGATTGGCCAGCCAGATTCATGAGCAGATCACTGCTCTCCCCGTAGTGCAGGTGTGCAATCGAACCAAAGGTGAACGACAGCGACTGTCCCGACAAGGTCAGCGTCTGCGTGACGCCATGCTGGCGCGAGCCGCCATCAGCGGTCGGTTGCGAGCGATCACCGAAGCGACCACCGCCTTGGCAACGCTGATGGTGTTAATGGTCGGTGTGATTGAAACTGCTCATGGTCTGACGACGCCGGGGACGGTGATCGGCGCCATGGCCATTGTCCACCTGCTGTTGCCGGGCTTGCGCGACCTGGGCCGTGCTCACGAATACTGGCATGGTTATCAAGTGGCGCTGGAAAAAATCCGACAATTCATGGAGCTGCCCAGTCTGGCGGCGGAAAAGCCCGGCGCACAGGCATTGGTTCCAGCCAAGGGCTGGCTGGCGTTCGATCAAATCAGTGTGGAGGGCGTACTGGAGGCGTTGAGTGCGAGCGCCGGACCTGGGCAGGTGATCGCTATCATCGGTCCCAATGGCGCGGGCAAATCCACTTTGCTGGCGCTGGCCGCCCGGCTGTTTGATCCGGATCGTGGAGCAGTGCGCGTAGACGGGCAGAACCTGGCGGACTGCACCCTGACTTCGATCCGGCGGGCTATCGGCATGGTCAGCGACGAACTTCCATTGTTGAAAGGCAGCATTGCCCGCAATCTGCGTTACCGTTGGCGGAATGCGCCAGATGACGAGGTGGCGCGAGTTTGCGCCCTGTGTGGCGTGGATAAGTGGCTGCAAACCTTGCCAGCGGGCGAACGGACCATGTTGCAGGAGCGTGGTGTGAACCTCTCGCTCGGCCAACGACAGCGCATTGCCTTGGCGCGGGCGTTGCTCGGCGCTCCGAGCCTGCTGCTGCTTGATGAGCCTGACGCCCATCTGGACGCGGATTTCAGCGCGGTGCTGGATCAGATGCTGGCGCAGTATCAGGGTACGGTGTTGATGGTGACCCATCGTCGCGAACGGCTGTTTCATGCTGATGAAATCTGGCATTTGGCGGATGGACGCCTGATTGAAGCAGGTCCGCCGCTGCGATTGCTCAACAGCGACGGCCCGACCCGCCGCTTATTCGCGACAGAAACCCGACTACAAGCCGTAGCAGGGTAAGAGGATGTGGTTGATGTCGTATGATGCGCCTCCGGCGTCGGTAATTATGGAAATGACCGTCGCCGCTTCCGCTCCGGTTGCTTTGCAGACGGCCTCTCCGCCTTCAACCTTGCCGTCCACGCGCGGCATCGTCCAATGCAAGCTGAAGACCGATCCAGCACAGACTTACTATCTGTATGTTCCGCAGGGAATTCGCTCTGATGCGCCCATACTGGTCACCGTTCATGGTGTGTCCCACAACGCTGAAGAACAGGCGCGGCGCTTTCGACGATTGGCCCGCCAATATGGGATCGTGCTGGTCGCGCCGTTATTCACTGCCGATCGCTTCGCTGACTACCAGCGGTTGGGTCTGACCGGGCAAGGCCAGCGTTCCGACGAAGCGCTACAAATGATTTTGACCGAGGTGAGGCAACAAATCGGCGTCACTGGCCGCCGTGTTTACCTGTTTGGTTACTCGGGTGGCGGCCAGTTTGTCCACCGCTACGCGATGGCTCATCCCGACCAGGTGGAGGCGGTTGCTATCGGTGCGGCCGGCTGGTATACCTTTCCCGATCCCAAGCTCCGCTTCCCGCAAGGTCTGAAGCTCAACCGCCGAATGGCGATACGTCTCCGGCCAAAGCAGTTCTTACGTATCCCAATGGCAGTTTTCGTTGGCGAGCATGATATTCGACGCGGTCAAGATCGGCCTGAGCTGCGGCAGACCGGAAAGGTGGATGCACAACAGGGATTGACCCGGGTGGAGCGCGGGGATCGCTGGATCGATGCGATGCGCGCCGCCGCCCGGCAACGAGGACTGAACACGCTTTATCATTACCAAGTCTTACCGCACGCCGCGCACTCGTTTGCCGCCAGCATGAAGCGCGGTGGGTTGGGAGAACGGGTCTTCGACTTTCTGTTCGGCCCACCGTCTCGAATTCTCCTGCGATAACGCAGTCTGGCAGGGCGGCTCAGTCAGAGCGCCATGATCCGCCGAAGTTCCTGGCTGGAAACAACATGGCAGTAAATCATATTAATAATTTCTAGTTCCCGCTGATGCAACTCATCGGTCCCGGCTGCGCAACAATCCTCCACGACGATCACGTTAAAACTCTCATCGGCCAGGCTGCGCACGGTGGATGAGACGCATTGATCGGTAAAAATGCCGGTCATAACCACGTTGCGGATGCCCATGTTGGAGAGAATCAGCCGCAGGTTGGTACCGGTTAACGCGCTGTCCGTAGTTTTGGTGACCACGATTTCACCCGGTCTTGGCGCGAGTTCATCGATCAATTGGCTTTCCTGACTCTCCTTGGGCAAGAGCAGGTTGTTCCAGCCCGGCTTTTTCTGGCTCAGCGAGCGGTCACGGCCATCTTCCAGCAGGCAGGCAATACGGGCGTGGATAACATCGATGCCTTTGGCGCGAAACGCATCTTGAAGCGCGCGGGTGGCGGGAATGACGATCTCGCGCATCCGTTGCTGGAAGGGTTCCCAACGCGCTGCCTCCACCGGGTTATCGGAAATTTGCGCATAGGTGTTTTGCACATCGATAGACAGCATCGCTGTTTCCACCGGATTCAGGATCAAATCCTCGGGTTCGGGCGCGTTTTCATAGTAAAACGATCGATAGGCTGTTTTCCAATTCATGTCATCGCTTCCTAATTGTAAAATATTCAAGGAAGTGCACAGCTGTCCCGTTGGTCGCCAAGCGGAGCCATATCAGATTAGAATAGCAATGCGGGAACCGGAACGTCACTAACACCGTTTTTTTCGGCGCAGCGCCTTTGTCTCTTCTCCCGCTCCGATGAGGCGCAGGGCGTTTTCATACCGATTCTCACCCTGGATTATCCAGCCCATGCGTTTCTTGTTCAGATTTTTCAAATTCCTGTTTTACGCGCTCCTACTGAGCATCGTGGCTGGCCTGCCGGTGCTGCTTTGGCTCATGGTCGAAGATACTCCACGGGTTAGTGCGAGCGATCAACTTGCGGTAGAGGATGTCGAGAAGGTCAGGCGCTTGTTGCGCGATCTCGATCCGCGTCAACTCAAGGATGGCGAAACCCGCCGATTGACCTTGACCGAACGCGACGCCAGCCTGCTGGTCGACCAGACGCTGTCACGCTGGCCAGGCGCCGCTCAGGCCAAGGCGCGCGTACGCTTTATCCCGGACCATGCAGAGATTCAAGCGACTCTACCTTTGCCAAACAATCCGCTAGGCCGCTATTTGAACGCAAGCGTACAGCTCACACCGGGTGAGTCCGGACCGCTCCTGACCAAAGTTCAAATCGGGCGTTTGTCGATCCCGGGCAATCTGTGCCGATGGGTCATTGACCAGGCCAGCGGCTATTTGCAAGGCCGTCCGCAATACCAGGAACTGAAGCAGGTTTGGGCCACCCTGTCGGATATCCAAATTGAAAATGGAGCGATTGCAATCACAGTCCGTTATGACCAAGCTCTCGCCCGTCGCCTGGAAGCCCGTGGGCGTGAGTGGGTGTTGCCCAAAACCGATCGCATCCGTCTGGACGTTTACCATGACGTGCTGGTGACAGCAACCCGCACGGTTCCCAAGAACAGCTCACTGATTTTTCTGTTAAAACCACTATTCGCTCGCGCAGCCGAGCGCACCGCGCTAGACGGCGATCCGGTGGAAGAAAATCGCGCCGTCCTGGTCACGCTGGCGCTTTATCTGTCTGGCAAGGATCCATCACGCCTGTTGGGTGAGAAATACCATGCGCCGACTTCTATTCATCCGACTCTGGCGGGACGCCGCGACCTGGCTCAACATTTCGCCATTTCCGCCGCCCTGACCGGCGTAGCCGATAGTCATATTGCCAATGTCATCGGGATATTCAAGGAAGTCCAGGACTCACAAGGCGGCTCCGGTTTCAGTTTTGCCGATTTGACCGCTGATCGCGCGGGCGTGCGGTTTGCGGAACAAGCGATCGCGTCAGCAACTTCGGCCCGCGATGTTCAGCGGCGTGTTGCGTCACTCGATGTCGAATCTGCCATCATGCCATCCATTACCGCCCTGCCTGAAGGGTTACAGGACCCGGAATTTCGCCGGCGCTTTGAACGGCGCGATAGCGCGGCTTATAACGTGATCAAGGATGAAATCGAACGCCGCCTGAATCAGTGTGACTTCTATCGTCCCGCATCCTGATAAGCTGACCCCGCTTAATGCATGCCATCCATTCATGTATTGCCCAATTCTCAACTGCTGGATAAGCCCATGTCCGACTCCAATATCGCCGGTCTGACCCTGTTAGGCCGATCGCAAACCGATTATCCGCGCGAGTATGCCCCGCAAATCCTGGAGCGCTTCGCCAACCGCTATCCCCAGCACGAATATCTGGTGGAATTAGATTGCCCAGAATTTACCTGTCTTTGCCCGGTCACCGGTCAACCCGATTTGGCCCGGATCACCATTCGCTACAGTCCGCGCGACTGGCTGGTGGAATCGAAGTCATTGAAGCTGTATCTGTTCAGTTTTCGCAATCAGGGTTCCTTCAGCGAGGACAGCATCAACCGTATTGCCATTGATTTATTTGCGTTATTACAACCGCACTGGTTGGAGGTGCGCGGCGATTTTGCGCCGCGCGGGGGCATCGCCATTAAGCCCAGTGTGCGGCTCGATAACAAACCAGAGTGACTGGGAGGCGCAAAGAGGGGCTTTCTACCTTGGGGCAGGCCATAGTTTTTGTTTCTTTATATTAAAATTTAAAATTCTATAGCAGAGAGGCGTCCATCATGCGCAAGTTCATGATCATTCTGACAACCATCACTGCCGTTCTAGTGTTGATGGCGGGTGGCATTTGGGGCTATCTATGGTACAGCACCCAACAGCAGGTTCAGCAATTGGTTGCGGCCGCCGAGCCTTTCGCCGAAATTAATTACGATGGCGTTAGTGTTTCGCCAATGGGTTCGGTCGGCGTCAAGCAAATCAGGATTATCCCCAACTTGGTCGATGATGTTATTGCCATCGGCGCTATCCGCCTCAAAGCACCGAACATCCTAGCGCTGTTGAATATGCGTCGCCAGTTAAACCAGGGAGAACTTCCAAAAGCATTATCCCTGTCGATCCGTCAGTTGGAACTGCCGTTATATGGTGCCCTTCTCGGCGGCAAACCGCCCTCTCCCTCGGAACGAACGCCGTTTGATGATCTGGATACCCTGGGTTGCGGCCCGGTCACTCACTTTGGCGGCGCTCAGTGGGAAGAAATGGGTTACGACAGCTTCATCAGCAACATGGATATGGGCTATCAGCTTGCAGCCGCCGAGAACCGCATCAACCTACAGGTCAGCAATAATACCCGGGACTGGGCCAGCCTGTATCTCGACATCGGGTTCGCTCTGAACACGTTGTCCACATCGATTACGCAGTTAGCCGCGTCACTGACACCCAAAGTCGCCAGTCTGAATATCGTTCTTCAGGACGATGGCTACAACACTCACCGTAATAACTACTGCGCTGGCAAGGCAGGCAAATCGGTTGATGCATACATCGCCGACCATGTGCGGCTGGTCGTCGAGCGCCTGCGCGCCAATGGCGTCAACCTGGGGCCTGGGTTGATTGCCGCTTACCAGCGCTACCTGACCGATGGACGCCAAATCACCATTACCGCTAACCCTCCTGCGCCGATTGATCCCGCTGAATTGCAGTTCTATAAAGCCGAGGATGTTGTCAAACTGGCAGGCTTAACGGTTAAAGTCAACGACGAGGCGGTTACTGACCTGAGCATGGATTGGGATGCTGCTCAAGTCACGCAGGCGTTGGGAATAGGCCGGCAACGGGCACCCCGCGCCGAGGAGCCGGAGGAACCCATCGCGCCCGCCGCGCTAAAACCGGTCGTTATCGAGAAGTCCTTTCACACCACGCCGGTCAGTCAATTAAACCAATACGTCGGCAAAATCGCCAGGCTGAAGACCAGCACCGGCGCGAACTATCTCGGTAAGCTGGAAGCAATTAGCAAGGCAGGTACCGTTAGAATTACCATCCGCAGATCCGGCGGTACTGCGACCCTGTCGCTGCGCAGCGAGGATATCACCAAGGCGGAAGTGCTGTATTGACATTAGCGCGTATCCTTTTCGAGATCGCGCTCCAGTAACGCCTCGTAAATCGGCACATCCGGCCACCACTCGGCGATCACGTAAGCCGAGAAGCAGGCGGTGAACAAGGGCAGGATCAGCGAATAGTTACCCGTCATTTCGACGATCAGCACAATGCCGGTCAGCGGCGCGCGCACGATGGCTGTGAAGTAAGCGGCCATGCCTGCGACCGCGACGGTCAGCGGTTCCGGCGCAACCAGCGGGAACCACTCGCGCCCCAGTTCTCCAATGCCCAGACCGAGCAGCGCGCCCAGCACCAGCAAGGGTGCGAAAATCCCCCCCGCGACACCGGTACCGTAACTACCCATGGTCAATACGAACCGCAACCCGAACAACAGGGCCAGCGTCCAGGGATTAATGTATTCATGCCCACCCAGAATTCGCGCCACGATCAGATGACCGCCACCGCAAACTTCGGGCGCCCACCAGCCCATTAAACCGATAATTACACCCCATGCAACCCATTTACTCGCCAGTTTCCAGCGACTCTGGACATCGCCCAAACGCTGTGTCGCCAGCAGGGCGCGGTTGAAAAGAACGCCAAGCACCCCGGCCAGGATGCCCAGCGCCAGGAAGAGCGGCAAGCTGGCGAGATCGGGAATGGCGGTGACTGTGACATGAAACACTGGGTTTTGCCCCATCAACCAGCGGGATAGCACATCGGCGGTCATCGAGGCGATCAGCGTGGCGAAGAACACCGGCGACGCGAAATTTCCCTGGAGTTCCTCAAGGACGAAGACCACGCCAGCTAAAGGCGCATTGAAGATCGCCGACAGTCCGGCGCCAGCGCCCGCAGCAATGAGGATGCGTTGTTCCAGAGCATCGCTGTGCGAACGGCTACCGAACGCCTGACCCAAAGCGCCGCCCATTTGCACCGTCGGCCCCTCGCGGCCAAGGGTCAGCCCCCCCGTTACACCCATTACGCCGCTGAGGAACTTTACCCATAAAATGCGATGCCAAACCATCGACCGATAGCCGAGCAATACCCCTTTAAGATGGGGAATGCCACTGCCAGCGGCAGCTGGCGCGAAAAAGCGCACCAGCCAGCAAGCCACACTGATCGCAACGACCGAGAAGAGAATGGACAAGGCCATGCTGCCATAGTCGCCAAATTGGCGCGCAAATTGAAGAAACTCCATGTGCGACGCTTCACCGAATTCCAGAACCGTTGCAAAAGCCACGGCCATCAACCCCGAAAGGATGCCCAGCGCCAGCGCGCGCGGTAAGAGACGCAAGCGTTGACGATTCAGTTTCTCCATGCGCCGCTTAGCGCGGAGCAGATGATTTTCTTTATGGGATGTCGTTGAATGCGTTACGGGCGTCATGAGTTAACATACTGGCGGATCCACCAAGCCCGGCGATGGCTTAGCGTTGCTAAAGCGGATTAAAGATAATGAAATAAATCCAGGGGATAACGGTGACCCGCCAGATAGTCATCGATACAACGCAGCACCATCGGGCTGCGCAATCTGGGTCCTAGAGCAACCATTTCCTCTCGGGTCAGCCAGATCGCCCGCTGAATCCCGTGATCGAGTGGTTGGTCGGTGTGATGGTGCAAAGCAACGCCTGAGAAACAGGTGCGAACGAAAGTATGTCCCTTGGGATGGGTCCAGTAGTAGATTCCAACAATAGCATCCACTTGAACCTCCCAAGCGGTTTCCTCCAGGGTTTCCCGGATCGCCGCCGCCGCCAGCGTTTCATGCTCATCCAAATGACCGGCGGGCTGGTTATAGACCAGATCATCGCCATCCGCATACTCCTCTACCAGCAGAAACCGGCCATCGCGTTCAATGATCGTAGCCACTGTCAAGCGCGGACTCCATTCCAAATGATTATTCATCATGGCGTCTCCTTCTGTGGCAACGGCTTGGCAATGGTAAACGCCCCGCGCAGATCGCCTTCCCTGAAACCACGCGCCTGATCATAAGGATATAGTTTCTTGAGTTCAGCATCGACTTCGGGAGCAATCTTTTCGCCGTGGCAATTGAGACACAGGCCAGCGGTGGGAATAGCCTTCATATAACGGAAGGTTTGCTGACCCTGATCGTCGTCGATCACCGCAAAGAATTCCAGTCGGTCAACCGACTCACCCTGGGCTTTACGCGCCTCGAACTGCTTGAGCACCGCCGTTTCCCAAGCGTCTGGCGTATGATTGGGATTACGCACCTTGAGGCTAGTGCGCCCCACCAGCATCTCCAGTTCTTCGGACAAGCGGGCAGCGATCTGGTCGGCCTGATCATGGCAAACCGTGACGCCATTCGCCGGCCCCCCCACCTTAATGGCCTGCTGAAGCGCCTCTTTCAGCGTCTTACCAAACTTCTGAGCCGCGGCGCGGCTGGCCATGACTTCCGCATCCACTGCAATTTCCGCATTATCTTCGGGTTCCTCAGCAGCGCCTGGCGACTGCGCAGAGGCAAAGCTCGTCGTCAAGGCCGCGCTCAGTGCAACAAGCAGGGCGTATCGCATGCAAATTCTCCAGTTTGGGTCAATACTTGAACGGTTAGTATAAGCGAACAGCCGAATGCAGGCGGATTTTTCCCCGCATTGGCGTTCCAAAAAACCACAGTTCATGGTTTTTTAACACGTCATTGGAGGTGTCTGATGGAATGGTCCCAAAAAACGTGCACACCCTGCCAAGGCGGTATTCCCCCACTTGCCTTGAGTGAAGCAGAGGCGTTATTACCACAGGCGCCCGACTGGCGATTACTGGAAAGCGGAACCCGGTTGGAGCAGCGCTTCGCCTTCAAAAACTTCGCGGCCGCCCTGGCCTTCGTGAACCGGGTTGGCGATCTGGCTGAAGCGGAAGGACATCACCCGGACATTACCTTCGGCTGGGGATATGCCAATATCCTGTTTTACACCCACAAGATCGGCGGGTTGCACGAAAACGACTTTATTATGGCCGCCAAGGTTAACACCTTATATACCGATGAATATTCAACGGCTTGATCCTTAATCCAGCGCCGCCGCCACGCCACGCAGGGCCGGATTGGCGGCGGTAATCACCCAAGTGGGAATTGCCGCCAGATAGCCGCTAAACCGCCCGCGCTCCTCGAAGCGCCGCCGGAACGCCGATTGGTTAAAAAATTCTCCCAGACGCGGCGCGATGCCGCCGCCAATATAAACGCCGCCCCGCGCGCCCAGCGTAATCGCCAGATTGCCCGCCGCCGTGCCCAACGCCCCGCAGAACAATTCCACCACTTCACGACAATGCGGGCAGATTCCCGCTAGCGCGCGGCTGGTAATATCGGCGGGCGTTAACGTTTCCGGCGACCAGCCGTCCAGCTCCGCCAAGGCATGGTAGAGATTAACCAATCCCGGTCCTGACAACAGCCGTTCGGGCGAAACATGGCCAAATTGCCGTTGCAAAATCCGGCTGATTCGCCACTCTCGTTCATCGACAGGAGAAAATGTGACGTGGCCGCCTTCGGTCTGTAAGGGAATCCAGCGTTCCCCGGACCACACCAACCCCGACACGCCCAGGCCGGTGCCGGGGCCAATCAGGGCAATCGGCGCCCCCACCACCGGCTCACCCTCGCCAATCGCATGCCGTTCATCCGGCGCCAGCAGCGGTAACGATAAAGCCAGGGCCGTAAAATCATTTAAAATCAGTAATTGCTCCAGACCCAGTTCCTGCTGCGTGGCTTCAATTGAAAACGACCAGGGACTATTCGTGAATTCAATCCGGTCGCCGGTAATAGGCGTAGCCACCGCAACCGCCGCCCGCCTTGGGTGCGGCCCGGCAACTTTTTGCAAATAATAGGCGACAGCAGCGATCAGCCCTGGAAAGTCAGCACAAGCCAGCGTGTGCTCTGCATAAGGTTGACGATTAGCTTTGACCAAGGCAAACCGGGCGTTGGTGCCGCCGATGTCAGCGATCAGATCGGGTACAGAGCTTTGATTTTTCTGCATTAACCTATTTCCAACTATATTTGAATGGCAAACGGCGCCGACCCTCTCTCCCAAATCCTGCCTGCCGGCAAGCACGGCCTCTCCTGCCAGTGGATGAGAGGAGACGGGTAGGTCGGGCGAAGGCGGAGCGCTGCCCGACAGCGCATCTCTACAGATGATTCTAGCAGCGGCGCCAAAATTCGCACGACCGCAGAACCTGAAAAACTCTCTCCATCAATCTGCTGTAACCACCTTGTAAAATGCTGCATAGCCACATTAGAATAGTTGAAATTACTGACAACCCCGTCAACCTCAAAGAGGATTACTATCATGGCGTTTTTAAGCGTTGAAGAATTGAAAAAAGACTGGGCCGAGAACCCTCGCTGGAAAGGCATCAAGCGCGGTTACACGGCTGAGGATGTCGTGCGGTTACGCGGCAACGTACCGGTCGAATACAGCCTCGCACAACGAGGAGCCGAGAAGCTGTGGCAACTCATTAACAACGAACCCTACGTTAACTGCCTGGGCGCGCTGACCGGCGGACAGGCCATGCAACAGGCCAAGGCCGGCGTCAAGGCCATCTACCTTTCGGGCTGGCAGGTCGCGGCGGACAATAACACCTATATGTCCATGTACCCCGACCAGTCGCTGTATCCGGTCGACTCGGTGCCTGCCGTCGTCGAACGCATCAATAATAGCTTCAAGCGCGCCGATGAAATCCAATGTGCGCGCAATATTCATCCCGGCAACAAGGATTTCGTCGACTATTTCCTGCCCATCGTCGCCGACGCCGAGGCCGGTTTCGGCGGTGTGCTGAACGCCCATGAACTGATGAAGTGCATGATTCGTGCAGGCGCCGGCGGCGTGCATTTCGAAGACCAATTGGCTTCAGTCAAGAAGTGCGGCCACATGGGCGGCAAGGTGTTGGTGCCGTCTCAGGAAGCGGTGCAGAAGTTGATCGCCGCCCGGCTGGCGTCTGATGTTTATGGCGTACCGACCGTGATTCTGGCTCGCACCGATGCTGAAGCCGCCGACTTGTTAACCTCGGACGTTGACGAGAATGACAAGCCGTTCTGCACTGGCGAGCGCACCCCGGAAGGTTTCTACAAGACGAAAAAAGGTCTGGAGCAGGCGATTTCCCGCGGTCTGGCCTACGCGCCTTACGCCGACATGGTCTGGTGTGAGACCGGCACTCCCGATCTCAACTTCGCCAAGAAGTTCGCCGAAGCCATCCGCGACCGGTTCCCTGGCAAGCTACTGGCCTACAATTGCTCGCCGTCCTTCAATTGGAAGAAGAACCTGGACGACGCCACCATCGCCAAATTCCAGCGCGAGCTGGGCGCGATGGGTTACAAGTACCAGTTCATCACGTTGGCCGGCATTCACAATATGTGGTACAACATGTTTGATTTAGCTCAAGATTATGTCAAGCGCGGCATGTCCGCTTATGTCGAGAAGGTGCAGGAGCCCGAATTCGCGGCGCGCGACCGTGGGTACACCTTCGTTTCCCACCAGCAGGAAGTCGGCACCGGCTACTTTGACGACATGACCACTGTGATTCAAGGCGGTGCGTCCTCGGTGACGGCGCTGACTGGTTCTACCGAAGAAGAGCAGTTCCACTAAGCGCTCACCTCCCAAAATCCCCCTAACCCCCTTTGGCAAAGGGGGAATTGAATGGTTACGCAAGGACAATAACCCGGAGGCGAACCCTTCGGGTTTTTGCCATTCAAACCGCGTTAAAATAACGCTTGTTTACTCTGCAAAAATTCCACACCCGAACATTCCAAGGAGCAGCCGTGAGCCTGAATCTGCCTGCTGGCGTGCAAATCAACGCCCCTATTCATCCCCGTTTCGACGAGGTTCTTACCCACGACGCACTGGCCCTGGTCGCCAAACTGCATCGCGCTTTCGAGCCGCGCCGCCAGGAATTATTGAAAGCCCGCGTCGAGCGCCAGGCCCGCATTGACGCAGGTGAAATGCCGGATTTTCTGCCGGAAACAAAGCACATTCGAGAAGGCGACTGGAAGGTCGCGCCCCTGCCCAAGGCGCTGGAGTGCCGCCGCACCGAAATCACCGGTCCGGTGGAGCGCAAGATGATTATCAACGCTTATAACTCCGGCGCTGATTCCTACATGACCGACTTCGAGGATTCCAACAGTCCCAACTGGTTTAACCAGATTCAGGGCCAAGTGAATCTGGTCGACGCGATTCGCCGCCAAATCAGCTATGTCAACGAGGCCGGCAAGGAATACCAACTCAACGAGCAGATCGCCACCTTGCAAATTCGCCCGCGCGGCTGGCATCTGGACGAGAAGCATGTGACCGTGGATGGTCAACGGGTCTCCGGCGGTATCTTTGACTTTGGCTTGGTATTCTTCCACAACGCTAAAGAGCAGATCGCTCGCGGCACCGGACCTTTTTACTATCTGCCGAAGATGGAATCCCATTTGGAAGCCCGGTTGTGGAATGACATCTTTGTCATGGCGCAGAATGAATTGGGCCTTCCGCAAGGAACCATTAAAGCCACGGTGCTGATTGAAACCATTCTCGCCACCTTTGAGATGGAGGAAATCCTCTACGAATTACGCGAGCACAGCGCCGGTTTGAACGCCGGTCGCTGGGACTATATTTTCAGTTGCATCAAGAAATTTAAAAAGAATCAAAACTTCTGCTTGGCCAATCGCGGCGCGATTACGATGGAAGTGCCCTTCATGCGCTCCTATGCCCTGCATCTGGTCAAGGTCTGCCACAAGCGCGGCGCGCCAGCGATGGGCGGCATGTCGGCGCTGATTCCCATCAAGGACGATCCGGCCGCCAATGAAAAGGCGCTGGCCGGCATTCGCCATGACAAGACCCGCGACGCCAACGACGGGTTCGATGGTGGTTGGGTCGCTCATCCTGGTCTGGTGCCCATCGCGCATGAAGAGTTTGTCAAAGTTCTAGGCGACAAGCCCAACCAATGGGAAAAACAGCGCGATGAAGTCTTCACCGCTCAGGATTTCCTGAGCTTTCAACCCGAGCAGCCCATTACCGAGGTCGGTCTGCGCAATAACATCAATGTTGGCATCCATTACCTGGGGTCTTGGCTGGCCGGCAACGGTTGCGTACCGATCCATAACCTGATGGAAGACGCCGCCACAGCGGAAATCAGCCGCTCGCAGGTCTGGCAGTGGGTGGTTAGTCCCAAGGGCAAGCTGGACGATGGGCGCAAAGTCACCGCTGATCTGGTGCATGGCCTGATCCCCGAAGAACTGGCCAAGGTCAAGGCAACGGTCACCGCCCAAGGCGAGGACACGGCGACCTATGACCAGGCAGCGGGCATCTTCGAGAAAATGAGCCTCTCTCCGGATTATCCAGAGTTCCTGACCCTGCCGTTGTATGAGGCGATGGATTGATAGCAGAGAATGAGTAGCAGGGAAACGTCGTAGGGCGGGTTAGCCATAACCCGCCGCTTGGGAGTGTCAGTTATCAGCGATAATGCTTCGTTCCCGCCGTTCTACTTGGAGAAATAGTGAACGGATATTAGAGCCTTCTGCTGGGAGTTGAATGCATGTCAAAAACTGCAACCGTTTCTGCTTCTGAAACCCTATCACTGAACTGGCGCGCGATAGGCCGCATGGCGCTGCGCGCCCTGGGCCGCGATTGGCAGTCCGGCGAATTGCGCGTACTGGCCATTGCTCTAGTGATCGCTGTCGCCAGCGTCGCTGCTGTCGGCTTCTTCACTGACCGTATCCAGCAAGCAATGGAGCACAAGGCCAGTGAATTGCTGGGCGCTGATCTGGTCGTTGCTTCAGCCAGTCCCATTCAGCCGGAGTTGGCGGAGACGGCTAAACGACAGGGGTTGCAGACTGCCGAAACGCTGAGTTTTCGCAGCGTGGTGCTGGCGGGTGATGTCACGCAGCTGACCGAGGTCAAAGCGGTGGGTCCTGGTTATCCGCTGCGCGGCGCGTTGCAGGTCAGCGATAAACCCTTTGACCCGCCACGCACCGTTGACGCTATCCCTAACCCTGGCCAAGTCTGGGTGGACGAGCGCCTGTTGCAGATACTGGGACTCCAGGTCGGCGATTCCGTGAATTTAGGCGCGCGCTCCTTCCGCGTAGCGCAGGTGCTGGCCTATGAACCGGATCGCGCCGGCGACCTGTTCAGCATTGCCCCACGTCTGATGCTCAATCTGGCGGATATTCCCTCGACTGAACTGGTGCAACCAGGAAGCCGCGTGGCCTACCATCTGTTGCTGGCCGGGGAACCGATGCGGTTGGAAGGCTTCAAGACCTGGGTGCAAACGCGGCTGGCGACCGGTGAAAAACTGCAAGGGGTGCGCGACGCGCGGGTCGAACTGCGTTCCGCGCTGGAACGGGCGGAGCGTTTTCTGAATCTGGCGGCGCTGGTCAGCGTGATTCTGGCGGGGGTCGGCGTGGCTATCGCCGCCCGGCGCTTTGCGGGCCGGCACTGGGACAGCGTGGCCATTCTGCGCTGCATCGGCGCAACCGAGGCGCTGATTGTTCGCCTGTTCGTACTGGAGCTGTTGGCGCTGGCGGCGCTAGCTGGCGTGGCCGGACTGCTGGCCGGTTATCTGGCGCAATATGGGTTAAGCGGGGTGCTCGGTCAATTGGTGAGTCGTGTTGAACTGCCTGCGCCCTCGCTGTGGCCCGTGCTGCCGGCGCTGGCCACCGGGTTCGTCACTCTGTTGGGCTTCGGGTTACCGCCCTTGCTGCGCTTGCGGGAAGTGCCGCCGCTGCGGGTGTTGCGCCGTGATCTGGGGCCGGTTAATCCTCGTCTGCTGGCTCTGTACGGGCCTGCCGTGGCGGCGACTTTGGCGCTGCTGGTCTGGCAAGCGGGCGAATGGCGTTTAGCGCTATATGTCTGCACTGGAGTGGCGGGAACCGTGATCGTCCTCTCCCTGGCCGCCTGGGGACTGGTGAAGGTGCTGAATCTGCTGCGAGGCCAAGTGGGCGTGGCTTGGCGTTTCGGTCTGGCCAATATCGCTCGGCGTGGTCCCGGCAGCACAGTGCAGGTTGTAGCGCTGGGTCTGGGCCTGATGGCCTTGCTGGTGTTGACCCTGGTGCGCACAGACCTGTTGACTCGTTGGCGAGCCAGTCTGCCCGCCGACGCGCCGAATCATTTCCTGATTAACATCCAAACTGCCGAGGTGACACAGGTTCAGCGCTTCCTGCGCGAACGGGGCTTGCGCGACGCTGCTTTGTTCCCCATGGTGCGCGGGCGTTTGACCGCGATCAACGGACGTGATGTCGGACCGGATGATTACCAAAGTCCGCGCGCCCAGCGTTTGGTGGCGCGGGAATTCAATCTGTCCTGGACAGATGTTTTACAAGAAGATAATCGCATTCTTGCGGGCCGCTGGTGGCGACCCGGCGATCAAGGTCAGGGCATTGCCTCGGTGGAAATCGGTTTAGCTAAGGAACTAGGGATTGTCTTGGGCGATACGCTGCGTTTCCAGATCGCCGGACAGGATTTGCAAGCAACAGTGATCAGTCTGCGCAGCGTCGAATGGGATTCGTTTCGACCCAACTTTTTCGTAGTCTTCCCCTCTGGCGTGCTGGACGCCTATCCAGCGACCTGGATCACCAGTTTCCACCTGCCGGTTGACCAGAAACCAGTGATGGCGGAACTGGTGCGGCAACATCCGTCGATCACTGTACTGGATGTCGAGGCGTTGATGACCAAAGTGCGAGAGATCATGGATCGGGTGATCGCCGCCGTCGAATACGTGTTCCTGTTCACCTTAGCTGCGGGACTGGTGGTGTTGTACGCGGCGATTCAGGCCACCCAGGACGAGCGGCGGTTTGAGAGTGCGGTGTTGCGGACTCTGGGCGCGCAGCGGGCGGTGGTGCGGCAAAGCCTGCTGGCGGAATTTGCTACGCTGGGCTTGCTGGCCGGGGTGCTGGCGGCTGCCGCTGCGACGTTATTAAGCTATGTGCTGGCAACTCAGGTGTTCGACTTCCCCTATTTCTGGAATTCGTGGATCTGGGTGCTCGGCGGCGGCGCTGGCGTCGTGGGCGTCGGTCTGGCTGGACTGATCGGCGCGCGTTCGGCGTTGGCCCAACCGCCGTGGCGGGCGTTGCGGGAGCTGTAAATGGAGCGTCGCTAATGCCGCGAACGATTGGGAATCACATGGCCCAGAGCGAATAAGGCCGCCGCCGCAATAACCACTGAAGGTCCCGCCGGGGTGTCCCAGCGCAGCGAGGCCCATAATCCTGCGCCCACCGCCGCGCAGCCTAGACCACTGGCTAGCAGCGCCATGCTTTCCGGCGACCGGGCGAAACGTCGCGCCGCCGCCGCCGGGATGATCAGTAATGAAGTAATCAACAAAATACCGACGACCTTCATGGCCACGGCGATCACAATCGCGATCAACAGCATGAATGCCAGGCGGACGGCGAACACCGGTACGCCTTCCACTTGCGCCAGTTCCTCATGCACGGTCGCCGCGAGCAACGGGCGCCACAGCCAAGCCAGCGCTATTAGCGCCACCAGCGCACCGCCCCATATCCAGTACAAATCGATAGGGCTGATCGCCAGAATATCGCCGAACAGATAGCCCACTAGATCGACCCGCACCGTTTCCAGAAAAGCCAGGGTAACCAAACCCAGTGACAGGCTGGTGTGAGCGAGAATGCCCAACAGCGTGTCAGCGGCCAGCCAGCGCTGGCGTTGCAGCAACACCAAGGCCAAGGCTACAGTCAGGCAGGTGGCGACGACCCCCAGTTGCGGATTGATATTCAAAATGATGCCGAGCATCACCCCCAACAGGCCCGAGTGCGCCAGGGTATCACCGAAATAGGCCATGCGCCGCCAGACGATGAAAGCGCCCAGTGGACCAGCGGCGAGCGCCACGCCTAGACCGCCCAGCAGGGCGCGCATTAGGAAATCATCCATGTGTATTTTCCTCAACAACAACCACGCTGCCATGCAAATCATGGCGATGGTTGTGGTGATGATGGTAAACCGCCAGCCGCCGCGCGCCGTCAATACCAAATAACTCCAGATAAGCCGGGTCTTGAGCAACCAGGTCGGGATGACCGGAACAGCAAACATGCCGGTTCAGGCACAACACATGATCGGTAGCCGCCATGACCAGATGCAATTCATGCGACACCATCAAAATGCCACAGCCTCGCTGGCGCCGCAAATTGCTGATCAAGTCGTACAATTCGTATTGACCGGTCAGGTCGACACCCTGGATCGGTTCATCCAGCACCAGCAAATCCGGTTCTCGCAGTAATGCTCTGGCCAATAGCGCCCGCTGCGTTTCACCACCGGAAATCACCTGCATCGGCGCATCCAGGACATGCGCCGCGCCCACTTCTCGAAGCGCTGACTGGACTCGCTCCCGTGACGCCGTAGTACCCAGGGTCACGAAGCGTTGTACCGTCAATGGCAGGGTATCGTCCACCATTAACCGTTGCGGCATATAGCCGACCCGCAATCCGGGCTTGAGATGAACCCGGCCACGATCCGGGCGCAGCAAACCGAGTACGATACGGACCAATGTGGATTTGCCGGCGCCGTTGGGGCCAATCAATGCGACAATTTCGCCGGACGATACCTGGAGATTGACCGCTTGCAGAATCGGGTTGCCGCGAATGGCGAAATGGACGTTTTCAACAGTGAGCAAGGGTTCAGTGGACATGGCGCGGCATTTTCCTTTGGCAAGTGAGGCAACCACTGGGCGCTTCCATAGTCTCAGCGAGCGATTTGGAAATCGCGCGTGATCGCCTCGGCGCGCACTCTATAACATAACCACAGGATTCATGTCATGTTGCCTTATGGACGCTTTTTGAACAGGCTGCGAAGAGGAGTAGGCAGTTTGTTGTTGCTATTGCCGTTAACCGGATGGGCCGCCGGATTGCCCGTCGTGGCCAGCATTAAGCCGGTGCATTCCCTGGTCGCGGGCGTTATGCAAGGGGTTGGCGAACCCTATTTGTTATTGACCGGTGGCGTTTCCCCGCACGACTACCGGTTGCGGCCTTCGGATGTTCGCGTGATCGAACAAGCCAAGGCTGTGTTCTGGATCGGACCGGATCTGGAGACCTTTCTGATCAAACCTCTGGCAAACGTTAAGGGCCAAGTCCGCGCAGTCGCCTTGCTGGAAGCGCCTGGAATCAAGTTTTTATCCTTGCGGGCGGGCGGCGCGTGGGAAGCGCACCGTCACTCGCAAACCGAATCGGATGAAGATCATGATACGCATGATCATCACCACGACCACGAGGTCAGCCACGATCCGCATCTCTGGCTGGACCCGATGAACGCCATCGCCATGACCCGCCAGATCGTCGCAATCCTGAGTGAGGTTGATCCAGATCATCAACCTGATTATCAACGCAATGGCGCGGCGCTAATCGAACGCTTAAACCGATTGAACCAGCAATTAGAAGCCGATCTGGCATCTGTCAAGGATCAGCCTTATGTGGTGTTCCACGACGCTTATCAGTACTTTGAGCAACGCTATGGTTTGCCAGCAGTCGGTTCCGTGGTGCTGGACCCGGAGCAGCGGCCTGGCGCGCGGCGCATCGCGCAAATCCAGGCGCGCATTCGCGATCTAAAAGTCCGTTGCGTTTTCAGCGAACCGCAGTTTGAACCGGCGCTGGCGGCCACCCTGGTCAGCGGCAGCGATGCGCGACTTGGGGTTCTCGATCCGCTGGGCGCCGAATTATTGGCGGGTCCCGACGCTTACTTCCAATTGCTGGAGGGTTTGACCCATGCTTTGCAGGCTTGTCTGAGCGCGGATTGAATCCGGCTGCTTCAGGGAATGCCAGCGGCATTCACGAGCAAGATGTTCTATGCTGTTATGCGCATCCGCTGGCGCCAAGCCGCCATTTTGGACGGTCTGGCTCGCAGATGACTTTTAAATCATAAAGTTAATCCGTATGACCGATAGAAGGGCGAATGATCATGGCTGACACGTTTGCAGGCTTCAAGCCTTACAGCGCGGAACCGGACGAGGAATACATGAATGACCGGCAGAAGGCTCATTTCCGCGCCATCCTGCTGGCCTGGAAGGAGGAATTAATGGAAGAAGGCCGGCGCACCGTCAACAACATGCAGGATGAAGTGCTCAATCTGCCCGATCCAAATGATCGCGCCAGTCAGGAAGAGGAGTTTTCCATTAGCCTGCGGGCGCGGGATCGGGAACGCAAGCTTTTGCACAAGATCGACAAGGCGTTCGGTCGCTTGGCCAATGACGAATACGGTTATTGCGAAGGGTGTGGCGTGGAAATCGGCCTGCGCCGGTTGGAGGCGCGACCTACCGCCGAATTATGCATCGACTGTAAGCACCTGGAAGAACAGCGGGAAAGAAGTCAGGCGACTTGAATGTAAAGCAACCGTCTGGTTCGCCTTTAATAAGGAGTGTAGCCCGGATGGGATGTCGAAATCCCCCCCGACCCCCCCCTTTTTCAAAGGGGGGAGACTCCGCAGTAACGTCATTTAACACAATGGGAATTGGTATTAGAGCGTGAGGACATTTGCGCTCAAAACCCCAGATACCCCATGAAGTCAGTAAATTCCTGGGAGTAGAGGAAGAAGGTCATGACATCGTTGCGCGGACTGCCTTCCGCCAGTTGTTCCAGCCAGAAGGCCAGTCCGTCCTCTTCGGGTTCGCGCTGGAAGAAGGTGCGGTAGAGGTTGCCGATGAAGGCGGGGTTTGTGGTGTGGCGCGCCAGGTATTCGGGGCTGTTGAAGAAGAAGTAGGCCATGTTGCGGAACACCGGTTTGGCGTCTTGTCCCTGGGCTTGTAGAGCGGTGATTTGGTCTTTCCAGAAGGCGACGCCGTCGTCCTCGGGGGCGCGGTCGAGGATGGAGCGGTAGTAGTGGGTGATCAGGGTGACGGCGGGGTCGTCGGCGATGACTTCGATGCGGTAGTCTTGTTGGACGAAGACCTGGCCGTGGGTGGGGTCGATGACCTGGAGCGTGAAGAAGTAAACGCCGACTTGGGTGGGGACGCCGCTGAGCAGGGCGTCGAGGCCGTCGGGGGTGGCGGTTTCCAGGGTGAGACCGGGCGGCAGTGCGCCTTCCGTCACACTCCAGCGGTAGGCGGGGTCGTCCGCTGCGGTAGCGGGTGGGGCAGGGCCTTCGTAGCGCGCTTGCAGGGTCGCACGGTAGGGTTGGTTGACCGGGGTGCGGCTGAGGATGCCGCCGCTGATGGCGAGGTTGGGTAGGCCGCGCCCGCCGGGGTCGGTGATGTGGGCGTCGGTGAGTCCGTCGGCGTCGCCGAGGTGACCGTCAATCAGGGTGAAGGTGGCGGTGTTGCCGGCGAGGTCGGCACCGTTGAGGAGATACCAATGCGGGTCAGGGTCGGTGGCGGTGGGGCCGTATTTCCAGTATTGCGCGCCGGCGGGCAGGGGGTCGCCGTAGGCGAGGGTGACGGTGGCAGGGATGCCGTTGGTGGTGCAGTTTTGCAGGACGACTTGCAGCAGGCCGTCGGTGAGGGTGATGCCTTGGGGGCCGGTGGCGGGGGCGTTGAGACCGCCAAGGGGCAGGGTCAGAATGTTCGGTTCGTCGAGTTCGCAACTGCGGCCATCGGGGTACTGAACGGCGGCACTGATCGTTTGGCCGGGTTTGACCGGGTTGGCGCGGGTGAAGGCGACTTCACGGATCGTGAGCCAGACTGGTTGGGTGATCGTTTGCTCATCCTGATCCTGGACAGTGACTTGAATCGGGGCGTCGTGGGCTTCAGTCGGCGTGCCGCTGATCGCGCCATTAACTGCTAAGGTCAGGCCAGGCGGTAAACCGGTGGCGGTGAAGGTGTAGGGGGGTTGGCCGCCCAGGGCGGTGAGGGTTTGCGTGTAGGGGGCGTTGCGTACGCCAATGGGCAAGCTTCGCTGCACCAGCACCAGCGGGGCGACGGTGATCGCGTAGTCGCGGGTTCCGGTTTGGGACTGGGCGTCGGTGACGGTGACGGTGACGGTGTACTCACCGGCGGTGTCAGGGATGCCGCTCAGAACGCCGTCGTCAGCAGTTAGACGGAGACCGGGGGGTAGGCCCGCAGCGGTGAAGATATAGGGACTTATTCCTCCGGCGGCATTGATGACCGTGGCGTAGGGGACGTTCGTGACCGCGCTAGGGAGGTCGCGGGCGGTGGGTACAGGGAGGGTGGCGGTGGGGGTGGGCGGTGGCGAAACGGTATCCCCGGAATAATCGCTAAAGGATGATCCGCCGCGGACGAGACGCACACTTTGCTGCACTATACGAGGTTGCCAGACTACACGGCTATCAAAGAAGGCGTCCAGATGTAAAGTTGATGAGCTTTCCGGATAACCACTCTGGGAAGACGACCAATAATTCTTCCTTCCTACTACATCAAAAACAATTTCATTAATATGGGGTATGCATTTATCCTCAAAAATTGTAAGCAATTCTTTAATATTTGGTACACGCCAGTCATTATATCCGGCAAAGGCATAGCCCTGCGCGGTTCGCAGCGCCTCGCCCCAAGTATACGTATGTGCGGAACCGCTACAGGTTCGTGTGGCGCTGTCCCAAGTTTGGCCCAGGCTGCACCGCATCCAGGTCAGACCCGTTTTAGCGTGGGTGGCTGTGCCGTTGAGATCGTCCAAAATGAAATCTTCGGTAGGCGTCGTTGCTTGGATATTTGGATAACAGTTCTCCTTATTGATTAGACTTGGATTGCTTGAACCGGTTGGTCCACCACGTGCGAGACGCACATCATATATGACGTAGTTCTTAGGAACGATCCTTAGGTTGGAGGGGGTGTCTCCGGGCGCAACGATGACTGCATGGCGTGAACGGGTAGTAATAGGGATAGGGACAGAGGATGACCAATTATATCCACTATGTTTGAAATAGTTTGTATCAATGTATGCACCAGGTTCTAAACCCACTAACTCGAACAGTTCATTTGCGGTTGGTAGGCGCCAGTCAGTGAAACCGCATAACCCCACCGCATTCACTGCCGCCGCATACGCCTGAGTGTTACATTGACTGTTGGGCAAGGTACCACCGCAGGTGTTGCCACCCAGTGATCCCGGATCGCCCCCGTTGTTATCGGTGTGAATATCGTCGTACCAAGTATAACTCCAGCCCCCGTACCGTAGGCCGCGATCATCGGTCTTCACTTCCCAAAGTACGTCAGTCACATTATCGCGAGTGCAAGCCCAGTCGCCGGGACCGGAACCGAGTACCGCATCAGCAGGCAATTCCCGGCCATCATTCGCGATCTTGGTGTAATCAAAGCCCGCGTGTCCACCGCCCACTTTGGTCAACACGCCGGCTGCCGCCGCCGCATCTCGCCCGATGGTGCAATCCTGGCGCGGGTGAGTGCTGGGTTCCGAGGTCACGGCCTGGGTATCGTCGTAACAAGTGGTCCGGCCGGTATCATTCAGGCCAGCGGCGGGTGCGGGGGTATTCAGGCCCAGCCCTATCGGAAGGCTCAAGCTGAGGGCAAGGAGGCGGAATCCCCCCCAACCCCCCTTTTTCAAAGGGGGGAGATGCATGCTTATGTTCCAATCAAACCCTTTCACTTCATTTTCTCCCCATTATTTTGATGGATCGGGTGCACGACACTTCAGTTTGCGATTCCTGCAAAATGGGTGGAGGGGCGATTTTCGGTGCGGGCCAGTCTTGCTCCAACTGGCGTAAGTCGTCCACCATCGCTCGCAGGTCCTGATGGAATTGAGCGGCATGGGCCGTGCGCCAATCGTGCAGTTCTTTCACAATCGGATCAGTCCACATGAGGGTTGCGTATTTCACTGATGCCGGCCATCCATTTCACGGGATGACGGCCGGCGAGTTCAGTCGAAGGCGGCAGCGTATTTCACTCGGTCGGAGCGCAGCGACGCAGTGGATGAGTGTTTACTGTTCCGTGATGGAGTTCGTCAAGGGGGTTTTACGTTTTCGTAAGGATTCTCCGGTCAGGTTGAGGGTGTAGGCGTTATGGACGAGCCGATCGAGGAGGGCATCAGCCAGAGTGGGTTCGTCCAGATAGGCGTGCCAGCTTGCCACGGGCAACTGGCTGGTCACGAGGGTGGATTGACGGTGATGCCGGTCATCGAGGATTTCCAGAAGATCACGGCGGCCCTCGCTGGTGAGCGGTGTTAAGCCCCAGTCATCGATGACCAACACGTGTGCTTTAGCGTACTCGCGTAGCAGCTTGGGATAGCGGCCATCGGCGCGGGCCAACGCCAGTTCAGGGAGCAAGCGGGGCAAACGGACATAGCGCGCGGTATAGCCCAGACGACACGCATGCTGAGCCAAGGCACAAGCAATCCATGTTTTCCCCACGCCGGTGGGGCCGGTAATCAGGCAGTTGAGATGCTCCACAAGCCAGCGTTCACCGAGCAGATGCTGGATGAGGGTTTTATCCAGGCCCCGGGGATGTTGGTAATCCAGGTCTTCCCGGCAGGCTTGCTGGGGCAAACGGGCTTGCTGTAAGCGGTACTGGAGGCGACGATTCGCGCGTTCGGTCAGTTCGCGATCAACCAGGAGACTCAAGCGATCCGTAAAGCTGAGCTGATCGCTATCGGGCATCTGGAGTTGCTCGTGCAAGGCCTGACGCATGCCGCTGAGTTTCAAGGTGTGCAGTTGTAGGCTTGCCAACGATTATCCCTACATTATCAACGAACTGAGCGTTAATCAAATTGTCTAATAACTATAGAAGACCTCTTTAGAGACTCTAAATTTATAGAGGAGGTGCGGCAATGAACGCGGAATGGATGTTTGATGCACGTAAAATACCGGATGAAGTGATGAATTACATCCGGCGTATTGCGGTTCGCGCGGTCGAAGAGAAGCATTATGGTCCGGAGCTTGTTGCTGATTTTTTGGGTATCGACCGAACGAGTATTTATGATTGGCTTCGCAACTATCGTTATGAAGGAGAAGAAGCCCTGGATACCCGGAAAGCGCTCGGCGCCACGTGTGTGATGACTCCGGATATTGATCGATGGTTAAAAGAAACGATACTCAATACGACGCCGGCGGATCATGGCTATGATACGGTTTTATGGACTTTAGAGATCATGGTTAATTTATTGAAAGAGTACTTTGGTTTATGGGTATCGGATGCCACGGTTCGTCTGCATTTACATCAATTAGGACTGAGTTGTCAAAAACCTTGTTATCATGCCTTAAACCAGGATCAGGAGGAAGTTAAAAAGTTTATTAATGAAGAATTTAAAGAGATTCAGAAGCGGGCTCAAGAACTTGGAGCGGATATTGCGTTTCAGGATGAGTCATGGGTTCAAGGCCATACGCGTTCTGGACGGACGTGGGGCTTAGTCGGTCATCCGCCTGAAATTAAAGTGAGTGATGACCGGGGTGGGTTTCACATTTTATCGATGGTTACGGCGACGGGCGAGTTAATATTTGAAGTGACCACTCAAAAATGAGTGAGTGGGGTTTTCATTGCCTTTTTAGAGAAGGCATTAGAGGGTCGAGAGCGCCCATTAATTGTCATCACGGACAATGCGTCTTATCATACCTCGAAAGAAGTCAAAGCCTTTCTTGAGACGCATCGAAAACAAATCCGCTTGTTCTTTCTTCCCCCCCACTCGCCAGAGTTAAATCCGGATGAACAGGTTTGGAATGAGATCAAAAATGATCATCTGGAAAAGGAGCCAATTAAAAACCGGGCTGATTTCAGAGCGCGCGTTTATTCTGCTTTGGAAAAGCTAAAAGAATTTCAGGAAAGGGTCAAATCATTTTTTAGGCTCCCTGATACTCAATACGCTAATCCTGAAAAAGCTCCAGCATGATTTTTGTGGGGATAACTATTAGCAAGACAATGATCGAGAAGGGGTTGTTTCAGCATGGCGGAGGCTCCTGGGTTATTGGTAATAGCGTGCGCCGCGCACGTTCGCGTGGGTCGCGGTCGAAGGGATGGGCGGTGGCGAAGTCCCCGCATCCGGGAGGCGTTGCTGGTCCAGGCCATGCTTGAGAATCGACTCGATGCTCTTGTAACTCAGTCCCCCAATGGCTAACGCGCGCTGACAGGCGGCCTCCAAGCGGTCGGCGCCATAGGCTTTGCCCAGACGCAAGATGCCCAAGCACGAGCGGTAGCCCTGCTGAGGATGGGGCCGCGTGGCCAGGATACGTTCCACTAGAGTCGCCGTGTGGGGGCCGGTCTGGTGAGCCCAGCGCACTAACCGTTCGGGCGTCCATTCGGCGTACTCCCGATGGGCTTTGGGCATGTGGGCGGTTACGGTGGTATGGCGACCAGGCTGCGGATGGCGGCGATGACAAGCCACCCGCTGACGTTGATGGAAGACCTCGACCGTGGTGGCGGTCAGGCGCACCTCCACTTCCTGGCGCACCAGGAGGTAGGGGACCGAATAGTAATGGCGCTCGATGTCAATGTGATAGTCAATGTTGACGCGCGCTTTTTTCCATTGCGCGAACACGTAGGGTTCGGCCGGTAAGGGACGCAACGCCGGTTGTTCCAGCGTTGCAAACCAATGCTGACGGGAACCGGGGAGTTTTTTGAAGGCGCGCTGATTGAGGGCGTCGCGCAGTTCGCGGATGACCGTGTTGAGTTCGTCGAGACTGAACAGAGTCCGATGGCGCAAGCGGGCCAGAATCCAGCGTTCCACCACGAGCACGCCACTTTCCGCTTTGGCTTTATCACGCGGTTTTCGGACACGCGCGGGGATCACCGCGACGCCATAATGGGCGGCTAACTCCAGATAACTGGGGTTGAGGTCGGGCTCATAGCGGTGCGGCGTCTGGACGCCGGTTTTCAAATTATCTGGAACCACAATTTCCGGGACACCGCCGAAAAATGCAAAGGCCCGGACATGCGCCATGAGCCAGTCATCCAGTCCTTGGGTCCAGGTCGCCTCCACATAGGTGTAATTGCTGGCGCCCAGCACCGCAACAAACACTTGGGCCTGGCGGAGTTCACCCGTGATGCGGTCCACGATGGGCACGGTGGGACCGGCGTAGTCCACAAACACCTTCTCACCGGCCCGATGGGTCTGGCGCATCACCACATCGGTATGCGCCACCCAAGCCCGATACTGCTGGCAGAACCAGGTGTATTGATAGCCCTGGGGATGCGTGGCTTTGTACTCTTCCCACAAGAGCCACAAGGTGACGCCGGGGCGGCGTAATTCCTGGTGGACGGTGGCCCAATCCGGTTTTCCGCGATCCGCAGACCCAGCGGCGGGGCGCGGCGGAAACAACCGTCGTTCCAATTCATCGGCCATCATGCCCTTGGGCAGGGGCCAACCCAGGCCCGCTCGTCGGGCGCGTTGCAGATACTCTCCGACCGTGCTACGGCCGATCCCGCAACTCCGGGCAATTTGTGGTTGGCTATGGCCCGCCGCCTGCAAACGAAGCACTTCTTGAATCTTGCGCATGGATAACCTCTCAGTCGGCATGAGTTCCTCCTCGGAAAAAAAGGAACCAGCCTACAAGTTGTTAACCTGCGTCGCTGCTCATTGGCGAAACAACCCGCCGCCTTCCGTGTAATGGCCTGCCGCCTTCCGTGAAACGACCTGCCGTCATCCCGTGAAATACGCAGAGGGTCTCCTAATAGTTCTTCCGGGGTGCAAATCACCGGAGGCCGATAGCCCAGCGTTTGGCAAAGGGTTTCGATGAAGGGTCGTTGGCAGGCATTGGCAATGTGCACGCAATTCCAGGTCAACAGATAATCTATCCTGTGTACAGTCGCTATGGCGATATGAAGTGCGTCGTCCTTGGCGCGAGCAGGTAAAGCCATGCGGTTCAAGAGTTGCTCCGCCAAGTCGGTCGCGGCATCGCTCAGATGCAAAAGCGGGATACCATCCAGGAGCGCTATAGTCTCGCTAGCAGTGATCCCTACATTCCAAGGGATGTATTTTTTAATAATTTATAAAAATCAATTATATGACGAATATTTTAGTGAATTTCTCTATTAGCAGGACAATAACCGCCGTTGGGCCACTACCGGATCGCCGGCGCGGCTTTCCGCAATGACCAATGCTGAAACGGATAACGCCCACGCTTGCCGTGTATCCCACCACTCCTGACTGATTTGCTGGTGCGCCGCCACAATCAGATCGCGGCTGGGACGGGCTGCCAAATAGCTAATGACCGATGTTTCCAGATAAACCGTACGCGATGTTCGACTTTTCCGAGGGGAGATGAGAGCAGGCGGATGCGGCATGGCGATGTGAGCTAAGCTGAGAGGAACCAACCGCCTCAACCGCACGGAGAGACCGCCATGCCGCTCGAAGACTTTATCATCACGGTGTTTTGTTGGGTAGACGAACACCTGAATGCCCTGCTCGGGGATCACTGCTTACGCTCGCGAGGCTTCGCCCCCAAGCTGAATGATAGTGAAGTGATCACGATGGAAGTCGTCGGCGAGTTCTTAGGGCTGGATACGGATGTGGGCATCTGGAAGTACTTCGGTCGTCATTGGCCGTCGTGGTTCCCGGAACTCGGATCGCGGACGACGTTTGCCCAGCAGGCGGCGAATCTGTGGGTGATCAAGCAGCGGCTTCATCAGCAGCTGCTGATCGAGTTGGGGGCGGCGACGGACCCGATTCGCTTGGTGGATGGTTGCCCTCTGCCCCTCTGTGTGTTGACCCGTGCCCCGCACTGTCGGTTATTTCCTGCGGTGGCGGATTTTGGCTATTGTGCGGCAAAGAAGCAGTACTATTACGGGCTTCACGGTCATCTGATGGTCACGATCCATGGCGTCATCACGGCGTGGACGGTGACGCCCGCTACGGGTGATGAACGCGAGGCGTTGTGGGATTTGACCGAAGGTGTTCAGGGTTGGGTGATCGGCGACAAAGGTTACCTGAGCGCCTTTCTTCAGACGGAACTGGCCACGACCGGGATTGACTTGCAAACCCCCTTGCGGGCCAACATGATCGATCCGCGTCCCCCGTGGGCTGTCCAGCAGCTTACGAGAACCCGCCGCCTCGTGGAAACGGTCATCGGTCAGCTCACCGAGCCATTCCATTTTGAGAAAATCCGGGCGCGGGATGTGTGGCACTTGACGAGTCGGATCGCCCGAAAAGTCTTAGCGCACACCTTGGGTATTTTCATGAACCGACAAGTCGGTCGGTCAGACCTCCAGTTTGAGGGCCTGATCGCCTGAAAGTCGAACATCGCGTAAACCGTAGGTTTCATCACTGCCGCGCGATGTTGCTATAAGGCTTATGGACACTGCTTGTAGATGTCATACTCCTGCCCGTTCCAACGCCAAACCGGGCAATGCGAACTGTCCACTACAGCATCAGGGTCCCCCACAATCGCAATGTCAGGGTAACCCTGATTCTTGGTCTTAAGCACCTTGTAAAAGCCATCAAAACCAAATTGTGGCTGCCATTGACCTTGATTATCTTTGATGTATAGATTCATATAGGCGCCAAGCTGACCAAAGCAAATTCCTCCAAATTCAAGGGTAAAAACTTCTGGTTGGCCGTCGCTGTTTAGATCGACTACTTTTGCTTCGTATTCAACCCATCGCTCACAATCCTTGACATAGTACTTTCCCTTAGTTGCCTTCAACTCGCCACCGGTCGCTTCGGCAATGATTTGCGCGTCGGTTGCGGCATTTCTTTTCGGGGTCGCCTGAACCGCTGCTGGATTTGCCATTGATGATTCTGGCGCAGGGGTTATTGGCGACATCGAAGCACTTAACATGCCCTCCCGGCATTCCCGAAACAACTGCCGCCGTTCTTCACGGTTGTAGCCTTGTTTCGCTTGCGCCCGGCAGGTTGCCCGCTCTTCCGGGGTTAACCGTTGTCGCGCTTCGGCTTGCTGAGTATGACTGGAATTCTGGGCAAAGGAGGGCTGAATACACCCAATAAGCCCTGAAAATGACAAGGAAAGTGCAAAGGGTAATAAAATACGACAGGTCTGATTCGACATGCATTACTCTCCTGTACAGATTTTGAAATTATGCCGGTTTCGATGGCCCACTCGCGTTGTAGCTTTTTGAGAAAATCCTGAAAAACGCCCGTTTCTCTGGAGTTCGTCTTGTTTCTCTCGCCACACTGTGGCTAGCGCTTACGACTCGAAAGATCCGTAAGACGATGCATCGCCGAGAAATCCTTCGATCCGCTGTATGTCATTATCGTAGTTTTATCGTTTTTCTGGCCTAACAACGATTATCTGGTTCCGCCTATCCTGCATCATTAGCAAGATAGGCGGAAATCCAAGCCGTCCGAAGAGCTAAAGAAGAGCAGACTTGAGCCGTACTCAGGTTGACTTACCCTCATCCAGCAACTCCTTGATAATCATCGGTGTGCCGCATTCCGGGCAGCGAGGGATCGCTTCTATGGGGATGTAAACGATCTCCGTGTGCCGACATTTCGGGCACTCAATCTGAATGGGTTCAGCCTTATCGCGTTGCATGGGCCAATTCCTCGGGTTAGGCAGGATTGCTGTTTTGGCAACCCAACCGGGATGTTAAGCAGCAGTTGGGGAAAGCAGACGCGCAATCGCCCGCTCAAGACGCTGTAAACCCTCTTCAATCAATTCATCGGGGATAATCAGCGAGGGCGCTAACCGGATCACATCCGGCCCGGCGACCAGCACCAGCAACCCTTCATCGAGCGCTGCCTTGATGAATTCCCGGCTGCGCCCTCGCCAGGTTTCAATCAATTCGCAACCCAATAAGAGACCCATGCCGCGCAATTCCCGGAACAAGTGAAACTGCTCATTGATCCGGCGCAGACCGGCCATGAAGACTTCATGCTTGCGCTGAACTCCTGCCAACAATTCGGGATCACTGATGAGATCCAGCACCGCGTTGGCGACCGCACAACCCAGTGGATTGCCGCCGTAGGTCGTACCGTGGCTGCCGACGTTGAGACTTTCAGCGATTGCAGTGGTAGTGAGCATAGCGCTGATGGGGAAGCCACCGCCCAGTCCCTTGGCGGTCGCCAGGATATCCGGGGTGACGCCGTAGGCCATATAGGCGTAAAGATGACCGCTGCGCCCATTGCCGCATTGCACTTCATCGAAGATCAGCAGCGCCTGATGGCGGTCGCAAAGTTCGCGCAGTCCTTGCAGAAACTCCGGGGTCGCGCAAGTCACGCCGCCTTCGCCCTGCACCGGCTCGACAATGACCGCGCAGGTGCGGTCAGAGATGACAGTGGCGAAAGCGTCCAGATCATTGAACGGAACATGGGTGACGCCCGGCGGCAGAGGTTCAAACCCCTGGGTGTATTTGGGCTGCCCGCCGACGGTTACGGTGAACAGCGTACGTCCGTGGAACGATTGGGTAAAGGCGATGATTTCATGCTTGTCCGCGCCGAAGTGGTCGGAAGCATACTTGCGGGCCAGCTTGAGCGCGGCTTCGTTGGCCTCGGCGCCGGAATTGGCGAAAAACACCCGTTCGGCAAAGGTTAGATCGCACAACCGACGGGCGAGCTTCAGCGCCGGTTCATTGGTCAGGACGTTACTGACATGCCAGAGCTTTTGCGCCTGTTCGGTGAGCGCGGCCAAGAGCTGCGGGTGAGCGTGCCCCAGCCCGGTCACGGCAATGCCGCCGGCGAAGTCGATGTAATCTCGCCCTTCCTGATCCCACAAACGGGAGCCTTCGCCACGCACCGGGATGATCGCCGCCGGGGCGTAGTTGAGAACCATGACTTGATCAAACCATTCGCGGGTGATGGGGGAATGACTGCTCATCGGGAGAATCCTGAATCGAGGTTGAACGAGGTATGAACCGACGCATAGCATACCTGGTTTGGAATGTTAGCGCTTTATGACATGATGGCGGCGAGAATGCTTTCAATTTCATGGCGAACGGCTTCAATCGGCTGGTTGGCGTTCACGATTCGATAGCGATCCGGATTTTGCAAGGCGCGCTCCCAGTAAGTCGCCCGAACCCGCTCGAAAAACGCCTGATCTTCCTGTTCAAAGCGATCCGCTATGCTGCGTTTCCCGGCTCGGGCCAATCCAACTTCCACCGGCAAATCAAACAACAGGGTCAGATCGGGACGCAGATGGCCCTGCACCCACGT
Source organism: Gammaproteobacteria bacterium (assembly GCA_024235095.1). Lineage (NCBI taxonomy): Bacteria > Pseudomonadati > Pseudomonadota > Gammaproteobacteria > Gammaproteobacteria bacterium. The sequence continues at coordinate 587,913 of JACKNC010000002.1, forward strand.
TTCCAGATCCGCAATTTGCTCCAGGGACAGGCCACGCCCGCCGCCCTGATAAGCATAAGTCGCGTCGGTGAAGCGGTCACACAACACCCAGTCGCCCCGGGCCAGCGCGGGGCGAATGACTCGTTCCAGATGCTCAGCGCGGGCGGCGAACATCAGCAGGGTTTCCGTCGTCAACGCCATGCCGTCATGGCGATGGCCGAGCAACAGAGCACGAATTTCTTCGCCCAATGTTGTACCGCCCGGCTCGCGGGTGATCACGACCGAATAACCGGCCTGTTCCAGATAGTCGCGCATGAAGGCCAGTTGCGTGGTTTTACCGGCGCCTTCGCCGCCTTCGACAGTGATGAATCGATGAGCCATCGTGTTCTCATAAGAATATTTAGTGGTGCAATCCAAATACCGGGTCTCCCCTTGGCTTGTCAACTCCCTCACAGAGCACCATTGTGCGATTGCTTTGGCTTTTTTCATCTGAACCCTTGCCAATCCCGCCTTCTTTGGGTAATCTTCCGCGCCTATTGCTTAGGCGCGTAGCTCAGTTGGTTAGAGCACCACCTTGACATGGTGGGGGTCGTTGGTTCGAGTCCAATCGCGCCTACCAGATTTTGTAGGTTGCACAGCAAAGCGATTATCGAAGGGGCGCGCCTTCCTTCCAAAAGAAGGTTAAATGGTGCGCCCTTTACTATTTCCAACTCCCTGGAAAACCCTCAGTCGATCAAGAGAATTGTAGCGATGCCGACCATCTCGCTCCCCGATGGCAGCCAGCGCGTCTTCGAGAATCCCGTCAGCGTCCGGGAGGTTGCCGCCGCGATTGGCCCCGGACTGGCCAAAGCCGCTCTGGCTGGCAAGGTCGATGACCGCCTGGTCGATACCTCGCATGTGCTTGACCAGGACGCCCACCTGGCCATCATTACCGAACGCGATCCGGAAGGGCTGGATATTATCCGCCATTCCAGCGCCCATCTGCTGGCCCATGCGGTGAAGCAACTCTATCCCAGCGCCCAGGTGACGATTGGTCCGGTCATCGAAAACGGTTTCTACTATGACTTCGCTTTCGAGAGTACTTTCACTCCCGATGATCTGGAGCGGATTCAGGCGCGCATGGAGGAGCTGGCGGCGCGGGATATTCCCGTCACCCGCTCGGTCATGCCCCGCGACGAAGCCGTCGCCTTCTTTCGCAACATGGGCGAAGAGTACAAAGCGCAAATCATTGCCGATATTCCTTCCGGCGAGGATATTTCCCTTTATCAGCAGGATGATTTCATCGACCTTTGTCGCGGCCCGCACGTGCCGTCGACCGGGAAGTTGAAAGCCTTCAAGCTGATGAAGGTGGCCGGCGCTTACTGGCGCGGCGACTCCCGCAACGAGATGCTGCAACGCATTTATGGCACCGCCTGGACGGATCAAAAAGCGCTGAAAGCCTACCTGCATCGGTTGGAAGAAGCCGAAAAGCGCGATCATCGCCGGGTGGGCAAAGCGCTGGACCTGTTCCACGTCCAGGAAGAAGCGCCGGGCATGGCGTTCTGGCATGATCGGGGCTGGCGCGTCTATGTCGAAGTGCAGAACTATATTCGGCAAATGTTGCGCGAATATGGCTACCAGGAAGTCCATACTCCGCAGATCATTGACCGCAGCCTGTGGGAACGCTCGGGACACTGGGAAAAATTCCGCGACGACATGTTCACGACGGCTTCGGAGAACCGCGATTACGCGGTGAAACCGATGAACTGCCCCGGTCATATCCAGATTTTCAACCAGGGACTAAAAAGCTATCGTGATTTGCCGTTACGGATGGCTGAATTCGGTTCCTGCCACCGCAATGAACCGTCTGGCACGTTGCATGGTTTGATGCGGGTGCGCAATTTTGTTCAGGACGATGCCCACATCTTCTGCACCGAGGAGCAGATTCAGCCGGAAGTCACGGCGTTTATGGATCTACTGTTCCAGGTCTACGCCGATTTCGGTTTCACTGAAGTACAACTGGCTCTAGCCACCCGTCCCGACAAGCGGGTTGGCAGTGACGAGGTCTGGGACAAGGCGGAGAAGGCGCTGGAGCTGGCGCTGAACCGTACTGAGCTGCCCTGGCGGCTCAAACCCGGTGAGGGCGCGTTCTACGGTCCCAAGATCGAATTTGTGCTGCGCGACTGCCTGGACCGACTCTGGCAATGCGGCACCATTCAAGTCGATTTCTCCATGCCGGGTCGGCTGGACGCGCATTACATCGCCGAGGACGGAAGCAAGCGGGTTCCCGTCATGCTGCATCGGGCGATTCTCGGTTCGCTGGAACGGTTCATTGGCATTCTGATCGAGCAATATGCTGGCGCGCTGCCGGCCTGGCTGGCGCCGGTGCAGGCAATAGTGCTCGATATTACCGACCACCAGGCCGAATATGCCGTCCAGGTTGAAAAATCCCTTGCGCGACAAGGTTTCCGGGTCGAGTCTGACTTGAGAAACGAGAAAGTCGGTTTTAAAATTCGCGAACATACTTTGCAGCGCGTTCCCTATCTGCTGGTCGTTGGCGACCGAGAGATGGAAAACGAGACCGTTGCGGTGCGCACCCGCACTGGCCAGGATCTGGGCAGTATGAGCCTGCCCGCCTTCGTGGAGCAGCTGCAAGCCGATATTGCCCGGCGCGGGCGAACTGAATAACGATTGGAGGACCGCAACATCGCTGCGAATAATGAACTCCGGCTCAACGAAGAGATCACCGGGCGCGAAGTACGCCTGATTGATCAGGACGGCGAGCAGGCGGGGGTTGTCTCCCTGGTGCAAGCCAGGCGGATGGCTGAGGAAGCCGAACTGGATTTGGTGGAAATCTCCCCGAACGCCAAGCCGCCGGTTTGCCGCATCATGGACTATGGTAAATACCGGTTTGAGCAGGCCAAGAAGCAAAGCGAAGCTCGAAAGAAGCAAAAACAAATCCAGGTCAAGGAAATCAAGTTTCGTCCAGGCACGGACGAAGGAGATTATCAGGTCAAACTGCGCAACCTGATCCGTTTCCTGAGTGAAGGCGACAAGGCCAAGGTGACGTTGCGGTTTCGCGGCCGCGAGATGGCGCACCAGGACCTTGGCCTCAACCTTCTCAAGCGCGTCGAAGATGATCTCACCGCTTACGGCGCAGTGGAGCAACGGCCCCGCATGGAAGGGCGGCAGATGGTGATGACCATCGCGCCGGTCAAAAAGAAATAATTTTCCCTGCCAGACGCCGACTACTCCCGGTCTTTGACGCAGATCGGGGTTAATCCCTGAATTGAATTAAACTTTTAAAATTGCGGAGTCATGCAATGCCCAAAATGAAAAGTAATCGTGGCGCAGCTAAACGCTTTAGCCGCACCGGTTCCGGCCAGTTCAAGTGTTCCCACTCGCATCTCCGGCACATCCTGACCAAAAAGAGCGCCAAGCGGAAACGCCAATTGCGTGGTACAACGACCATCGCGGCAGTGGATACCCGAGCCGTGCGCCAGATGTTGCCTTACGCCTGATGTTGCTGGATCGGAGAAACTAAGCCATGCCTCGAGTGAAACGCGGCGTTACCGCTCACGCCCGCCATAAGAAGGTCCTTAAACAAGCCAAAGGCTATTACGGTGCCCGCAGTCGGGTGTACCGGGTCGCCAAACAGGCGGTGATTAAGGCCGGCCAATACGCCTACCGCGACCGCCGCCAGAAGAAACGCGATTTCCGCGCGTTATGGATCGTGCGTATTAACGCTGGCGCCCATGAAAATGGCCTGTCCTACAGCCGGCTGATCAATGGTCTGAAAAAAGCCGCTATTGAAATTGACCGTAAGGTTCTGGCTGATCTGGCGGTGTTCGACAAACCGGCCTTCGCTGAATTGGCCAACCGCGCCAAGGTTGCCCTCGGCGTCGCCTGAACGATTCCCCCACTTCTCATCATGGGGAAAGGGCGCGATCCTTTCCCTTTTTTGTGAGCTATCGTTACGAGACCCACCCGCGTGGATGCATTGCCCGAATTATTGCAAACCGCCCAGACGGCTATTGCTGGAGCCAGCGATCTTGCTGCTCTGGATCAAGTACGTGTTCACTATCTTGGCAAAAAAGGCGCGCTTACCGAGCGGCTCAAGGAACTGGGCAAACTGCCCCCCGAGGAGCGCCGTCAAGCCGGTCAGGCCATCAACGAAGCCAAACAGGCGCTGGAAACGGCCCTTGCCGCGCGCAAGATCGAATTGGAAGCGATAGAGCTGGATGCCCGACTGGCCAGTGAAGCGCTCGACGTCACGCTACCTGGACGCGGCCAGCGCCCCGGCGGCTATCATCCGCTCAGCCGCACGCTGACCCGGATCGAGGAACTGTTCATTAGAGTTGGCTTTACCATCGCCGAAGGGCCGGAAGTTGAGGACGATTTCCGCAATTTTGAGGCGCTCAACATCCCTCCGCATCATCCGGCGCGGGCGATGCATGACACGTTTTATTTTGACGCGCATACCCTGCTGCGCACGCACACCTCACCGGTGCAAATCCGCGTGATGGAAACCCAACCGCTGCCGATTCGAGTTATCGCCCCGGGCCGGGTTTACCGTTGTGATTCCGACGTGACCCACTCGCCAATGTTTCATCAGGTCGAGGGATTGCTGGTTGACGAGGAAGTGAGTTTCGCTGACTTGAAGGGGGTGCTGGATGATTTCCTGCGGAACTTCTTCGAGCGCGATCTGGCGGTCCGCTTTCGTCCTTCCTATTTCCCCTTCACTGAACCCTCGGCTGAAGTGGATATCGCCTGTGTCATTTGCAGCGGCGACGGTTGCCGGGTGTGCAAGCAGAGTGGCTGGCTGGAGGTGCTCGGTTGCGGCATGGTGCATCCGGCGGTGTTTGACAAAGTGGGGATCGATAGTGAGCGCTACACGGGCTATGCCTTCGGCATGGGCGTTGAGCGACTGACCATGTTGCGCTATGGCGTCAATGACTTGCGCTTATTCTTCGACAACGATCTGCGGTTCCTGCAGCAGTTTCAGTGAGATCATCAGCATGAAAGTCAGCGAACAATGGTTGCGGGAATGGGTCGATCCTGATCTGTCCAGCATTGAACTGGCCGCGCAATTGACGATGGCTGGCCTGGAAGTGGATCATCTGGAGCCTGCTGCGCCCGCTTTTGCGCAGGTGGTCGCAGGCCGGGTTGTGGATGTAGTTCCGCATCCCGACGCCGACCGGTTGCGGGTGGCGACCGTGGATGTCGGCCAGGCTACCCCTCTGCACATTGTCTGTGGCGCACCGAATGTCGCGGTCGGGATGTGCGCGCCGACCGCCCTGATCGGCGCAGTGTTGCCCGGCGGATTAGCGATTAAAAAATCCAGACTGCGCGGCGTCGAGTCACAGGGTATGCTGTGTTCAGCCAGGGAATTGGGTCTGGCGGAAAGTTCCGATGGACTCTTGCCATTGCCGGCTGACAGTCAACCTGGTCAGAGCGTGCGCGAACTGCTCGGGCTGGATGACACCATCATCGAAATTGAATTAACGCCTAACCGGGGCGACTGCCTGGGCATGGAAGGCGTAGCCCGTGAGGTCGCCGTTCTCAACCGGTGTGATTTCCAACCGCTGGCGGTGGAGGCGATGCAACCGGCGCTGGACGCGGCCTTCCCGGTGACCTTGCTTGATCCTGCAGACTGTCCACGCTACGTGGGTCGCGTCATTCGCGGGGTTGATCCCACCGCCGAAACTCCTTTGTGGATGAAGGAACGATTGCGCCGGGCGGGCATTCGCAGTCTGGGACCGCTGGTGGATGTGACCAATTATGTGATGCTGGAACTCGGCCAACCCATGCATGCCTTCGATTTAAACCGTTTGACGGGAGGAATTGAGGTGCGTCGCGCCCGGCCCGGCGACCGACTGGAGCTGCTCAATGGGGTGGTCATTGAACCGGATGTCGAGACTCTGCTAATTACCGATCATCAAGGTCCCCTGGCGCTAGCCGGGATCATGGGTGGCGAAATTAGTTCCTGCACCGACGCGACGCGCGATGTGTTCCTGGAAAGCGCCTTTTTTGCGCCCGCCAGCATCGCCGGTCGCGCTCGCCGTTACGGGTTGCAAACGGACTCTTCCTACCGTTTCGAGCGTGGCGTGGATCCGCAATTACAGCGCCGCGCCGCCGAACGCGCTACGCGGCTGTTGATCGATATGGCGGGCGGTCAACCGGGACCGATTGTTGAAGCCGTATCGCCGGAGCATTTGCCGACGGAGCCGGCGATCCGTTTGTGGCCGACGCGCATCTGTAAACTGTTAGGCATGGAGATTCCACGTATTCAGGTCGAAGATATCTTGCGCCGGTTGGGTATGGTGGTGGTGACCGAGGTTGATCATTGGCTGGTGGTTCCGCCTAGTAGTCGTTTTGACATTGCCCTGGAAGCGGATTTAATCGAAGAGGTCATCCGCGTTTATGGCTATGATCGGGCGCCGGCCAACCGACCGCTCACCCGGTTGGAGATGCCTGCGCAACCGGAAGAACAGCTTGGTTTGGAACGGTTGCGTGAAACTCTGGTGCAACGAGGTTTTCAGGAAGCCATCACTTATAGTTTTGTCGACCCTATTTTTCAGAAACATTTGGATCCTGAATGCAAGCCGCTGGCGCTGGCGAATCCAATTTCCGCTGATCTGGCGGTGATGCGCACCAGTTTATGGCCAGGTTTATTGAAAGCGCTGATCTATAATCAAAAGCGTCAACAATCACGGGTGCGATTGTTCGAGCAGGGTCTGAACTTTTTGCCCAACAAGGAAAGATTGCGGCAAGAACTGTTTCTCGGTGGCGTCGCTGCGGGACCGGTCTTACCAGAACAATGGGACGCGCCGGTGCGGATGCTGGATTTTTTCGACCTGAAGGCCGATGTCGAGGCGCTGTTGGCCTTGACGGGCGAGTTAGGAGCGTTCCGGTTTGTCGCCGCCACGCATCCGGCGCTGCATCCAGGTCAGAGCGCCCGGATTGAGCGATCCGGGGAGTCGATGGGTTGGATGGGTGCGCTACATCCACGGGTTGCGCAGGCGCTGGATGTAGAAGGCGATGTCTTCGTTTTTGAGTTGCGGCTGGCGGGATTGCAAGCGGCGCGATTGCCTGTGTTCCAGGAATTGTCCCGCTTTCCGGTCAGCCGCCGCGATCTAGCGATTGTGGTGGATGAAAATGTCACGGCACAGGCTGTACAGAATCATATTCGCCAACGGGGCGGCCCTTTGCTACGCGAAGCGTGGCTGTTTGACGTCTACCGGGGCAAGGGAATTGCCGAAGGTCGAAAAAGTTTGGCCTTTGGGTTGAATTTACAGGATTTTTCGCGCAATCTTACCGATAGCATGGTTGATGAGACCGTATCCGGCATTATTGCGGGACTCACGGAACAATTTGGCGCAACGCTCAGGATATAAGGAGTTTAGGGGTATGGCACTGACAAAAGCCGATATGGCGGAACGATTATTCGAGGAATTAGGCATCAACAAGCGTGAAGCCAAGGAACTGGTTGAAATTTTTTTCGAGGAGGTTCGCAGTGCGCTGGAGGATGGGCACCAGGTAAAATTGTCCGGATTCGGCAATTTTGACTTGCGTGACAAAAACCAGCGACCGGGGCGCAATCCGAAGACAGGTGAGGAAATTCCGATCACTGCCCGGCGAGTGGTAACATTCCGACCCGGGCAGAAACTGAAGGCGCGAGTTGACAAGTTCAAAGGTTAAATCTTCCAGGAATGCTTGGCAAGCTCGATTGTTTGCATTAGAATGTCCTTTCATTTCGGCGGCTTGCCGCCAATATCGGGGCGTAGCGCAGCCTGGTAGCGCACCTGCATGGGGTGCAGGTGGTCGGAGGTTCAAATCCTCTCGCCCCGACCAATCCAAATCAGTAGGTTATAGTTGCCGATGACGGGCAAAGTTCTCCTCGCAGGTGCGCAGACTGGCTAGCGTATAGAATTGCGCCCGCCGCCCGTTCCTTCTTGGGCCGCAACACCCGTCTCAACCGTTGCGCCTCTTCCTACCGCGAGCCATATTTGCCGGAAACCCGTTATGGCTGGCCTGGAAGTTGTGCGCGCCGGGCGTCCGGCTGGATTCACGAATAATTCGTCATCCGTTGACCACTGCCGAGGCAGTGCTGCTCCAGTTCGCTAATCCCAAAGTCTGGACAAACGTCAGGTGAGCGATAATGCTGATGGTCGTTGGGGGTCAGGAACAGAAACAGGAAGTTGCTCCTGAATTTGCCCGGTTTCCATGCGGAAAGACAATAAAAAAAACCCGCCTCCTGTACAGGAGACGGGATGTCGGCTAATGATTCAACAATGAATCAGCAAAACTGCTTAGTGCTGTCCGATAGCGCGGCGCACTTCTTCCAGCGAGTTCGGATCGTCCAGGGTGGACAGATCGCCGGGATCGCGCCCCTCAGCCAGCGCCTGAATTGACCGTCGCAGCAGCTTGCCGGAACGAGTTTTGGGCAGAGCGCTGACAAAGTGAACGTTATGCGGCTTGGCCACCGCGCCCAGCAGTTCCTGCACCTTGGCGATAATCTCCTTCTCCAGGCGCTCGACGGCGCCGGCGGCTTCAAGCTGCGTCGGATCTTTCAAGCGAGCGAAACCAACAGGCACCTGACCTTTGACCTTGTCGGCGATGCCAATCACCGCGACCTCGGCGACTGCTGAATGCGCCTGGATGGCTTCTTCGATTTCGCGGGTGCCCAGCCGATGGCCCGCGACGTTGATGACGTCGTCAGTGCGGCCCAGAATGAAGTAGTAACCCTCTTCATCGCACACTGCCCAGTCGGAGGAGGTGTAGAGCAGCTCCTTGAAGCTGGAGAAGTAACTCTGCACAAAACGTTTGTCATCGCCCCAAACGGTGCTTAAGCAACCCGGCGGTAAAGGCGGCTCTACGACCAACACACCCTTTTCGCCACGTGGCACTTCCTCGCCAGTGCCTTCGTTGATCACCCGGATGTTATAGCCATACACGGGGAATCCAGGCGAACCGAAGCGATTGGGTTTCAAGTCCACGCCTGGCAGATAGGACAGCATCGGCCAGCCGGTTTCGGTCTGCCAGTAGTGGTCGATGACCGGAATCTGCAAGGCGTCGGTAATCCAGCGCGAGGTCGGCTCATCCAGTGGTTCGCCAGCCAGGAACAGGTAGCGCAGGCAAGACACGTCATGCATCTTCATATACTTCTGATCCTGGCCTTTCAGCACGCGCACCGCCGTCGGCGACGAGAACATGGTCCGCACCTGGTATTCATTGACAATTTTCCACCAGACGCTGGGGTCAGGCCGGGTTGGCATTCCCTCGTAGAAAATGGTCGGCGAGCCGTTGATCAACGGAGCGTAGACAATGTAGGAATGCCCCACCACCCAACCGATATCGGACGTGGCGAACATGGTTTCGCCCGGATTGATGTGGTAAAGATGCTTCATGGTGGAAGCCAGCGCCACCGCGTAACCGCCGACATCGCGCTGCACACCCTTGGGAATGCCGGTCGTGCCAGAGGTATAGAGGATGTAGCTGGGTTCGTTCGACTCCAACCAGACGACAGGAACCTCGGCGTCCATGTGCTGGGCGCGCAGGGTCGCGTAATCCAAATCGCGGCCTTCCACCAGCGTCAGGCCCTTATCCAGGCCCCGGTTGCACATCACCACTTTTTCCGGCGGGAACTTGGCCAAGCTGCAAGACTCATCGACCAGGTGCTTGTAGGGCACGGCCTTGCCATTACGCATGCCGGCATCGGAGGTAACCATGACCTTAGGCTTGGCGTCGTCGATGCGCACCGCCAGGTTGTAGGCGGCGAAACCGCCGAACACCACCGAGTGAATGGCGCCGATTCGGGCGCAGGCCAGAATAGAGAACAAGGCTTCGGCGATCATCGGCATATAGATGATGACCCGGTCGCCTTTCCCGACTCCCAGCGATTGCAGCACAGCGGCGAAGCGATTCACTTCACGGTGCAGTTCGGCATAACTATAGATGACCGTCTCGTTGGTTTCCGTCGAAATGTAAATCAGCGCATTTTGGTCGGCGCGATCTGCGAGATGCCGGTCTACCGCGTTGTAGCACAGATTGGTCTCACCGCCGACAAACCATTTGCAAAATGGTGGGTTGCTGTAATCCCGAATTTTTTGCGGCAGTTTGTTCCAGTGAATCAACTGGGCCTGTTCGCCCCAGAATCCCTCGGGATCGTCGATGGACCAGCGATGGAATTCTTCGTAAGTCATACTTGAGTATCCTCCAGCTTCAATGGTTTAGAAATGCGACTTTTATGATTGTCGGCAGCAAACAGTGTAGTCGGTTACTGGGAAATTTCCTGTTTGCCCGTACAGGACTGACTTGGAACACAAGTGTAGAACGGGCAAGTTGTCCGTTCTACACCTTGGCGCCTCGCGGCCTACTTCAGCAGATCTTCAATGCTGGCGCGTTCTTCGCGCAGTTCCTTTTCAGTCGCGTCCATTTTGCCGCGGCTGAACTCGTCGATCGGCAAGCCCTGCACAATTTCGTAGTCGCCATTCTTGCAAACGCAGGGGTAAGAATAGATCACGCCTTCGCTGATGCCATAGGAACCATCGGCGGGCACCGCCATGCTGACCCAATCGCCTTCGGGAGTGCCCAGCGCCCAGTCGCGCATGTGATCAATCGCCGAGGAGGCGGCGGAAGCGGCGGAAGAAGCGCCACGGGCCTTAATGATTGCCGCGCCGCGCTGCTGCACATCGGGAATAAAGGTATCGCGGTACCAGCCCTGATCGACCAGTCCGGTCGCGGCCTGGCCCTTGACCGTGCATTGACTGATATCGGGGTACTGGGTCGCGGAGTGATTGCCCCAGATAATCATCTTCTTGATGTCATTGACATGCGAGTCGGTCTTGGCCGCCAGTTGACTCAAAGCGCGGTTGTGATCCAACCGGGTCATGGCGTGAAACTGGCGTGGACTCAGACTCGGCGCGCTGCTGGCGGCGATCAAGGAGTTAGTGTTAGCCGGATTGCCAACGACCAGCACTTTCACGTCGCGGGCAGCATGATCATTCAGCGCCTTGCCCTGCGGTCCAAAAATAGCGCCGTTAGCGGTGAGCAAATCCTTGCGTTCCATGCCGGGGCCGCGCGGCCGCGCGCCGACCAGCATGGCGTAGTTGGCGTCAGTGAAAGCCGTCTTCAGGTCGTCGGTGGCGACCACGCTGGCCAGCAGTGGGAAAGCGCAGTCATTCAATTCCATCACTACCCCCTGCAAGGCTTGCAGCGCGGGGGTGATTTCCAGCAATTGCAGGATCACCGGTTGATCGGGACCCAACATACTGCCCGAAGCGATCCGGAAAGCCATGGCATAGCCGATGTTGCCGGCGGCGCCAGTGATCACGACGCGGACAGGGTTTTTCATGCATGTACTCCTTATTGTGGTTGACGACGATTAAGCCTGACAGACACGATGTCGGTCTGCTCTCGCTACTTTCCCGGATGGTTCTCGATGAGCGATCCCGGTAACCGGGACGGCGACATCGCATTCATTGGTATAATTGAAAATAGTAACGTAGATTGTCGTGTTTTGAAACGAATGCTGGCATTGACAGCGAGGGTTCTCAATATCATGAGTTCTTCCCCCTTTAAAGGTGCGGATTATATACTGACCGGTCTGCGCTGGTTACCCCGCGCCGGATTGCGCGGTTTCGTGGCGATTCCGCTACTCATCAATACGCTGTTGTTCGGTGTTGGCGTCTGGTGGAGTTTCGATCAGTTCCAGCATTGGGATCAGATGGTGCAGAGCTGGCTGCCCGGCTGGTTGAGCTGGCTGCACTGGTTGCTTTGGCCAATTTTCGTGCTAACCGTGTTAGTGATCGTGTTTTACACTTTCTCGGTTGTGGCGAATCTGATCGCTGCTCCATTCAATAGCTTGCTGGCGGAACGGGTGGAGAAACTGGCTCGTCCAGAGCGGTCCTCCCGATCTGAAACCGGCCTGAGTTGGAAGGAGCTGGTTCTGAGTCCGCTGGCGGAACTGAGTAAGCTGCTGTATTTCATCGGTTGGGCGATTCCAGTCCTGATTCTGTCCTTTATACCGGTGATCAATGTTGCGGCCCCGGTGTTATGGGCATTGTTCAGCGCCTGGATGCTGGCGCTGGAGTATGCTGACTATCCGCTGGGTAACCGGGGACTGTCA